>JBBARD010000026.1:0-10134 GCA_040399965.1 Methylocystis sp. | reverse complement strand
AACAAGCATCGGAGTCTGGAGTTGGCGAGCGCTGAAAAGGACGAGGACGAAGCCTTCATGCGCGAGGCGTTGGCGGAGGCCGCCCTTGGCGATTTTCCCTTTGGCGCCGTGATCGTCAGCGAGGGGCGGATCGTCGGGCGCGGACATAATTCCGGGGTCCGGCTGAACGATCCGACGGCGCACGGCGAGATGATGGCCATCCGTGATTTTATTTCCAGGCATCCTGCCGCTGAACTGAGGACAACAACGATCTATACGACGGGAGAGCCCTGCCCCATGTGCATGGGCGCCTTGCTCTGGTGCGGCGTTCGCCGAATGGTGTTCGCCGCTCCGATCGAGGAACTGTCGATACGGATCGGTCAGATCATGACGCCGAGCCGCGCGATTCTCTCAGCGGCTCCCTTTGCCGCTATGGAAATCAGGGGCGGCGTTCTCAAGCGGGAGGCTATGGCGTTATTTCCGACGTCGCCGGATAAGCTGTTAAATTCTTTAAAATATTGAAATATATATATTTTATGAAATTTATTCAGCCTTGGGGAGAGAACGTGACCGCTAATGCCCATAGTCATTTTATCAATCATGAGAGCAGTTTGTTCATATTTTTGGCTGATTCATAAGGCTCTTGGCTTGATGCGCGTCAGATTAGCGTACGCTTTTCATGCATGTTTCGCGTAAGTGACACCCTCTATCGCCCGATACCCCGGGCATTTTTCGGAAAGGTCAAAAATGGCGCGTAGCGGCATTTCGACAATCATTACAGCCGTTGTGGCGGGAGCCATCGGCTATGGCGCAGGCGCTCTGACTGGTCCGAGCGATCTGCGTTCGGGTATGGAGAGCCGTCTCCAGTCCCTGAAGGAAAAACTCAACAAAAAGCCAGACGAGGCGACCAAAGAAACGCCGGAAGAGACCCCGGCCGAAACGCCTGCGGCGGAAGCGCCGCCTGCCGACGCGGCGGCTCCGACCGCCGAAGCGCCGGCGGACCCCAACGCCGCTTCGCCCGCTCCTGCGGCAGAAGCGACCCCCGCGGCTCCGGCTGCGGAGTCGGCGCCTGCCGCCGAGGCCCCTGCGGCTCCGCCCGCCGCCGAAATACCGGCCGCAACCCCGCTTGCGACGCCTCTCGCGCCCGCCGCCGAAGCTCCTGCGCCCGCTGCGCCGGCCGCCGCCGAGGCTGCGCCTGCCGCACCCGCCGCCCAGACGGAGGCCGCCCCCGCCAAAGCAGCCGCCAAGCCAACGCCCAAGCCGAAGCCGAAGCCCAAGCCGAAGCCCAAGCCGAAGCCCAAACCCGCCGGTGAAAGCGCCGCGCCCGCCGCGCCCGCAGAAGCGCCGGCGGCAGACGCCCCCGCGCAATAATCCGTTTGACCATGCAACGACCTCCCGCCAGCCGGCGGGAGGTTTTTTCATATCCGGCGTCTCCCTGGCGCGGGCAGCCCTGCCGAGCCTCCGTCAATGAACCGTAACAAACAACCATCGTTCTGCGTCTTGGCCGCCCTTGTTCTGCTCACTCCTGCGGCAAAGGCGCAAACGGCGGACGAAGGTTCCGCCTGGATCGAGCCGCCGGTCGGCAAACATCAGAGTTTTGCCCGACGCAGGGAATTGATCTTGCTTCGCGCTGCGCTGCTGGCGGAAGAGAGAGGCTTTACGCATTTCGAACTGATGTGGAGCCCGGACTCGCCGGTAGAGGGCGGCGTCGACGCCGACGCCTGGAAGCTGACGGACGCTTACGGAAACGCGTCGAACTCGACTCATCCCTCGCCCCAGCCCCCCTCACCGCTACGCCGACCCGGCGCCGTGCTGGTACGGTTTTGTAATGAGAGCGAAGGAAGTTGTACCGGCGTGCGGGCGCACCGGGTGTTGCTTAATTTGCGGCAGAGATAAAATTCAGGTCAATCTGTTTCGACGAAACCTGCAAATTCCTCCATCGCCGCTTGCGAAAGCGGCGCATGCATCAATCCAGGAATAAGCGCCGGCGGAACGGTGATGTCCATGCTGTATTCGAGCGATTGCGCGACCAGAGCCGGCTTGGAGAGACTCGCCAGCAGCAGAAGGGCGTTAGTCGCGCGCACGATCTCAACGATGGTCTTTAGTCGCCGATCCCATTCGACGTCGTTTTTCATCAGCCGACCGAAATAAACAGCGATGCCGTCGGCGCCGGACTCCATCGCCATCAAGGCCTGCGAGGGAGTGAAAACCGCAGTGACAAGAGTTTTGCACCCCGTGCGACGAAGCTCCTCAATACAACGCAAATCCTCAATCCCTGGCGGCAGCTTGATCCACAAAGCCTTCGACGAAGACACCGATCCCGCAGCGGCCAATTGCTCCTGACATGCGCCGGCCAGTTCCAGCGTTTGCGAAGTTGAGCCTATCGTCTGGATCATCAAGTGTCGGACGCGTTGCTCGGCGCCCGCAAATCGGCAAAGCTTCTCGCAAAAAGATCGGTAATCGCCGGCGGAAATAATATCCTGGCCAGCCGCCTGAGCGATCAGTTTGGGATTGGTGGTAAAGCCGCTAACGGCTGGGTTTTCGAGCGCGGCGGAGATTTCTCCGGTCGCCGCCGTGTCGACAAGGATCATGAGGTCAGTCGCCGGCGCTCAGAGCATGCCCTTGTATTGGGTCCAGACCCAGGCCCCGGGCGGCGACTGGACGGAAGAAGTTCCGATGGTCGGCCTCGCGCTGGCGACGGGCTTTGAAGCAGGTTCCGCAACGATGTCGATTGCGGGAGCCGGACCCGGCGCGGGCGGCGGGGATATCGGCGTCGACGCCGCCTTGGTAATCGTTGTCTGCGGATCAACCCTGGGAGCCGCTGGCCTTGCTGCAGTCGCGCTCAGACCGGGGTCGCGTTTCAACTTGCTGATGGCGTAGGCGACGACAAGGGCGAAAAGGATCGCCGCCAGCATGAATGCGGTGCGATGCTTGCTCCTTGTGTTTTCGAGAGCCTGTCTCTCCTGCCTGGTCAAAGGCTTGATCTGCTCTGCCTCAGCGATTTCTCTGGTCAGCGTGTCCGTCGCAGAGGATTCCAGCTCGGACTCGGCCCGGATTTCCTTTTCCATCTCCGGTCGCCATTCGCGAGGGCCCTTTGCCTCTGGCGCCGCCTCGGCGACGGTCTGGGCGTTCTCCTGCGATGGCTCATTATCGTTCGCCGCCGACTTTCCGTCGGTCTCAACGGGCTGCTGGTCGATGGGTTGGTCGATGGGTTCCTGAGGCGCCTCAGCCGTCTCTGTCGCCTTGGTATCGGCGTCGGGCGTCGTCGCCGACGGCGGGGACGCAGGGGTTACGGTCGCTGCAGTCGCATCGGCTGGAGCCGGAGCTTCCTGGGCAGGCTCCGGGTTTTCGGGCAAGGTCGCCGGCCTTTCGACGACGGGCGCGGGTTCGGGAGATCTCTCCGCAGGATTGTTCAAAGCCGTGACGGCTTCAGGGGACGTCGCGGGCTCCTGCTGCGGCGCAGGCTCGGGAGGGGTCTCCGGCTGGGCTGCCCTGGCTGGCTGTTCACGATTGACCGTCTGGACTGGGGCCAGATCCGGGATTTCGAGCTTTGCGCCATTTTGATTGAAGACGCGGATCGACTCGCGCTGCGCTTTCTCGATGCAGACAATATCTGTTTTGCATTTCTGGCGTTGTCGAATCAGCGGCAGGTTAATTTTGTTAGCCTGAGACTTGCCAAGTTTGGCGCGCAGGAAAAGGTATCCCTGATTGGCGATGCGATCGAGCGTCGTTAGGCGCGGGTCCTGACAAATCGCCTTTTCGTCGGGCGACAACCGTTTTGAGCAGGGAAAGCTGGTATTTGGAGCGGCGAACGACGCCGTCGAAGACAAGCCGCCGATCACCAGAAAGATCGGCGACCAAAACCTGAACAGCGACTTTAACATGCCTCACTCCAAATCGGTCGACCCGGATAATATCCTATTCGAACCATATCATTGAGCCTAGTCCGGGTGAAACGTCTTGCTCAACCTTCGAGCAAGTTTATGATCATGACATCATGAATAGACTTCTGTCATGACAAGCGCGGTTGTTTCCGGGGCGCGACGGCCTGTGGTCGAACAGGTCTCTCCCCGCATCCGACGGATCGTCGCGCCCAATCCCGGACCCTTCACCCACACTGGAACCTGCGCCTATGTTGTAGGCGATGGCGATGTCGCCATCATTGATCCGGGGCCGGCCGACGCCGACCATGTCGCAACGATGCTGGCGGCGGTGGCGAAAGACCGGTTGCGTTATGTTCTGGTGACGCATAGCCACCGCGATCATTCGCCTGCCGCGCGCCTGCTCGGGGAAGCCACTGGCGCTCTCGTCGTCGGATGCGCCCCCTATGTCCCCCCACAGGACAATGGCGTGACGGGCGTCGGCCTCGACGCCGCGCATGACCGAGATTACGCGCCCGATATTGTCCTCACCCAGGCGACCCGGCTCTCGCTGGGCGACGTCACACTGGAGACATTCGCGACTCCCGGACATACGGCGAACCATCTGTGTTTCTCGCTTTTGGAGGAAAGCGCTCTGTTCACGGGCGATCATGTCATGCGTTGGTCGACGACGGTTATCGCGCCGCCGGACGGATCTATGCGGGATTACATGTTATCGCTGGAGCGCCAGCGTTTACGTAACGATCAGGTGCTTTGGCCTGCGCATGGCGATCCGATCCGACGTCCGCAACGCTATCTGAGGGCGCTCTACAATCACCGTCGAGCGCGTGAAGCGTCAATCCTCCAGCGCATCGCGGATGGAGACCATTCGATCGGCGAGATCGTGAGTCGTATTTATGCCGGAGTTGATCCTCGCCTGCATGGCGCGGCGGCGATGACGGTGCTCGCGCATCTGGAGGATCTGGTCGAGCGCGATCTTGTTTTCTGTGAGGGACCATCGACGATTACGGCGCGATATTTTTCCCGATAATACACGAGATCATTGCTGATCCGGCGGAGTCATCAGCACGACAACCTCGTTTTTGTGCACGCGTTCCAGCGTTTTGCGCACTTCGTCCTCAAGGATGTCGGCGTCGACCTTCTCGCCTTTGATCAAGGCCAATCTGTGCTCGATTTGCAGCCTCTGAAGTTTGAGCATATCGCGTTCAAATTTAAGCAGGGTAAGCTTTTGTTCGTATTCCTCACCGGCTTTGAGTCCCCGCTGTCCGTGGACGGCGTGCCAATAAAAAAAGCTCGTCGCCATGCTTGCGATGGTGACCAGAGCGAGGGAATAAAACACCCGGCGGGAAAAGATACGGCGTAAAGACATGACCGCATTATGGGTTGGTCATGGTGTAAACGAGGTTAACAGCCCTGAGGCGTCAGTTGCGTCTCCCACGCGCAACGCGTTCGATCTCGGCGCGAACGAGTTTTTCGACAATTGACGGGAGATTGTTGTCAAGCCATTCCTGCAGCATGGGTCGCAGCAGCTCATTGGCCAGGTCTTCCATGCGACTGTCAACGCTGAACAAGCGGCTGGCCGCCAGGGACTCAAACTGGGCGGCGATCGTCGCCGCTGTCGCGTCGGAGACCAGCGGCGAGAGTTCATCCCCGTCCGGCGCAATCGCAGGCGCTCCGGGAGCGGCGCGCATGTGGGCCTGAGGGGGATCAAACCGGACGATTTCACGTTCGGCCGCCTCAAGGATTTCAGCGGCCTGACGAAAGGCCCCGCGACTCTGCGCCTCGCTCGACGCCTTCAGGTGGCGCAGGAAATTGTCCCGCCTGTCCTCGGGGCTGTCGGCGTCCGCTGGTTCGACCCCAAGCCGGATGTCCGGCTCAGAAGACGGTTCTAAGGAGAGGCCATGCGGCGCCTCTATCGTCGGTTCGGCATCGTAATGGGTCTCTTCCGGCTCGGATAAGGCATCCTGTTGGCGCTCTCCCCGCCGGGCGTTTTGGTCGTCAGTGATGATCCGCCGGATCGAGGCTAGAATCTCCTCCATGGAGGGTTCATGGGCGCGCCGCTTGTCGTCGACCGGTAAGGCGGGAGCAGTGGCTTTTGCTGCGCTCATGAAGCTGGGAAGTCCTGAAGCTGACTGTGTTGCGGTTTCGAGTGATGTGTGACGTTATTCAAGGTGCGAATCAATGATTGATAATTGAATTCCACACCTTTTGAGGCCATCTGTCACCCACTGCCGCCTTTACGGGTTCGGATCCTGGTCGCTTACGCCAGACCCGGATGGTCGAAACTTGCAAAGGGCGAAGAGGCGAAAGGCGTTGGGTCGACGCTTCTCGATCATAATATCCTAGTTTGGAGCTCCGTTCATGACGATCAGGACCACCCGCCTTGTTCTTTCAGGCGGAATTTTCGCCTCCGCGCTCGCCATGACGACCTGTCAGTCTGCGCTGGCGGCTGGCAGGCCCAATCCGGGCGCCAAAGGCGCCGAGACCGGGCGCTACGCCGTCCTGCGCGATGACAAGGATACAAATTGCATGGTCACATTGCATCCCGGCGGGAAGGCGCAGCTAGCGCCCGCGTGTCGGGACAATGGCATTGTCGTATTCGATCCGATGAGTTGGCGGTCTGAATCCGGCAACATCGTCCTGACCGCGCGCAAGGGCCACAAGATCGAACTCATGCGCGGCGAGAATAATATCTGGCGACGCGATGGCGCTGCGGGAAAAGGTCTTGGCCTGCGGCCAATGTGACTTCGGAAGCAAAGCGAGCGCACTGTTCGTGGTTATAAAACCGGACGATCTGGCGCCAGACCGTCCGGTTTTTGTTTTTTATGGATTTTGACTTATCCCATGAATCCCGGCGCGCGCAGGGCCTGACGGGCGCTGGCGGTCGTCACCATGGCCTCTGACGCCTCTTTCAGAGCGCGCAGCACTTCCTGCATCGCCTCGCGATTGGTGATCGAGTCGTAGCTGTAGCCGCATTCGATCATCGCCTGACGGGTAGGCTCCCGCATGCGGGCGAGATTGCGGCGCGCCATGGTCGGGAACATGTGATGCTCAATCTGGCTGTTCAGGCCGCCCGCCAGCCAGTCGAAAAACGCGGAAGTGGGCGTATCGCGCGTAGAGCGCGCCTGACGGTCGTAGAAACCCTCGGCGTCGCTGGCGTCATAAACCTCCATGCCAGTATGGCTCAGCACGAAGACGCAGGCGAGAATCAGTCCGCCGATCAGCTGCGCGACCAGAAACCAGACCCAGCCGGTCCAGGCGGCGCCGGGCGTCAGATAGCCGGCCAGCGTCAGTCCCAGCACCCAGTGAGCAATGCAGAGCCCCCCCTCAAGTCTCTGACCGTTGCGGAAAGCGACGTCGATGCTTTGCCAACTCCAGTTGAATCTTGCGATTGCTAACATCGGAAAAAACAGGAACTTCTGAATACGCGCCAGCATTAGCGCGATTGAGCGCCCCGTTTCTGTTTTCCAGTTCAGGTTGAAATCAGCGAGCGCCTTGTCCCAAACGATAAAAGGCCGCGCGTCGATGTCGCCGTCAATCGGGATCAATTCGCCATCCTGCCCGGCTTTGCAGGCGTTGGGAAAAGCATGATGCAGTTCGTGTTTCTCCACCCACCAGGTGGGGCCAAAGCCCTGCGTGATCTCGGCGAGCATGAACATGAATTGCGCGAATTTCTCCTTGCGCGGCCCCCACTGCTCGTGGGCGATGTCGTGTGAAAGATAGGCCGTGCGAGGGTAGTGGACGCCCAGCACAATCGCCCCCAGCGCCGCCGCGAGACCGCCTTGCGTCAAGAGGGCGAAGGCGATCGCGGGCATCAGCAACAATTCACCTATGCGAAAGGCCTGCTCCCACAATGGAACGACGAAATACCCTTTTTCCTTGGCTTCGGCCTTGAGAGCCGCCATACGGCGCGCAAGCGCCTTTGCATCCCGACCGCGCACGCGACTGTCGGAATCGTCTTCTAGGGCTAAAGTCAAAGCTGTCCTCCCGGATACGTTGTTGGGCTCTGTTTTTGTTTCATTTTTACGTTTTTGAGTAGAAGCCGCAACACACATTCTAGCCTAGACAAGCGAACTCGCGTAGGTCCATCGCTCAAAAATTCAAGAATTCCGCCTCTTTTAGGTAAAAAAACTAGAAATTACATAAATAACAAAAAACTAAATCAGGCGCGCCTCGCGACGCTAAGGCGCAATTTTGTAACGCGTTTCTTCGATGCGCCGACGGGCGAGGGCCGTGACGGTCTGGAGCGCGTTCCGCCGAAGCGGAAACCGGTTCGGCGCAAGAAAGCGGAACAAAACAAAAGTGTTAGAGCCCCGGTCTGACTCAATCAGACCGGGAAATGCTCCAGGTCAGGGAAACCTCCCGGATTTCTCCGGGAGGCTCCTGATCCACCGCTGCGTGAGAGGGGCGGGATGCGGCGGCGGATAGCGACTGCGCCGCCCGGACAGGCCGGTGAGCGCGAATTCGTATGTCTGACGTGTGATTTCCTTCTCTCAGACAAGACAATGATTGCCACATTCAGTCTGAACGCAGTCTGGCGACGCCGTTCATGTGGCGGTCAGTTTCCAGGCGGGAATCGCTGATTTGAGGAGCGTCGACGTCAAGAATCAGGAGGTCGCTTTTTCCCCGGATCGCTCAGGGCAGCGCCTTGCGGTTGAGCTTGCCGTTGGCGTTGCGGGGAAGCGCGTCGAGAAAGACCACGGCGCGGGGGCGCTTGTAGGCCGCAAGATGCGCGTGACAATGCGCCAGCAGTGCCTCTTCGTCCGTTTGCGTCCCGTCGCGCATAACCACATAGGCCTTGATGATGGTGCTCTCAGCGTCCCGTCCCGGCCGCTCCGCCGCCGCCGCTTCGGCGACGTGGTCGAACGCAAGCAGACATTTTTCGACCTCGGCGGGCGAAACACGAAATCCGCCGGCGTTCATGACTTCATCCGCGCGACCATGTCGCCACAGATAGCCATCAGCGTCGAATTCGACGAGATCGCCGGAAACAAACCAGTCGCCGCGATAGGCCTCACGCTCCTCATCTGGCCGATTCCAATAGCCGAGCATCATGCCGGGATCGTCGCGATGGACGGCCAGCAGCCCGGTCTGTCCGACCGGCAGCGGCGTCTCTCCGCCCTCTTGCGGCAGCGCCGCAACCACCCTGCCCGGCTGCGGGCGTCCGGGCGAATCCGCCCTGACCGGCGTCGAGGGTCCGCTGGAGACGAAGGTCGAGATTTCGCTCATCCCGAAAGCTTCGAAGATTTCCTTGCCCGTTCGCGCGCGCCATTCCTCCAGCAATCCAGGAGGCAAGGCCGCGCCGGCCGAAAGCCCGTGACGCAGGCTCGACAGATCGGCGCGCTCTGGCGCCCCGTATTTGAGGATTTGTCGATAGACCCCCGGCACGGCGGCGAAAATTGTCGCGGCGTGCGCCGCGATCAACGCCGGCCAGATCGCTGGATCAGGGCGTCCATTATACAGCACTGCCGACGCGCCGGACGACAAGGGATCGACGATGCCGACGCCGAGCGTGTAGGTCCAGTTGATGGCGCCCGCGTGCAGCATCACATCGCCAGGCCCGAGCCCCGTCCAGTGGGCGCGCATCGGACGCCGTCCCCACGCCGCGCGCTGGGCGTGCAATACGCCCTTGGGGCGGCTGGTCGTGCCGGAGGTGTAGACAAGATAGGCGGGATCGTTGGCGGCGGTGTCCGCAAAATCCTCAAGCGGCGCATGCCCGGCCAGCGTCGATAGTTCGGCGCCGCGCAAGACGACAACGCCGGGGGCCCCATGCGCTTCTGACTCGTAGGCCGGTCCGAGCACGATTACGGCGGCCCCGCAATCACGGAGCAGAAAATCCGCTTCCTCGAAGGTGAGTTGCGACGAGGCCAGCAGCGCGACATAACCCCCGGCGATCGCCGCGAAATAGGCAAGCGCCGCATTGGCCTCGTTGCCCATCCTAATCATCACCCGCGCGCCAGGCGCGAGGCCCAGACTCTGCAAGCCGGCGGCGAGACGCCGAACGTTGAGGTCAAATTCCCGATGGGTCCACCGTTGCGCGCCATCATCGCCAACCACAGTGATGGCGATCGCCTCCGGCCGCAGTCGCGCATTATCTGCGAGGCAGTAACGCGCGAGGTTGAATCTCTCGGGAACGGGATCAGGCTGGTTGATGGAGATCAAGCTCATACAATTTCATCTGGCTTTAGCGCTGTCGACAAGGCAAGAGGCTGTCCATCGACGGCCGACTGTATCCGATATCCCTGGGCACTACATTCAAGTCCACGACTTTCTA
>JBBARD010000025.1:18514-31608 GCA_040399965.1 Methylocystis sp. | reverse complement strand
TTCGAAGAGTTCAAGGGCACCGGCAACAGCGAGATCATTCTCGACCGCAAGGTCGCCGACAAGCGCGTCTTCCCGGCGCTCGACATCACCCGCTCCGGCACCCGTAAGGAAGACCTGCTCGTCGCGCCGGACATTTTGAAGAAAATGTACGTGCTGCGCCGCATTCTCAATCCGATGGGCACGGTCGACGCCATCGAATTCCTGCTTGGCAAGCTGCGCGAGACGCCGAAGGGCAATCAGGCGTTCTTCGATTCGATGAATACGTAACGCGGGCGGCGGAGATTATTTCGCCTTCGCGGGTTTGGCCGGGGCGGTCTTGGGCGGCGGTTTCCTCTCCATAGCATGTCTGATCACGAGGTGACGGCTCGCATCACTCGGTGTGAGGTTTTTATGAAACAGAAAAGTCCGATTTGTTCCCGGATGTCAGTAACTCGTCGATAAGTTTGTGGACGTTGTCGCCGATTGCATAAAGACACCCCTGGTCTGCGTTGGCCATGCGAAATTTCCCTCGGCTCCGCCAGAACTTCACGAAAATATTGCTCGGCAAGGATCGCCGCAATTTCTCTCGCGCTTTGCGAGGCGGGCAATTTTTCCAGCGCCTGCAAAAACCGCTTCGCCTTTTCAGCGAGCATCACCAGTTTCGACAGCGCGAATATATGCACGATGATAACAAGAATCGGCGCGAGAAAATAAAACCCCAGCAAAGGTAGATCGAGATCGAGGTTGAGAAACGAGTGCGTGGTTATCGAAAGGTCACCGGTTAAAAACGATCCCAGATTGCGACTTGCGCGCCGCGATGGCAAGGAGTCTCGATGTTCGACAATTTCGCCAATGTCTGGACCATCGTCGGTCTTGCCAGCGATGTGCGCGCCGGCGAGCCGCTGGCGATGACGGTCGCCGGCGAACGCGTCGTGTTTTTCCGCGACGCCGCCGGCAAGGCCGTGGCGCTGATTGATCAATGCCCGCATCGCGGCGTCGCGCTGTCGCTCGGACGCGTCGCCGGCGGCGAGATCGAATGTCCCTTCCACGGCTGGCGCTTCGACGGCGCGGGGCGCAACTGCCATGTGCCCTGGAACCCGGACGCCAAAACCGATCATCTTGGCGCCCATGTGTTGCCGGTTCGCGAGGCCGGCGGGCTCTTGTGGCTCTTCACCGGTTTTGAGACCGGGTCGGAGCCGATTGTTTCTGAAACCTTTTCGATCGATGGCGCGGTTGTCTGCGGGCAATCGGTGACCTGGCGGGCGCATTGGACGCGCGTCATGGAGAACATGCTCGACATGCCGCATCTTCCTTTTGTGCACCGCAAAACAATCGGCAAACAGGTCGGCCCGGCGGGCGGGCGCCGGATGGACCTGCGCTGGGAGGAAGAGCCCTTCGGCGCGCATATTTGGGGCAGCGTCGATGGCGCGCCGCGACCGAGCCATCTCGCCTATCGTTTTCCCAACGCCATGGAGCTGTTTATCGATCCGCCCGGCAAACTCTTGCGGCTCTCGGCGATCAGTATTCCGCAGGACGAAACGACGACCCGGCTGGTGCTACTGACGGCGCGTAATTTCGCCCGATCCTCTCTGCTCGATCCGGTGTTTCGCTGGATGAACCGCCGGATCGCGCGGGAGGATCAGCAGATCGTCGAGTCGTCGCTGCCAGCCGCGATTCCATTAGGGGGACAGGAGGCCTCGGTGCGCACCGATGCGCCGACGCTCGCCTTCCGACGCATCTACCGTCAAAAACTGCTCGGCGGCGGCGCCGTCGCGCCCGCGCGCAGCGCGCCCGCGGGCTCGGCGGATGTCTGAGACGGCGCCGGCGACCATCTTCGCGCTCGGGGCCGGGGTCGGCAAGGCCGCCATCGCGATCATCCGGATGTCCGGGCCGCAGACATCGGGCGTCGTCGAGAAGATGGCCGAGGGATTGCCGACGCCGCGTGTCGCCCGTTACGCCGCGCTGCGCGATCCCGGCAGCGGCGAGCTGTTGGATCGATGCATCGTTCTCTATTTCCCGGCGCCGGCGAGCGCGACCGGCGAAGATTACGCCGAATTTCAAATTCATGGCGGGCGGGCGGTGGTCGATGGGGTTCTGGCGGCGCTCGCGCGCCTGCCCGGCCTGCGCCCCGCCGAGCCCGGCGAATTCGTCCGGCGCGGCTTCGTCAACGGCAAGCTCGATCTCTCGCAGGCGGAAGCGCTCGCCGATCTGATCGAGGCGCAGACCGAAGCTCAGCGGCGACAAGCGTTGCGTCTTGCGGGCGGCGCGTTGCGGCGCAAGGTCGAAGGCTGGCGCGACATATTGATCGAGGCGCTGTCGCTGGTCGAAGCCGAACTGGATTTTTCCGACGAGACCGATGTCGATGCTTTCGACCGGCGACGGCTCGACCCTTTGCTGGCGACGATATGTGACGAGATGTGCGCCGCCCTGCAGGACAATCCAGCGAGCGAACGTATGCGCGATGGGTTTCGGGTGATGATCCTCGGCCCGCCAAACGCCGGAAAATCCACTTTGATTAATGCCTTGACGCAGCGCGATCTGGCGATTGTGTCGCCGCGCGCCGGCACCACCCGCGACATGATCGAGGCGCATCTCGATGTGGAGGGCCTGCCGGTGACGGTCATCGACACGGCTGGCCTGCGTGACGCCCTCGACGAAATCGAGAAGCTCGGCGTCGCGAGGGTGTTCGACGCCGTTGGCGCGGCCGATCTGGCGATCTGGCTGTCGTCCGATGGCGCGGAGCCGCCGGACTCTGTCGCCGCAGTGATCGACATTTTGCGCGTCGCCTCCAAGTGCGATCTCGCCCTTCCTCCGCCGGGGTGGCTGCCGCTCTGCGCTCTGACGGGCCAGGGGCTTGAGGCGCTGCTCGCCGAGATTGGGGCGCGGGCGCGGGCGCGGCTGGGCGATGGCGATAGCGCATTATTCGCGCGCGCCAGGCATCGCGACGCGACGCAGGCGGCCCATGCTGCGATAAGGGCGGCCATTTCAACCAGCAAGCCGCTCGAACTCATCGCCGAAGATTTGCGCCGCGCCGCCCTGGCCCTGGGACGGATCGTCGGCGCCGTCGATGTCGAGGATATTCTGGACGCTGTTTTTTCTCGTTTCTGCATCGGAAAATGAGTATGGATGTTTCACGTGAAACAGACGCCGAATCCTGATCCAATGGCAAACACGCTTCCAAGGGATAATTTCGATGTGATCGTCGTTGGCGGCGGGCACGCAGGCTGCGAAGCCGCCGCCGCCGCCGCCCGGCTCGGCGCCCGCACCGCGCTCATCACGCATTCGCGCGCCAGCATCGGGGCCATGTCCTGTAATCCCGCGATTGGCGGGCTTGGAAAAGGCCAGCTCGTTCGCGAAATCGACGCTCTCGACGGGTTGATGGGACGTGTCGCCGACGCCGCCGGCATCCAGTTTCGCCTGCTGAACCGTTCCAAGGGGCCGGCGGTGCGGGGCCCCCGCGCCCAGGCCGACCGCAAGCTTTATCGCGCGGCCATGCAAAGCGCGATCGCCGGACAGCAAAACCTGTGGGTCGTCGAAACGTCGGTGGAGGATTTGATCGTCGAGGACGATCGGATTGGAGGCGTCGTCACCGCCAGCGGCGAGACAATCCGCGCCGCCGCCGTGGTGTTGACCACCGGCACATTTCTCGGCGGCGTGATTCATATTGGCGATGAGCGTTTTTCGGCTGGTCGCATGGGCGATCCGCCGGCGCAGGGATTATCGCGGCGTTTGCGCGCGGCGGGATTTCCGCTTGGCCGGCTGAAGACGGGCACGCCGCCGCGTCTCGATGGGCGGACGATTCGCTGGGAAGGTCTGGAGACCCAATGGGGAGACGACGATCCGGAGCCTTTTTCGACGCTGACGACCCGGATCGTCAACCGACAGATCGCCTGCGCCATCACCCGCACGACCGGGGCGGTTCATGCGGCGATCCGCGCCGATCTTCACAACTCCCCGCTGCGCACCGGGGCGATCACCGGTTCCGGTCCCCGCTATTGTCCCTCCATTGAGGACAAGATCATCCGTTTCGGCGACCGTGACGGACATCAGATTTTTCTGGAACCGGAAGGGCTGGACGACCACACCGTCTATCCCAACGGCATATCGACCTCGCTGCCGCGCGCCACGCAGGAAGCCTTTGTTCGCGCGATTCCCGGACTCGAGTCAGTCGCCATTCTCCAGCCCGGCTACGCCATCGAATATGATTATATCGATCCAAGGGCGCTTCTTCCGAGCCTCGAAACCAAACTTTTCGCCGGTCTTTTTTTCGCCGGTCAGATCAATGGCACCACCGGCTACGAGGAGGCGGCGGCCCAGGGGCTCGTCGCCGGGCTAAACGCGGCGCGCCGCGCCGTCGACAAGGAGCCGGCGGTGTTCGATCGCGCCGAAGCCTATCTAGGCGTCATGATCGACGATCTCGTGACGCGCGGCGTCAGCGAGCCCTATCGGATGTTCACCTCGCGCGCGGAGTACCGGCTGTCGTTGCGCGCCGATAACGCCGACGAACGACTGACGCCCCGTGGGGCGGCGATCGGTTGCGTTGGCGCGCCTCGCGCCGCGCATTACGCCGATCAAGCCGAGAAAAAGCGACGCGCGCGGGCGCTGCTCGATAGTCTGTCCCTGACGTCCTCGGCCGCGGCGCGTCAGGGTCTGCCGATCAATCAGGATGGTCAGCGACGCAGCGCCTTTGCGCTTCTCGCCTTTCCGGACATTACGCTCGACCGGTTGGCGACAATCTGGCCGGAATTATCGGCGATCGACGCCAAAACCGCCGCGCGGCTTGAAACGGATGCGCGCTATGCGGTCTATCTTGATCGCCAGCAGGCCGATATCGATTCTTTTCGCCGCGACGAGGAGCTGAAGCTGCCGGATTCGCTGGATTACGCCGCGATCGCCGGTCTTTCGGCGGAGCTGCGCGGCAAACTCGCCTTTCTGCGGCCTCGCACCATCGGTCAGGCGCAGCGCATCGACGGTATGACGCCCTCCGCTCTAACCCTGCTGGCGGCGCGGGCCCGTCGGGCGTGACGTCAGCCTCGAAACCCGGCGATCGCGAACGGGCCCTGGAAATGAGCCCCTCTCTTGCCGCCATCGTCCCGGAATTACGCCTCTACGAGGACTTGCTGCGTCGCTGGCAGGCAACGATCAACCTCGTTGCGCCAGGGACGCTCGACCACATCTGGACGCGCCATTTCGCCGACTCGGCGCAAGTGCTGGCGGTCGCTCCAGAGGCGCGTTTATGGGCGGACCTTGGATCGGGAGCCGGTTTTCCGGGGCTGGTGACGGCTCTTCTTCTCAAGGGCGCTCCCGGCGCGGTCGTTCATTTGATTGAGAGCGATCAGCGCAAGGCGGCCTTTCTGCGGGCTGTTTCACGTGAAACAGAGGCGCCGGCGCAAATTCATATAGGCCGAATCGAGAATATTCTTGCGGATTTGTCTCCGGCTCCCGAGGCGATCAGCGCCCGCGCCCTGGCGCCGCTGACGGGCCTTGTGGATATGATGCGGCTTTCTCTGCAAAAGCGGGCGATTGGCGTCTTTTTGAAAGGGGCCGACTGGCGAAACGAATTGACCCTCGCCAGCGCGAAAGATAACCTCTCCTTTCGAACTATCGAAAGCCGCACGGATCCGGACGCCCGATTGATCATTGTCGGCCGGCCCTGAAACCGGCAGCGGCGTGTCCCCGGGACGAAACGTGACCTCTCAAAAAATCGGACCGCGGACTCTTGTCCTCGCCAATCAGAAGGGCGGCGTCGGTAAAACGACGACGGCCATCAACCTCGGCACGGCGCTGGCCGCCGTCGGAGAAGAAGTGCTGGTCGTCGATCTCGATCCGCAGGGCAACGCCTCGACCGGTCTGGGCGTCGACCGCAAGGATCGCAAGATCTCTACCTATGACGTTATGCTTGGCGACAGCAGTCTCGCCGAGGCTATCGTTCCGACGGCGGTGCCGCGTCTGTCGATTGCGCCCTCAACCCTCGATTTGCTGGGCGTCGAACTGGAGATTTCCGGCGAGAAGGACCGCGCTTTCCGCCTGCGCCGCGCTGTCGCCGAGCTCGCCGCCAGCGGCGGTCGGACTGGAACGAGATTCGATTATGTTTTGATCGATTGCCCGCCTTCGCTCAATTTGCTGACGATCAATGCGCTGGCCAGCGCTGACGCCGTGCTGGTGCCCTTGCAATGCGAATTTTTTGCGCTTGAGGGTTTGTCGCAACTTCTGTCCACCGTCGATCAGGTGTCGCAATCGCTTAATCCCGATTTGTCGATCCACGGCGTCGTTCTCACGATGTATGATCCGCGCAACAATCTGGCCAATCAGGTTGCGGCGGACGTTCGGCGCTTTATGGGCGACAAGGTCTATGAGACGATGATCCCGCGCAATGTGCGGGTGTCGGAGGCTCCGTCGCATGGCAAGCCGGTGCTGCTTTACGATCTCAAATGTTCTGGCAGTCAGGCTTATCTCAAGCTGGCCTCGGAAGTGATCCAGCGCGAAAAACGCCTGCGCGCCGCCTGACTCAAGCATGGAGAATGGAATGGCTGACGACTCGCGCCGGCGACTGGGCCGGGGCCTCGCGACCTTGCTCGGCGATGTCGCGTCCGATCCCACGCCTGCCCGCGCCCGCGGGCCAAGACGCACGCCAATCGAATTTCTCAGACCCAATCCGCGTAACCCGCGAACCCAGTTCCGGGAAGCCGATCTTGCCGAGTTGACCGCCTCCATTCGGGAAAAAGGCATTATTCAGCCGATTCTCGTGCGCACGATCATCGGCGTCGAAAACGTCTATGAGATCATTGCCGGGGAGCGTCGCTGGCGCGCGGCGCAGGCCGCCGGACTGATCGACGTGCCGGTAGTGATCCAGGAGGCCAACGATAAGGAAGCGCTTGAACTCGCGATCATCGAGAATGTCCAGCGCGCCGATCTCAACGCCATCGAAGAGGCGAAGGGCTATGAGCGGCTGGCGGCGGAGTTTGGCTATTCGCAGAGCGAGATCGCCAAAATCATCGGCAAAAGCCGCGCTCATGTCGCCAATACCCTGCGGCTGCTCAATCTTCCGGAAGCGACCCGCAAATTGCTGAGCGAAGGGGCAATCTCGGCCGGTCATGGCCGCGCCCTGCTCGCCGTCGATCATCCCGACGCGGTGGCGCGCCGGATTGTCGAGGAAGGCCTGACGGTGCGCGACGTCGAGTCGCTCGGCAAGGCCCCGCGGGCCCCCGGGACGAAAAACGCCAAATCTTCGACGCAACCGGGGGCGGGGACGGACGCCAACACGCGGGCGATGGAAAAATTATTGTCCGATGCGCTGGGCATGCGGGTTTCGATCCGTCATCAGGGCGAAGGCGGGGACATCAGCGTGCGCTATGAAACGCTCGATCAGCTCGACGCCCTGTGCCAGATGTTGAGCGCCTGACGATTTTTCTCAAATCAGACAATAAAAAAACCGGCCCGCATGGGGCCGGTTTCCGAAACATTCGCGACTGAGATCAGAACTGCGGCAGGAGCGCGCCGGCCTTGGCGAGAACGCCGCCCGTCGCCGTGTTGATGATGCCCGGCTCCTTGCTGCCGCCGAAGCGATAGGTCAGGCCGGTCGACATCACCAGCGGATTGATCTTGACCTGCAGGTCCAGCGGCACGCTGAGCGGACCAAACGGCGTTCCGGTGTTGGTCGCCCACACATGCGCGTTCGGCTCCATCATGATGTATTTCAGATCGAAGTTCCAACCCCAGTTCTGGTTCAGCATGTAGTCGAAGCCAGCCTGGCCGACCACGCCCCAGGACGGGGTGATGCTGGCGGCGGTCGCCGTGTTCCAGGTCACGGCGGTCGGCGCGACCGGCAACTGGAACTGGAAGGGCTGATTGCCGCCGCGGGTGCCCCAGAAGGCGGTGAAGTTCACGCCGGCGCCGAGGTAGGGCTGGAAATTGCCGAAATTGGTGAAGTGATAGACCAGCGTCAGGGACGGCGGGAACACCCAGGTCTTGATGACGCTGGAGCCGAAGATCGAGCCCGTGCCCTGAACGTGGTGCGGCGTCACGCAGCAGATTGCTTCAACCGACCAGTTCTTGTTCAGATAATAGCCGAGGCTCAGCGACGGGACGACCGACCAGGAGATCGTCGTGCCGGCTCCGGAAAAAACGCTGCCCGGTCCAAGGCTGTAGCCGGTGCCGTTCAGAACGGTCGTCGGGTTGGGGCCGACGCCCCAGAGATTCGGGATCAGCGAACCGTTGCCGCGATCATAGATCGTCGCGGTGCCGTCCAGCGGCACAACGGCTGAAGCAAGCAGGCGGACCTGGAAGCGCTGGAAGTCGTCAACGACGACGGGCGCCTCCTTGCGGGTCGGCAAATCGGCCGCAAAGGCGGAGACCGCAGAGGCCCCCATCGCGATGGCGGCTACGGCGCCGCGAACTAACGTTTTCATGTGGAACCCCCGTCAGAAGAAATTTCGCTACGGACACGACGACGACGCGTCGCGCCGGGTCGAGAGAACGTTGCTATGGATTTCGCAAAAATGATTTGATGTAAATCAATAATTAGAGGGGCTATGTTTCATTCTCTGTGAATGTGACCAATCGGCAACATTTTTGGGCATTGCCATGGAGACGGGGCGGAGCTAAGCGAAAAGCGGATTCCGTCCTGAAATTCGTAGACTATGCGCAAAGCGGGAGCATCGACCCGCGCCGGAGCGTTCAAAGTGCCATCACCCGCCGTCGCCGCCGAACCGGCGGTTTCCGTCGAGCTCGCGGCGGCCCATGGGCTCAAGTCCGACGAATATGCGCGAATTCTCTCGCTGCTTGGACGGACGCCGACCTACACCGAGCTCGGCATTTTCTCAGCGATGTGGAACGAACATTGTTCCTACAAATCATCACGCATTCATTTACGCAAATTGCCGACCACGGCGCCCTGGGTGATTCGCGGTCCCGGCGAAAACGCCGGCGTGATCGACATTGGCGACGGCGACGCCTGCGTTTTCAAAATGGAAAGCCATAATCACCCGTCTTTCATCGAGCCCTATCAGGGCGCGACAACCGGCGTCGGCGGCATTCTGCGCGATGTCTTCACCATGGGCGCGCGCCCGGTCGCCTGTCTGAATCTTTTACGATTCGGTCAGCCGGCCCATCCAAAAACGCGGCATCTGATGGCGGGCGTCGTCGCCGGCATCGGCGGCTACGGCAACAGTTTCGGCGTGCCGACCGTCGGCGGCTCGACCGAATTCGACGCCGCCTATGACGGCAATATTCTCGTCAACGCCATGGCGGTCGGACTGGCGCGCGCTGATTCGATTTTCTACTCGGCGGCGGCGGGCGTCGGAAACCCGATCGTCTACCTCGGCTCGAAGACTGGCCGTGACGGCATACACGGCGCAACAATGGCGTCAGCGTCGTTCGAGGCGGACGCGGAGGAAAAACGTCCGACGGTTCAGGTTGGCGATCCCTTTTCTGAAAAATTGCTGCTGGAGGCCTGTCTTGAATTGATGGCGTCGGGCGCCGTCATCGCCATTCAGGATATGGGAGCCGCCGGGCTGACCTCTTCGGCGGTCGAAATGGGCGCCAAGGGCAACCTTGGCGTCGAACTCGATCTCGACGCCGTGCCTTGTCGCGAAACCGGCATGAGCGCCTACGAAATGATGCTGTCGGAAAGCCAGGAGCGCATGCTCATGGTGCTCAAGCCCGAGCTTGAGCCAAAGGCCGAGGCGATCTTCCGCAAATGGGGGCTGGACTTCGCGATTGTCGGCAAAACCACCGACACGCTGCGTTTCGTTGTTAAGCATCGCGGCGAGGTGAAGGCGGATTTGCCAATCAAGGAGCTGGGCGACGAAGCGCCCGTTTACGACCGCCCTCATGTCCCTACGCCGAAGAAGCCGGTGCTGGACGCAAGCAGCAACGCCGCGCCGATCCCGGCGCGCGAGGCGCTCCTGAAACTGCTGTCGACGCCCAATCTTTGCGCCAAACGCTGGATCTGGGAACAATATGATCACCTTATTCTCGGCAACAGCGTGCGACGTCCGGGCGGCGACGCTGCGGTGATTCGGGTCAAGGAGGGTCCGAAAGGTCTGGCGCTGACGACGGACGTCACGGCGCGCTACTGCGTCGCCGATCCCGTCGAGGGCGGCAAACAGGCGGTCGCCGAAGCCTGGCGCAATATCACTGTGCGCGGCGCGACGCCTCTGGCGCTTACCGATAATCTCAATTTCGGCAATCCTGAACGGCCCGAAATCATGGGCCAGTTCGTCGGCTGTCTCGAGGGCATCGGCGCGGCGGCGCGCGCGCTCGATTTTCCGATCGTGTCGGGCAATGTCTCGCTCTACAATGAAACGCAAGGCGCCGGCATCTTGCCGACGCCGGCGATTGGCGGCGTCGGGGTGATCGCCGATGTGGGCAAGGCGGCCCATACCGGTTTCACGCGCGACAACGACGTCGTCGCCCTGATTGGATTAACCACGGGCTGGCTGGGTCAATCGGCGTGGCTGCGCGATATCGTGGGCCGCGCGGAGGGCGCGCCCCCGCCGGTCGATCTCGCCGCCGAGCGCCGAAACGGCGACTTCGTGCGCGAACTTATCCTTGCGGGCCGCGTTACCGCCGCTCATGATCTGTCCGACGGCGGACTCGCCGTCGCACTCGCTGAAATGACGCTGGAAAACGGCGTCGGCGCGCGGATCGCGCGGATCCCCGATTGTCCCGCGCATGCGGCGCTGTTTGGCGAGGATCAGTCGCGTTATCTCTTAGCCCTCGATCCCGAAGCGGCCGGCGAGATCGCCGCCGAAGCAGGCGCAAAGGGCGTTCCTTTTCTCGCGCTGGGAACGACCGGCGGCGCGGCGCTCGTCTTGCCGGGGGAGCAACCGATTGAGCTGTCGGCCTTAGAAACGGCTTTCGAAACGCCTTTGCCGGCCTATATGTCGGGAGACGACAACGCCTTCGGGCGCTGACCGCTCGTTTTGAGGAAAAAGCGACCATGCCTATGCCCGCCGCCGAAATCGAACGGCTCATCAAACAGGCGCTTCCCGACGCAATCGTCGAACTCACGGCGCTCGCCGGGGACGACGATCACTGGGCCGCCACGGTGATTTCAGAACGCTTTCGCGATCTCTCGCGCGTGAAACAGCATCAACTTGTCAACGCCGCCTTCGGCGGGCGGTTGGGCACGGAGCTTCATGCGCTGGCCTTGACCACGCGCGCGCCCTAGGCTTTTTCATTCGTTGCGGTAACGCATGATCGTCGGCGCCTTGACCGCCGAATGGAAGGAAGAAAAATGTCGGACGCAATTCATCAACGGATCAAAAGTGAAATCGAGAGCAGCGACGTCGTGCTCTTCATGAAAGGCACGCCCCAGGCGCCACAATGCGGTTTCTCGATGCAGGTCGTGCAAATGCTCAATCATCTTGGCGTGCCCTATAAGGCGATCAATGTTCTGGCCGACGGCGACATTCGCGAGGGCATCAAGGCCTATTCGAACTGGCCGACCATTCCGCAGCTTTATGTGAAAAACGAATTCATCGGCGGCTGCGATATTACGCGGGAAATGTTCCAGAGCGGCGAACTTGTCGAATTGCTCGACAAGGAAGGCGTATCGCATAGCTGACGGGAGTCTTACGTCAGAAGATTACGAACAAACGCCGGCGTTGCAGCGCCGGCGTTTTTCATTTTTGCCGTTTGACGGGCGGAGAGTTCCGTTGCAAGCCTTGCTCGCATGACCATTGCGCCTCTCGTCATCACTCTGGGCGATCCCGCCGGCATTGGGCCCGAACTGTTGCTCAAGGCGTGGCGGGCGCGTGAAACAGAGCGATTGCCGGCTTTTTTCGCCGTCGCCGACCCGACCTTGCTCTCGCATCGCGCACAGGCGCTTGGTCTTGAGATCGCCATCGAGACCGCAACGCCCGAGAGCGCGCCGGCGATCTTTGAGCGAGCCCTGCCGGTGACGCCGTTGACGCGCGGAACCCGGGCGATCGCAGGTCAGCCCGATCCCTCCAACGCGCCGGCGATCATCGAGTCCATCGAAAGCGCCGTCGCCTGCGTGGCCAATGGTTCGGCGCGCGCCGTGGCGACCAATCCGATCGCCAAATCCGTTCTTTACGCCGCCGGCTTCGCGCACCCCGGCCATACCGAATTTCTGGGCGAACTGGCGCGACGACATTACGGAGCGCCCTGTCGCGCCGTGATGATGTTGTGGGCGAAAGAACTCGCCGTCGTTCCCATCACGATCCACATTCCGTTGAGCGAGGCGCCGAGACAATTAACGCGCGAACTGATCATTGAAACGGCCACGATCGTCGCCCGCGATATGGCCGGGCGTTTTGCAATCCCGCAGCCGCGTCTGGCTTTTTCTGGCCTAAACCCGCACGCCGGCGAGGATGGCGCGCTGGGACGCGAGGAGATCGACGTGATCGCGCCGGCCCTTGCCGTTTTACGCGAAAGAGGCATCGACGCGCGCGGTCCCTTTCCCGCCGACACGCTGTTTCACGCGGCGGCCCGCGCCGGCTACGATGTCGCGCTGTGTCCAACCCACGATCAGGCGTTGATTCCGATCAAGACGCTGGCGTTCGAGCGCGGCGTGAATGTCACGCTTGGCCTGCCCTTCGTGCGAACCTCGCCCGATCATGGCACAGCGTTCGATATCGCCGACAAAGGCGTCGCCGATCCGACAAGTCTGATCGAGGCGATCCGTCTCGCGGATCGGATGACGTCGTGATTGACGATCTGCCGCCGCTGCGCGAGGTCGTCGCGCGCTACGGTCTCGACGCCAGAAAAGCGCTCGGCCAGAATTTCCTGTTCGATCTCAATCTGACGACGCGGATCGCGCGGGCCGCCGGCGCGTCGCCAGAAACGACAATCATCGAAATCGGTCCCGGTCCTGGCGGACTGACACGCGCTTTGCTGGCGCAAGGCGCGCGCGTCATCGTCATCGAGCGCGATGCGCGTTGTCTGCCGGCGCTGGAAGAGATCGCCGCGCATTATCCCGGTCGTCTGACCGTGGTGGCGGACGACGCGCTGGAAATCGATTTGCCGGATTTGCTGGCGCGCGAGGGCGTGGCGACGCCGGCGCGCATCTGCGCCAATCTTCCCTACAATATCGCAACGGCCTTGTTGACGCGCTGGATCGAGACCGAGCCCTGGCCTTCCGTCTTCGA
>JBBARD010000025.1:3876-18414 GCA_040399965.1 Methylocystis sp. | reverse complement strand
TGGATGCCGTCGACTTCGCTCGAGCGTCGCGCCCGCGTCGTCACCGAGATCGACAGCGTCAGATCGAGATCGCGATCCTGAAGCATCATGCGCGTCAGCGTCGTCTTGCCGGCGCCGGAGGGCGAGGACAGAATCAGGACGACGCCGCGCCGGGCGGGAAAAGAGGTGTCCATCGGTTTTGCGTCCCGGAAATTTCTTGACCCTTGCCTCAGAGCGCTGTCCGCCGAAGCGGCAAACGGTTTGGCGAAAGAAAGCGCGTCAAAACACAAGACCAGAGCGACGGTCTGACTCAATCAGACGAGGAAATGCTCTAGGCGAGGGACGACGGGCTGACAACCGCATCGGCCTTCGCCGCCGGGGCGGTCATGAGCCTATTCGATGTTTTGGACCTGTTCGCGCCATTGTTCGATCTCGATTTTCATGTCGAGACCCAACGCAGTGAGCGCGGCGTCGCCGGATTTGGCGCACAGCGTATTACTTTCGCGCCCCAGCTCCTGAGCGAAAAAATCGAGGCGCCGGCCGATCGGGCCGCCCTTCTCAAGCAGGTCCAGGGCGCTGGCGACATGCGCCTTGAGCCGGTCCAACTCCTCGCGGATGTCGCTTTTTACGGCGATCAGCACCGCTTCCTGGTGCAGCCTCGCCGGATCGAGCCCCTCGGCGCTCTCCATCAATCTGGCGATCTGCTGGGCGAGCCGCTCGCGAATCGCCTCGGGCTGACGGGCGGGCAAAGCGTCAGCCTGCGACGCGAGTTCGCTGATACGATCGAGCCGCGCGCGCAACACGCGCGTCAAGGCCGCGCCTTCCTCCCGACGCGCGGCGAGCAGCGCGTCCAGCGCCGCGTCCAGCGCCCGCAGAACATGGCTTTCCAGTGCGGCCCGCTGCGCCTCGTCTTCTTCCGGCTGCGCAATTTCGACTATTCCAGGAATGCTCAGCAGCCCGTCGAGGGCGGCCGGCCGAAGATTGGCGTGCAGGGGCACGTCGTCCAGCGCCATGAGCAGCCGATCGAGCGCGGCGCGGTTGATTCGCGCGGGCGCCGTCTCATCCACGCGTTTGGCGGACAGATTGGCGGCCACCGATCCGCGCGCCAGACGCGCCGCAATTGCGGCGCGCGACTTGATCTCCACCGCGTCGAAGGCGGGCGGTACCCGCAGCCGCAGGTCAAGCCCCCTGGCGTTGACGCTTTTAAGCTCCCAGGCGTAGGCCCAGGCGCCGAACGCGCCATGGGCGCGGGAAAAGCCTGTCATGCTGGCGACGGTCATGCCTGCTCCTTCGGGTTCCGCTCCAGGGCGGCGATTGGCGCGGGCGTCAACGAAGGCTGGCAGTCGCGGGAACAGTCTTGGCCGAGGAGAGATCCCAGCTTCTGTCCTTCAGCGGATCCAGCGCGGTGCCCTCTGAGGCGTCGAAAGCCCGGGGCCGGAGGGGTTTGTCCCCCGGCGACAGCGCCAGCGGCGCGGCTGTGGACAGGGAGGCCGCGCCGGACGTCCCGCTCGCGTCCTTTTCCCCGAGCGCGTCGGTTGGCACTTCGTCGGAACCGGCGGCGAGGCCGAGACGGGCGGCGCGGGCCTTCTGCTCGGCGCGCCGGGCCGGCGAAACCGGATAGGCGTCGACGGCCGGCGGTTCGTCCGGCAGCGCCCGTCCATCGGCGCTTTCCTGGGCCATATCGCCGCGGTAGTCCTCGCCGCCCTCGGCGGCGTTGGCCGAAGCGAGCATGTCGGCGTCGAAGCGTGAGGGGTAATTATGCGGCTGCGCGGCGTCTTCGCTGAAGAAGGGACGCACCCGCCGAAAGGCGACAAGGTCGGACGCGGCAGGCTCGCTGGGATCGTCATAACCGCCCAGCACGAAGGCGGCCATCGCTGGACCGTAGACCCCGATGCGGTGCGTGGCGCCGCCGTCGGCGGCCATGTTCCGGCCGACGGGATAATCCTCCGGCGCGCGGGCGAAATCGAGCAGTCGTCCAATCGGCGCCTGGCTGCGCCTGTCGTTTTTCGGCGCCGCCGGCGCCGTTGCGCCCGGCGTCGCATGATCGGGCGTTTCGCCCGCCTTGCTCTTATTGTCCTGCTCGATGCGGCGCCATTGCTGAACATTCCGCGAATGGTTGGCCAGCGAATTGGCGAATACATGACCGCCCGTGCCGTCGGCTACGAAGTAGAGATCGTCGGTCGCGGCGGGGTGGGCGACGGCCTCAAGAGCCGCGCGTCCCGGATTGGCGATCGGTCCCGGCGGCAGGCCGTCGATCGCATAGGTATTGTAGGGCGTATATTTTTCGATCTCCGAACGCAGAATGCCGCGTCCCAGCGATCCCTTGCCGCCGACGAGCCCGTATATGATCGTCGGATCGGATTGTAGCCGCATGTGTTTGCGCAGTCGGTTGACGAACACGGCGGCGACGCGCGGACGCTCTTCGGTCTTGCCGGTCTCCTTCTCGACGATCGAGGCGAGGGTCACCAGTTCGCGCGGCGACCGCACGGGCAGATCGGCGTCGCGCTTCGCCCAGATCTGTTCAACAAGCTTGCGCTGATCCTCCTGCATTTTCGCGATCAGGCGGGCGCGGGGGAAGCCGCGCGGGAATTTGTAGGTGTCGGGAAGCAGCGCGCCTTCTTTCGGCGTTTCGGCGATGTCGCCGGCAAGCATGTCATTTTCGCGAAGACGCTGAACGATCTGTTCGCTGGTCAACCCTTCCGGCGCCGTGAAACTATGCATCACCTGCCGTCCGGCGATCATTTCGTCGATGGCTTCGCGCAGGCTGACCCGGGTCTTGAACAGATATTCGCCGGGTTTGATCTTGTTTCGGGCTCCGGTGACGAGGAGCGTGTAATACATCAGCGATGGATTATCGATGACGCCCTCGCGCTGAAGCTGCGCGATCATCTCTGATGTCTCGCCGCCAGGCGGCAAATAGACGATCTTGTCTTGCGTCAGCGGACCGGGCTCCTTGAGTTTGTGCATCATCGCAATCACGCCGAAGGCGCCGGCGACGAGGACAACCAGCAGGAAACTGAGGAAGCCGCTCATTGCCGAGAGCGTTCCGTCGCGGCGTTTTTTTCTTGGCGGCGCCGGCGGGGCCTTGGGTTGGGTCGTTTGCTTCGGGGCGGCGACCGGCTTGCGGGCAGGCGGCGAAGTGTCGACAACCGGCGAGCGCGGGGCGGCGACCGGGGCCGCCTCGCGCTTCGGCGACGGCGCGTTTGTCTCCGGCGCCTCGGCTGCGGGTTTTGCCGGCTCCTTGGTCTGTTGAATGTCTTCTTTGAGCTCTTGAGTGTCCTGCTTGAGCTCTGCGGGGACGCCGTCAGCGGCTTTTTCATCGACGGACGGCGTCGCGGCGGCCTCTGTCCCGGCGTCGAGCGGCTTGTCCTTCTGGACGATGGTTTCGTCCGTCGTCTTCTCGTCTTTTTGCTCCGGCTCGCTCATCGTCGTTACGCCAAATCCCTTCGCGCTCGGGCGCGAGACTGCACCAATTTCAGGCGCGATCAAGACGCGCCCTATGGCTGTCGCAGACTAGGCTGGATTGTGGCGAATTCAGGAACGACAGGAAAGGTTAACGATTTCCTAACGCGCAAACCGCCATGTTTGCAGCGTTTTTTGCAAAGTGTTGCTTAAAAGCCTCAGAGACGGTCCTCAGGTCGGCTTGCGGAACAGCAGCGACGCATTGGTCCCGCCGAAGCCGAAGGAGTTGGATAGCGCCAGGTTGATCTCGCGCTTGCGCGCCTGATGCGGCACCAGGTCAATAGACGTTTCGACGGAAGGGTTGTCGAGATTGCGGGTTGGCGGCGCGACGCCGTGCGTCATCGCCAGAATTGTATAGACCGCCTCGACCGCGCCGGCGGCGCCCAGCAAATGCCCGATGGCGGATTTCGTCGACGACATTGACAGATTGGCGCCGGCGTTGCCGAGAAGCCGCTCGACGGCGCGCAATTCGATCTCGTCCCCCAGCGGCGTCGAAGTGCCGTGGGCGTTGACGTAATCAATGTCCGAGACCGAGGTGTTCGAGCGTTTGAGCGCCATCTTCATGCAACGATAGGCCCCGTCGCCGTCCGGGGTGGGCGCGGTGATGTGATAGGCGTCGCCGGACATGCCGTAGCCGATCAGCTCGGCGTATATCCTGGCGCCGCGCGCCCTGGCGTGTTCATAGTCCTCCAGAACGACGCACCCGGCGCCCTCCCCGAGCACAAAGCCGTCGCGGTCGCGGTCGTAGGGACGCGAGGCGGCATCCGGGCGATCGTTGAAGCCCGTTGTCAGCGCCCGGCAAGCGGCGAATCCCGCGACGCCAATGCGGTTGACCGGAGATTCGGCGCCGCCGGCGACCATCACCTCGGCGTCGCCCATGGCGATGATGCGGGCGGCGTCGCCAATGGCGTGGGTGCCGGTCGCGCAGGCCGTGACGACCGCATGATTGGGGCCTTTCAGGCCGTGCAGGATCGAGACATAGCCGGCGACAAGATTAATAATTCGTCCCGAGACGAAGAACGGCGACACCCGACGCGGCCCCTTTTGCAGCAGGGTGACGGAGGTTTCGTAAATGCCGCCCAGTCCGCCGATGCCGGAGCCGATCAGGACGCCCGTCGTCTCTTGTTTCTCGGGCGTGTCGGCGGTCCAGTTGGCGTCTTTCAGCGCCTGTGTCGCAGCGCAGACGCCGTAGATGATGAAATCATCGACCTTGCGTTGTTCCTTGGGGTCGAACCAGTCGTCGGGGTTGAAAGATCCATTGGCGCCGTCGCCGCGCGGAACGATCGCCGCGATCTGACAGGCGAGATCGTCCACCTCGAACATGTCGATGCGCCGGAAACCATGTTCGCCGGCGGAAAGACGCCGCCAGTTGGTTTCAACGCCGCATCCGAGCGGCGACACGACGCCAAGACCGGTCACGACGACCCTGCGCATGGTCAACTCTCAAGAAAATTCATTGGCGAAAAGATGCGGCGAGGAGATGCGTCCCGCAAGGCGGGACAGCGCGGCGCGACGGCCGCGCGTCCATCAAGGGGGACTCAGGCGGCCTGCGCCTTCTCAAGAAAAGTGACGGCGTCGCCGAAGGTGGCGATCTTTTCCGCTGCGTCGTCAGGAATTTCGACGCCGAATTCTTCCTCGAAAGCCATGACGAGTTCGACGGTGTCGAGCGAATCGGCGCCGAGATCGTCAATGAAATTGGCGTTGGTGACGACTTTCTCAGGCTCGACGCCGAGATGCTCGATAACGATTTTCTTTACGCGCTCGGCGACATCGCTCATTTTATCCGTCCCTGTCTGTAATGCTTGCCTTTTGACGACGCGCGTGGTGGCCATGCGGTCCGTCGTCTGCTTCAAAATCCTCACGCCGTCACCGCGTTTGCGGCGATCCGGACGACCCCTGCGGGCGCCCCGAACGTGACCTATGTCGGTCAAGACACCGGTCATCGACAGCCTCGCCCGGATAACACAATCCGGCGCGCGTGGCGAGACCGGCGGGTCCCGGCGCTCTCATGTCCCGGATCGCCGGTCGCGTCAAGAAGCCCCGGCCCCGCAAGCGCCTCTCTCGAACAGGGGGCGCCGCTCAGATCATGGCCATGCCGCCGTTAACGTGCAGGGTCTGGCCGGTGACATAGGCCGCTTCGGCGCTGGCGAGATAGACGACCGCCCCCGCCACGTCGGCGCCGACGCCAAAGCGGCCGGCCGGAATACGTTTCAGGAATTCCTTTCTTAAGTCGTCCGTCAGCTTGTCGGTCATCGGGCTTTCGATGAAGCCCGGCGCGACACAATTCACGGTGACTCCCCGCGCGGCGACCTCGGCGGCCAGCGATTTCGACATGCCGATCATGCCAGCCTTGGAGGCTGCGTAATTCGCCTGACCGCCGACTCCGCCGGTGACTCCGACGATAGAGGTGATTCCGATGATGCGGCCGAAGCGCTTCTTGATCATGCCGCGCAGCGCGGCGCGACTGAGACGGAAAGCTGTGGTCAAGTTAACTTCGATCACCTCGTCCCAATTTTTGTCTTTAAGGGCTATCGTCAGCATATCGCGGGTGACGCCGGCGTTGTTGACGAGGATATCCAGGCCATTCAGCGCCTCTTCCGCCGCCGGGATCAGCCGGTCGGCGTCGGCGCGATCCGAGAGATTGCAAGGCAGGACGTGGACGCCCGGTCCAATCTCGGCGGCGAGCGCCTCCAACGCCTCAAGCCGCGTGCCCGAAAGCGCGACGGTCGCGCCGGCGGCGTGAAGGCTCCTGGCGATGTCCTTGCCAATGCCGCCGGTCGCGCCGGTCACCAGCGCGGTCTTGCCCGTAAGATCGAACATTGAGACGTTTCCTTTCGATTATAAATATTGAATCAATTGATCTATTTCATTCATACGAAAGCGCGATAGGCGTCGAGGTCGGCAGGGCCCCCGACAGAAATCCCGCTTGTCTCAGCTGCGATTCGCTTGAGCAGGCCGGCAAGGACCTTGCCCGATCCGCATTCGACGAATTTCGTCACGCCCTGACCGGCCATGTAGGCGACGCATTCGCGCCAGCGCACCGAGCCGGTGACCTGCCGGACCAGCAGTTCGCGGATGGTTTCTGGGTCCGTCACCGGGGCCGCCGTGACATTGGCGACAACCGGGACGACCGGGATTTTGACGGCGGTTTTCGAGAGCGCGTCGGCCATGGCGTGGGCGGCCGGCTCCATCAGCGCGCAATGGAAGGGCGCGGACACCGGCAGCAGCACGGCGCGCTTGACGCCCTTGTCTTTGGCCACGTCGATCGCCTTTTCGACCGCCGTCCTGGCGCCGGAGACGACTACCTGACCGCCGCCGTTATCATTGGCGACTTCGCAGACGCCCCCCGCCTCGGCCGCCGCTTCGGCAGCGATGACGCGGGCCTGATCGAGGTCGGCGCCGAGCAGCGCCGCCATGGCGCCTTCGCCCACCGGCACGGCGGCCTGCATCGCCTGACCGCGCCGCTGCAGCAGGCGCGCCGTATCCCAGATCGACAGCGCGCCGGCGGCGGCGAGCGCCGAATATTCGCCGAGCGAATGGCCGGCGACGAACGCCGCGTCGCGTTTGAGATCAAGGCCGCATTCGGCCTCCAGCACCCGGACGACGGCGAGCGAGACCGCCATCAGCGCCGGCTGGGCGTTGGCGGTCAGCGTCAACTCCGCCTCCGGCCCCTCAAACATCAGCCGCGAGAGCGGTTGCAGCAGGGCCTCGTCGACCTCCTGAAAGACATAGCGGGCGGCCTCGAAATTGTCGGCGAGCGCCTTGCCCATGCCGACCGCCTGCGACCCCTGTCCCGGAAAAATGAACGCCCGCGTCATGATCCAACCCCGCTGCTCGCTGTTTGACGTCGTCGCCGCGATTGAACCGCTGCGGCAGGCCTGTCAAGGCCGACCTCAAGTGGCCGCTGCGACCTTGCCCGAGAGCGACCCGGCGTCAATCCGCCGCGCGGTTGCGGATCAACTCCTCGACGACGCCGGGATCGGCGAGGGTCGAGGTGTCGCCGAGCGCGCCGGTTTCGCCTTCGGCGATCTTGCGCAAAATACGGCGCATGATTTTCCCAGAACGGGTTTTCGGCAGGGCGGGCGCGAACTGGATCACGTCGGGCGCGGCGATGGGGCCGATCTCCTTGCGCACCCAGTCGATCAGCTCTCTGCGCAAATGCGGCGTCGGCGTTGCGTCCGCCATCAGCGAGACATAGGCCCAGACGCCCTGGCCCTTGAGATCGTGGGGATAGCCGACGACCGCCGCCTCCGACACCAGCGGATGCGCGACCAGCGCGCTTTCGATCTCCGCCGTTCCAAGACGATGGCCCGAGACATTGATCACGTCGTCGACCCTGCCGGTGATCCAGTAATAGCCGTCGGCGTCGCGCCTTGCGCCGTCGCCGGTGAAATATTTCCCTGGATAGGTTGTGAAATAGGTTTGGGCGAAGCGTTCGTGATCGCCAAAGACGGTGCGCATCTGTCCCGGCCACGAATCGGCGATAACCAGATCGCCCTCGCAGGCGCCGTCGAGAACCTTGCCGGTCTTGTCGACGATTTCGGGAAACACGCCGAACAGCGGCAGCGTCGCCGAACCGGGTTTGAGGTCGGTGGCGCCGGGCAGCGGCGAGATCAGGATCCCGCCGGTCTCGGTCTGCCACCAGGTGTCGACAATCGGGCAGCGACTGTCGCCGACAACGCGAGAATACCATTCCCACGCCTCGGGATTGATCGGCTCCCCGACCGAGCCAAGCAGGCGCAGCGTCTTGCGGCTGGTGCGCGTCACGGCCGCGTCGCCGGCGGCCATCAGCGCGCGGATCGCCGTCGGCGCCGTGTAGAAAATCGTTACGCCATGTTTGTCGATCGTCTCCCAGAACCGCGAGGGGTTCGGCCACGTCGGCACGCCTTCGAACATCAGCGTCGTCGCCCCGTTGGCGAGGGGGCCATAGACGATGTAGCTGTGGCCGGTCACCCAGCCGACGTCGGCGGTGCACCAGTAGACGTCGTCGTCGCGGCAATCGAACACCGCCTCATGCGTCATCGACGCATAGACGAGATAGCCGCCGGTCGTGTGCAGCACTCCCTTGGGTTTGCCGGTCGACCCCGAGGTGTAAAGGATGAACAGGGGATCTTCCGCGCCCATCTCGGCGTAAGGACAATCCGCCCGCGCCCGCGCCGCTTCGCGTCGATAGTCGAAATCGCGGCCAGGCGTCATGTCGACGGCGGCGCCGGTGCGGGCGACGACAATGACGCGTTGATGTTTTTGATGCTCGGGCGAAAGCCTTTCCAGCGCGGCGTCGACGTTTTCCTTTAGCGCCGTGCGCCGGCCGCCGCGCACGCCTTCGTCGGCGGTGACGGTCACGCAGCTCGCTGCGTCTTCGATCCTGCCGGCCAGCGCGTCGGGCGAGAAACCGCCGAAGACCACCGAGTGAATGGCGCCGATCCGCGCGCAAGCCAGCATCGCGAAAGCGGCTTCCGGAATCATCGGCAGGTAGATTGTCACCCGATCGCCCTTGCGCACTCCATGATTGCGCAGGACATTGGCGAAGCGGCAGACTTCATCGTGCAATTCGCGGTAGGTGATATGACGCGAGATTGAGGGATCGTCGCCCTCCCAGATAATCGCAACCTTGTCGGGGCGCGACGCCAGATGTCGATCAACGCAGTTCATGGCGACATTTGTGGCGCCGTCCTCGAACCAATTGATCGACACATTGTGGGCGTCGAAACTTGTGCGCTTGACCCTGGTGAAAGGCGTGATCCAGTCGAGCCGTTGCGCCGCCTGCGCCCAGAATCCCTCCGGATCGCGCGCCGCCGCCGCATAGCGATCGCGATAGGCCGCCGCATTGATCAGCGCCGAGCGTTTCCAGTTTTCGGGAACGGGATGAATGCTATCGTTCATGGCTTTCCCTTGACGCGGGCGGCTCGATGCGGGTCCGCCATGCGCCGGCGTTTTCAGCGATTTCGAGATTATGCTGCATGCGCCGCATCATGAGACGCATCAGATAGAAACTGAACTCCGGGTCTTGCGCGGCCAGTTGCAAAAGATCCTCGTAACGAATGGCCAGCAGTTCGACGCCGGTTTCAGCGATGGCGGTGGCGGTGCGGCGGTTTTCATCGGTGAACATGCCCATTTCGCCAAAAAAAGCGACCGGTTTCAAAATGACTCCCGGCTCGAACAAACGCACGTCGCCGCGCAACAAGACGTAGGCCTCATCAGCGAGATCGCCCCGGTAATGCAGGGTGAAGCCCGCCGGCAATTTAATGGTCCGCATATAGGGACGCAGCCATTCGTAATCGAACGAGGTGTCGGCGCCGTCGCTGTTGGCTCGACGCATGTGGTCGACCAGATCGCGCATTTGCTTGAGTCGCATGAGGTTGACCGGCAGCAGGAAGGCGTTCAACGCGCACAGGCCGTAATAACCGTCGATAAAAAAATAAACCGCGAACAACGCATTGGCGGCGATTGCAGCAATACGCAGCGGGATCATCGTGTTCGAGACGAACACGAAGACATTCGCCGCCGCCGCAAGATAGCCGATGGTCTCGATTGCGATCGGGTTCATGCGCGGCGACGGCCTCAAGGGCGAGAAGATCGACGACGCGCGCGAGATCCTTGCGCCTCGCCGACAGGGCGGATATCGGACGACTTAAACCAGATTACGGCGGCCCCGAACAGATCGCCGGCGCCGGCCATTCCCTGACGGCTCCTTTGCGCCAGGCGGATCGATTTGGTAAACGGCCCCCTGTCCGGCGCATCCTAACCTCCGTACGCGCCCACGTCAGGGTCGAAAAATGCAGAAATTCACCACATTGACCGGGATCGCCGCGCCGCTGCCGATCATGAACATCGACACGGATATGATCATCCCGAAACAATATCTTAAAACCATCGCCCGCACCGGGCTGGGCAAGGGATTGTTTTCGGAGATGCGCTATTATGAGGACGGCTCCGAAAACCCGGATTTCGTGCTGAACCAGCCTGCCTGGCGCGAGGCGCGCATTCTCGTCGCGGGCGACAATTTCGGCTGCGGCTCCTCGCGCGAACACGCCCCCTGGGCGCTTCTCGACTTTGGTCTGCGTTGCGTCGTTTCGACAAGCTTCGCCGATATTTTCTATAACAATTGCTTTAAGAACGGGATTTTGCCGGTCAAGGTCGAACAGGCCGATCTCGACCGGTTGATGTCTCAGGCGCAGCGTGCGAGCGGCCTCACCCTGACCGTCGACCTCGACGCTCAGGAAATCCGCGGCGCCGAGGGCGGGGCGATCGCCTTTGAGATCGATCCGTTCCGCAAACATTGTCTGTTGAACGGCCTCGACGATATCGGTCTGACCCTGGAGAAAGCCGAGCGGATCGACGCCTACGAAAAAAGCGTGGCGCAGACCCGGCCCTGGGCTTAACCTGAGGCGGGCGCAGCATCCGGGCCGGGCGGTTTGATGTGAAGTTTTTCAGCGATTTATCGATGCGACTGCGCGAGGCCGCCGCGCCTCTGACGCAGGCGATCGAGGCCGCGCAGACAACCTGGAGCGGGCGCCGGTCGCGAAAGTCCGATAATCTCGCCGAAGACCGGAGCTTTGTGGAGGAGGCCCCAACGGACGCTTCATCCGAAGGCTTCTCTGTCGCCGGCTATCTGCAGGAGGAATATGGAGAAGACGGCAAGGGTCTGCTGTCGATCCATAATCTTGCGAAGTCCTATAAGGCGCGCCGCGTCGTCGAGGACGTGAGTCTGCACGTCCGGCGCGGCGAGGCGGTCGGCCTGCTGGGTCCCAACGGAGCCGGGAAGACCACCGTATTCTATATGATCACCGGGTTGGTGAAGCCGGACAGGGGCGTCATCTCCCTGGACGGCTACGACGTCACCGCCCTGCCAATGTATCGTCGGGCGCGGCTGGGCATCGGCTATTTGCCGCAGGAGGCGTCGATATTTCGCGGCCTGTCGGTGGAGGACAATATCCGGGCGGTGCTGGAGATCACGCAGCCTGACGAAAAGCGGCGCGAGGAGGAGCTCGACGCCCTGCTTGACGAATTTCGTCTGACCCGTCTCCGTGAGTCTCCGGCGATTGCGCTCTCGGGCGGCGAACGTCGGCGCTGCGAAATTGCGCGCGCCCTGGCCGGACATCCCTCATTCATGTTGCTCGACGAGCCGTTCGCAGGCATCGATCCGATTGCGGTGGGGGATATCCAGGATCTGGTTCGCCACCTCAAGGCGCGCGGCATCGGCGTCTTGATCACCGATCACAGCGTTCGCGAAACCCTCGGTCTGACCGATCGGGCGTATATAATCTATAGCGGTCATGTTCTGACCGAGGGGCCGCCGGAAGAAATTGTCGCCAATCCGGATGTCCGACGCATCTATCTGGGCGAAGACTTCAAAATGTAGAGCCCAAAAATTAATCCTGATTATATTTTAGGCATATTCGCCAAATCTTTGGCCCTCCCGATCCGGCAAGGCTATGGTAGCAAAGTAGCCTAGCAAAAAACGGACCATTTGGTCCGCTTGCGGTTTCGAGAGACCTTGTCAATGGCGATGTCGACAAGATTGATGATGCGTCAGGGGCAATCCCTGGTGATGACCCCGCAGCTGTTGCAGGCGATCAAGCTGCTGCAGTTTTCGAATCTCGAACTCGCCGCTTTTCTTCAAGAAGAAATCGAGCGCAATCCGCTGCTTGAGGCGCAGGACAGCGATGCGTCTTCTGCCGACGCGCCCTCTGCCTCTGAACCGTCGTTGTCGGGATCGGCGGACGCCGTCCCGGCATCGGCGTCTGTTGACGCTCCAGCCTTCTCCTACGATGCGGGCGGACTCTCCGCGACCAGCTGGACCGGCGTCGGCGGCGCTGGCGGGGGGGGCGATGACGCGCCCAACCTCGAAGCCTATGTGGCGGCGCGGCCCACGCTGCGCGACCACTTGCTCGACCAACTGGCCATCGCCGGCGCGACGCCGCCGAGCAAATTGCTGGCTCGCGCCATCATCGACGCCCTCGACGAGAATGGCTATCTGCGCGAGGAGCTCGCTCTTCTCGCCGATCGGCTGGGGGCTCCCGCGGACCTGGCCGCCGACGCGCTGGCGCTCGTCCAGGGCTTCGATCCGTCCGGCGTGGGCGCGCGCGATCTCTCCGAATGTCTGGCGATCCAGCTGCGCGAACGCGATCGCCTTGATCCGGCGATGCAAATCTTCATCGCGAATCTGCCGCTCGTCGCCCGGCGCGATATCGCGCAATTGTCGCGCCTGTGCGGCGTCGAGGGAGCCGACATCGTCGATATGATGTCGGAAATCAGATTGCTCGAACCAAGGCCCGGCCGCGCCTTCGCAGACGGGCCGTTACAGCCGGTCGTCGCCGACGTGATTGTGCGCGCCGCGCCGGACGGCTCCTGGCTGGTGGAGTTGAACAGCGACGCGCTGCCCCGGGTGCTTGTCAACCAGACCTACGCCACGAAGATCGCCGTCGCGGCGCGCGGCGCCGACAAGAGTTTTATTTCCGGGTGTTTGCAAAACGCCAACTGGCTGACCAAAAGTCTCGAACAGCGCAGCCGCACCATTCTCAAGGTCGCCGCTGAAATTGTCCGGCGTCAGGACGCTTTCTTATCAAGCGGCGTCGAACATCTGCGACCGCTGAACCTGCGCGCGATCGCCGACGCAATCGGCATGCACGAATCGACTGTCTCGCGAGTGACCTCGAACAAATACATCATGACCCCGCGCGGCGTCTTCGAACTGAAATATTTTTTCTCGGCCTCGATCCCGACCGCCGCTGGCGGCGAGGCCCATTCCGCCGAGGCGGTGCGCTTCCGCATTAAACAGATGATCGATCACGAAACGCCGGACGCAGTCCTCTCCGACGACGCGATCGTCGCCCGGCTAAAAGCCGCCAATATCGATATCGCCCGCCGCACCGTCGCCAAATATCGCGACAGTCTGCGCATTCCCTCTTCGGTCGACCGCCGACGCGTCAAACGCATGTCTGCGGCTAGCGTCGGCGTCGCCGCCGCCAACATTGACTTGGCGGCTAGAGCCTTCTAATCGTGCGCAAATCCCGGTCGTTCGAATGCGGCGGCCGCCAAAGGTCGGAGACCTGCGAAGGCGGATGACAATACAAGGCGCGACCTGATGACATTGAGAGTTTCGGGTAAAAATATGAGCATTGGCGAGGCGTTGCGCGCGCATGTGACGCAGCGGCTCGAACAGGCGTCGGCGAAATTTTTTGATGGCGGCGTCAGCGGCCATGTCACTATTGCGCCGGAAGGATCAGGCTATCGCGCCGACTGCAATCTCCATCTCAGCTCCGGCGTCGTGCTCCAGTCCGATGGACGTGGCCATGACCCCTATGTCACCTTTGATCAAGCCGCCGAACGCATCGAAAAACGCCTGCGTCGTTATCACAGTCGGCTCAAAAGCCATCATGACGGCCATCATCACGAACATGAGGTCGCGCCCAGCTATGTGATCGAGGCGCCGGATCAGGAGCAGGAGGCTCCAGTCGAATTCAGCGCCCCGATCATCGCTGAATCGACGACGCGTCTGCGGCGTTTGTCGGTGTCGGACGCGGTTCTGGACCTTGATATGACCGGCGCGCCTGTGGTGGTTTTCCGTCACGCACAGAACGGGCGGGTAAACATCGTTTACAGGCGCAGCGACGGGAACGTCGGCTGGGTCGACCCCCCAACCGGCGAGCAATCATCCTAAAAAATCCCGACCGCGTCATATTTTGGCTTTGTCGACGTGGGAACCATGCTCGGCATGAGGCTTGCGTGGTTCATTCACAGCGCGCCCGGATCAAGGCGAAACGTCAAGAACAACGGATCAGGCAGGATATCGATGCGGCTTACGGATTTTGTCTCGCCGGAAGCGGTGATCGCCAATGTCAAGGCGTCCAATAAAAAGCAGCTCCTGCTGGAGCTGAGCGAGCGAGCTGCAAAATTATCGGGGGTTTCCGCGCGCGAAATCTTCGACGCGCTACTCCACCGCGAGCGTCTTGGCTCCACCGGGATCGGCGAGGGCCTCGCCATTCCGCATGGCAAATTGACAAAAGTGAAGTCGATCTTCGGGCTTTTCGCCCGTCTGGAGCGTCCGATCGAATTCGATTCCCTCGATGGCGCTCCGGTCGATCTGGTTTTTCT
>JBBARD010000025.1:0-3776 GCA_040399965.1 Methylocystis sp. | reverse complement strand
AGCGTCCGATCGAATTCGATTCCCTCGATGGCGCTCCGGTCGATCTGGTTTTTCTTTTGCTCGCCCCTGAGGCCTCCGGGGCGGATCATCTGAAGGCTCTGGCCTGCGTCGCCAGGTTGTTGCGCGATCCGGGCCTTGTCGCCGCACTTCGCGCCACGGGTAATGGCGAGGCGCTTTATTCCATGATGGCGGAACAGTCCAAGCCGCACGCGGCCTGAGCGCTGCGGTCGAAAATCATAGAATTAACCCCGCGTCGCCGGCGGTCCGGGGATCAATTGCGTGGGCGCGGCTTTATTCCGCCGCGTCTACGGACTGGGCGCGATCGGCGCGGGGCGAAGCCTGTCCGCCCTTCCGGCCAGCCGCCGCCGCCAGAGCCGGGTCGCGTGAAAAGCTGCGATTGGCCGATTTGACGTTTTTTCCGCCCGTCCGCCCGGCGCTCGCCGCAAGTTCCGGATTCTTGGAAAAAATGCGCTTTTCGTTTGGAACGCTCAGGCCGCCCTTGCGGGCGATTTCGCGACGCTTTTCAGGGTCCATAGACGCAAAGCCACGCTTGGATTTCTTTTGTTCGCTCATTGCGGAGCACCGATCATGAATAAATATCATATGTAGTGTTACTTAAACACGGGTATAATGCAACTAGGTTATATATGTTTTTTTAACATTAAATGCCGGGATATTGGGCAGGACGATACGCCCCGCGCCGACATGGCTTGCGCAGGCGTCGCGAACGATCAACATTCACGGTGGGTGTTGGGCCAGGAGCCCATCGAGAATGTCGGGGCCGGGGTCTTCAGGAATGTGGTAAGGGAGAGAGACGCTTCAGGCGTCTCTGGGGCGCGACCGGCGGTCGAAAAAAAGCGCCTGGCTGATGACCGCTTTCAGACTGTCGACGCTGAAGGGTTTGGTGACGAGGAACGCCGGCTCCGGCGGCGCGCCGGTGAGGAACCGTTCCGGATAGGCCGTAATAAAGATCACCGGCGTCGACAATGCGCCGAGGATTTCGTTGACGGCGTCGAGGCCAGAGCTGCCGTCAGCGAGCTGGATATCGGCGAGGATCAATCCCGGTTTGGCCTGGCCGATGGCGCTCACCGCCTCGCGATGGGTGCGCGCCATGCCGCACACGCGATGGCCCAACTCCTCGACAATGCTGCGCAGATCGTGGGCGATCAGAGGTTCGTCCTCAATGATCAGAACATCCGTGGCGATCTGGTCGGCGATTTCGGCGTTGGCGGCGTTCATCAGTTCAAGCGCTTCCGTTTCCGGCGCGCCAAGAATGAGGCCGACCTGCGCGGGTTCGAAACCCTCCAGGGCGTGGAGCAGGAAAGCGATGCGGGGCCGCAGCGACACGGCCTCGAGACGACGTTGCGCGCCCTGCGACGACGCGGACGGCTCCCCGTGCGCATTCGTGGGAGCGGTGGCCCAGACGTCAAGAAGAAGGCGATAGAGCGCCACTCGCAGATCCGCTGCGCCGGCTGCCTGACGGGGATTGGCCACCAACGCCTCGAGCATGGCCATGACGCAGGCGTCCCCGCCTTCCCGGTCGCCGACAAGCGCCCGGCCAAATCGGCGCAGGTAAGGAATATGTCCCGCAACATCCTGTGAAATCGACATGTTTACGAACTCCGGCGCCGCCGCCGCTCGAACCTGCGCCGTGCTGACGCGAGACCCCTGGGCGCCGCCCGTGACAAAACAACTCGCAATTTTACGGAACTATTCCGCATCAAGGGCGTTTAACCACCGTCCTGCAGCGCACTATAACGTCGCCATCCGGGCGCGCTAGAGGGAACATGCATTCGACTACTGAGGGATTTATGGGAAAAAACAATCCGGAGAACCTCTTCTCGCGGCTAGGCGCGGAGGGGTCGCCCTTCGGCGCCGAAAAGCGCTTCGCGGCCATGACGGAGCGACGGGACCTGTGTGGCTCGGACGTGGGCCTTCAAGCATCGCGGCGCGGCGGCGTCGATTTCGGCGACGTTATCGGCAAGGAATTGCAGAACCTGTACGACGACGTGGTGGCCCAGCCTGTCCCTGACCGTTTCCTCAGTCTCTTGAATCAGCTTGAAAAGAGTGCTCTATCCTTGGATGCGTCGTCGCGCGCGCCAAGGGAGAGAGAGTGACCGACGAAGGATCAACCATCGCTGGCCGCCAGAGCCCGAAGGTCGACCTCATCCCGGCAATCCCCAGTCTGCGCGCTTTCGCCGTTTCCGTTTGCGGCAACCCGGATCGGGCAGACGATCTCGTCCAGGAAACGCTGGTCAAGGCGTGGAGCAGTCTTGAGTCCTTCGAAGAAGGCACGAATCTAACGGCATGGCTGTTCACCATCCTGCGCAATATTTATTACAGCGAATTTCGCAAACGCCGTCGCGAGGCGGCAGATCCTGACGGCGAATACGCCGCCGGTCTGGTCGCTCCGGACTCACAAGAGTCGCATATGGAGTTTCAGGATTTTCGCGCGGCCTTGCAGAAACTGCCGCTCGACCAGCGCGAGGCGATCATTCTCGTTGCGGCTTCGGGCATGTCCTATGAGGAAGCCGCCGAGATTTGCGGTTGCGCGCCGGGCACCATGAAAAGCCGCGTTAATCGCGCGCGCAATCGTCTTGCCGAATTAATGGCGGCCCCGGCGGAAAAATCAGCCGGCGCGCGCCCCCTCGCCGCGCCCCGCGATTGATCGCCGTCGCAAAATACCCCATAGCCTCGCGATTAGACGAACAGCCTCCTACCGCACAGCAAGCATCAGACCCGATGAGCGACAACATGACCGATGATCACCGCATCGAACGCGATTCCTTCGGCGACATCGCCGTGCCTTCCTGGGCCTATTGGGGGGCGCAGACCCAGCGCTCCAAAGAGAATTTTCCGATTGGCGGCCAACATATGCCGATCGACGTCGTTCACGCGCTGGCGCGGGTGAAGCTGGCGGCGGCGCAGGTCAACGCGGAAAAGGGCCTGATCCCGCAAGAGGCGGCGAAAGCTATCGCCGTCGCCGCGCAGGAAGTGATCGACGGCAAGCTCGATTCGCATTTTCCGCTAGTGGTCTGGCAAACCGGCTCCGGCACGCAATCGAACATGAACGTCAATGAGGTGATCGCCAATCGCGCCAACGAACAGCTTGGGGCGCCGCGCGGCTCGAAAACGCCGGTGCATCCCAACGACCACGTCAATTTCGGTCAGTCTTCAAACGACAGTTTTCCTACCGCCATTCACATCGCCTGCGCCCTCGCGATCTCCGGGAGACTGTTGCCGGCGGTGGAGCGGTTGCAGGCGGCGTTCGAACGAAAATCGTCGCAATTCGAAAAGATCGTCAAAATCGGCCGCACCCATTTGCAGGACGCGACGCCGGTGACGCTCGGACAGGAGTTTTCCGGCTATGCCGCGCAAGCCAAATATGGCGCCGCGCGCCTTCGCGCCAGCCTGCCGGACGTTCTGGCGCTGGCGCAGGGCGGCACGGCGGTCGGCACCGGCGTCAATACGGCGCCGGGCTTCGATGTCGCGGTCGCCGCTAATATTGCGCGGCAAACCGGCCTGCCGTTCGTCACGGCGCCCAACAAATTCGAGGCGCTCGCCGCGCATGACGCGCTGGTCTTTGCGCATGGCGCCATCAACGCCCTCGCTGCAGGTCTTTACAAAATCGCCTGCGACATTCGCCTGATGGGCTGCGGTCCGCGCGCCGGTCTCGCCGAATTGCGTCTGCCGGAGAATGAGCCCGGCTCCTCGATCATGCCCGGCAAGGTCAATCCGACGCAGGTCGAGGCGATCACCATGGTCTGCGCGCGCGT
>JBBARD010000024.1:14352-33007 GCA_040399965.1 Methylocystis sp. | reverse complement strand
TCTGCGCCAGTCGAAAGATCGCCTCCGGCGCGCCCTTGCCCGCTTTCACGACGCCATCATCGAGCCGCCAGGTCTGGATGAAGGCCAACCGGTCCGGCGTGACCGGAAAACTTTCGATCACCGCGCCGGACGCCCCGACGCCCAGCATTTGCGCCAGCTGATGAACGGCCCCATCCATCGGATCGACCGGATTGGGCGATGAAGCGCGCAGCGCCGCGACGATCAGGCGATGCTGGGCGGCAGTCGGCGCCGCCGGGACTGGATCAATCCGAGCCCCGGTGGAGAGCGCCGCCACCCGCATTTTGTTCAGCGTTAGCGTGCCGGTCTTGTCGACGCAAAGGATCGAGGTTGCGCCGAGCGTCTCGGTGACCGAGGACCGGCGCACCAGCACATTGCGCCGCGCCAGCCGGAACGCGCCCAACGCCAGAAAGATCGCCAGCACCATCGGGAATTCCTCCGGCAACAGGCCGATGGCGAGGGTAATGCCGGCGAAGGCGCCTTCGTACCAATCGCCGTGGACTAACCCATAGGCGACGACGACGACAGTGCAGAACATCAGCGCGAAAACGCCGAGCCGCGCCACCAGCGCTCCGGTGCGCCGTTGTAATGGACTGGGCTCCGGATCGATGACCGCCAGCGCTGCGCCGAGCGCGCCGACAGCGGTGCTCGCCCCGGTTCGCGCCACTTGGGCGACGCCGGCGCCGCGCACGATCATCGTGCCGGCGTATATAAAAGGCGTGAAATCGCCGCCGGGGGCAGGGAAGTCGAGGGTTTCGCCGCTGTCGGCCAGCGTTTTGGCGACCGGCGCCGACTCGCCAGTCAGGATCGCTTCGTCGATCACCAGCGCATCGCCGGAAACCAGCGTGGCGTCGGCCGGCGGACGCTCGCCCTCGCCGACAAGGATCACGTCGCCGGGCACAAGGTCGCGCGCCGGGATGCGCCGGCGTTCGCCATCGCGCACACAAACCGCGATGGGTTCGGCAAGCCGGTTCAACGCCTCCAGCGCACGGGCGCTGCGGACTTCCTGAAAAACCACGAGCGAAATGGACATGCCGGCGCCCAAGACCATGAACAGGCCCTCGCCGAGATCGCCTAGCGTGAGATAGAGGATTGCGGCGACCATCAGCAGAAAGAACATCGGTTCTTTCAGCGTGCGCAGGACGACGTTCCAGACGGCGACTGGCGGCGACTGCGGCTGCGCATTCGGGCCATGGATCGCCAGACGCCGCGCGGCTTCCGCGGAGGAGAGGCCGGAGAGGGTCGAGGCTGACAAGCGTTGTTCCGTCACGATGGAGGTAACAGGGCGTTCTGACGCTCCTCGATGAGCGCGATGAACGCGTCAAGGCTCATCAGCCACGCCTGTTGCGCCGGCCGGAATGTTGCATGCAGGCTTTTCGGCATGACAAGTTGCAATTTTTTGGCGCGCATCTCGTCCGTTTGGGGTTGGATTTAAATTATTCAATTCAACACAAGCGCCTATGCGCCACGTTTTCTAGCCTACTAAATTTGTCTCATTAGCCCTACCTGCTGGTCAAGTTAACTGACCAATTTAGCGCAGGCGCATTGTGATCAGAAGATGGGCTTCTCGATGATTGACAGGTGCGAGGTGCTCAGCTGCCTGGAGAATTCCTACTGTCGTCTATTCATTCGGGCTTAGGCAGCGCTCCCGGCGAGCGAATGGACTTGTCAAATTGTTTATTCAGGCACAAGATTACACTGTAGCTGGCAGGATCCATCGTATATCTGTTTATCATGAAACTTACACACTCTAAGTAGCGATTATTCGATCAGCCTTGGTTGAGTAAGCTCTGCGGGCTCCGTATTTGCCGATCTCAAAGCGAAAGGTTTAAAGACCTGAGACTTCATGAAAGCCGTTTTCACGACAAAAGTCTTGCCTGTATATGACGACCTGCCCGAGGTTCGTTATCATTTCCCGAAATCCTATCTTAATCAGGTGGACAAAACCGTTGGGGATTGGATCGTCTACTATGAGCCTCGAAGGTCAACGGGCGATGCCTCCAGCAGCGGCGGTCGTCAAGCCTATTTCGCTACCGCGCGGGTCGTTAGAATTTACGACGATCCTTTATTGCCCGACCATTTCTACGCCGAAGTCGAACAATACCTACCATTCGTTACGCCCGTTCCGTTCCGGGAAGGAACAGAATACTACGAATCTTTGCTCAAAAAAGAGGATGGATCAACAAACAAAGGGGCTTTTGGCAGAGCCGTCCGCAACCTAACAGATGATGAATTTGACGCTATATGGCAAGCGGGATTTGCGCATGTGCTTGGTCGTCAGGAGCGTCATCGTCCCGTTCCCGACCCGCCAGAGCAGCCGATTGCCGCTTTCAGCGGATTTGCCGAAGGTCAAGCAGCTTACGAAGCCGAGGAAGCCTTCGACCAAGACCGCAAAATTGTCGAGCAACTGATCTCAAGACCTTTTCGAGATAAAGCTTTTTCTTCAGCCGTCAAAGACGCCTATCGGGACACATGCGCAATAACGGGCCTCAAAATCATCAATGGCGGCGGCAGGTCCGAAGTTCAGGCGGCTCACATAAAACCTGTGGCTCTGCGCGGACCTGATAGCGTTCGAAACGGTATCGCCTTGTCAGGCACGGTTCATTGGATGTTTGATAGGGGGTTAATCTCAATCGACGAAGATTACTCTGTATTGTTGGCTAAGGATCGTGTTCCAGATACGGTTGAGCGGTTTTTGGCTGGCCAGCGCCACCTGATCTTGCCCAAGCGTCAGGATTTGCGCCCGCATCCAAAATTCTTGGCTTTTCACCGTAACGAGATTTTCAAGGGTTAGGGATTCCTCTGTTCCTCAGGGAGAGGGAGACGCACATCGCCGGGTGAAGGGACCCATCCAGCCGCGTTACTTGCGAGAAAGGGCGTCGTCACGCTAGATTGCGCGCAATGGCGAGGGGCGCCGCCTGTGCGGCTGAGAAGCACCCGTCGAACCTGATCCGGGTCATGCCGGCGGAGGGAATGCCAGTTTTCCGGGTTCTTGCGCCCGCGAGCCGGAATCCGTTCCCCGTCTCAGCCCGTTTGTTCGCCCCCCGTCTCGGGGCGCGATGAGAGGAGCGCATGCATGAGTCTCCACGACAAGCGCACGCCCGCCAGCGTCACCTGCGGTCCGGTCGGAAGCTCCCGCAAACGCTATTCCGCGCCTGCGGGGCGTCCGGAGATTCGCGTGCCCTATCGCGAGATCGCGCTCGATCCATCCGCCAACGAGCCGCCGCTGCGGATTTACGATCAATCCGGCCCCTACGCCTGCGAGGCCTTTACGCCCGATCTCTCGGCAGGCCTGCCGACAGCGCGTCCCTGGCTCGCCGCGCGCGCCGGGCTGGAGACTTACCGGGGCCGGGCGGTGAAGCCGGAGGATAATGGCTTCGCCGAAGGCGAACGGCTGGTTCCCCCCTGTCCGGCGCAACGTCCGCTTTACCGGGCCTCCAGCGCCGCCCCGGTCACGCAACTGGAGTTTGCGCGCGCCGGCGTCATCACCGAAGAAATGATTTATGTCGCCCATCGCGAAAATTTGTGTCGCGAAAGCGCGTTTGAGGCCGCTAAGGCGCGACTCGCCGATGGCGAAAGCTTCGGGGCCGACATTCCCGAATTCGTGACGCCGGAATTCGTGCGCGACGAGATCGCGCGCGGTCGCGCAATCATTCCGGCCAACGTCAATCATCCTGAACTGGAGCCGGTGATCATCGGCCGCAATTTTCTGGTCAAGGTGAACGCCAATATCGGCAACTCCGCCATCACCTCCTCGGTGGCGGAGGAGGTCGAAAAAATGGTGTGGTCGATACGCTGGGGCGCCGACACCGTCATGGATCTGTCGACCGGCCGCAACATCCATAATATCCGGGACTGGATCATCCGTAACGCCCCGATACCGATCGGTACGGTGCCAATCTATCAGGCTCTGGAGAAAGTCGGCGGCGACGCCCTCAAGCTCGATTGGGAAGTGTTCAAGGATACGTTGATTGAACAGGCGGAGCAGGGGGTCGATTATTTCACCATTCACGCCGGCGTGCGGCTCGCTTATGTGCCGCTGACCGCCAATCGCGTCACCGGCATTGTGTCGCGCGGCGGTTCGATTATGGCGCGCTGGTGTCTCTCCAAACACAAGGAAAGTTTCCTCTACGAGCGCTTCGACGACATTTGCGACATCATGCGCCGCTATGACGTCTCCTTCTCGCTTGGCGACGGACTGCGGCCCGGATCAAACGCTGACGCCAACGACGCGGCGCAATTCGCTGAACTCGAAACGCTGGGCGAACTGACCAAAGTCGCATGGGATAAAGGCTGTCAGGTCATGATCGAAGGCCCCGGCCATGTGCCGATGCACAAGATCAAGGCCAATATGGACAAGCAGCTCAAGACCTGCGGCGAGGCGCCGTTCTACACGCTGGGGCCTCTCGTCACCGACATCGCGCCGGGCTACGATCACATCACCTCCGGCATCGGCGCGGCGATGATCGGCTGGTTCGGCACGGCGATGCTTTGTTATGTGACGCCCAAGGAGCATCTGGGTCTGCCGGATCGGGACGATGTGAAAACCGGCGTCATCACTTATCGCATCGCCGCCCACGCCGCCGACCTCGCCAAGGGGCATCCGGCGGCGCGCGAACGCGACGACGCCATGAGCCGTGCGCGATTCGACTTCCGATGGAACGATCAGTTCGAGATCGGTCTCGATCCGGATACGGCGCGTTTGTATCACGACGAAACCATGCCGAAGGAGGCGCATAAAGTTGCGCACTTCTGTTCGATGTGCGGCCCGAAATTCTGCTCGATGCAGATTACCCGCGATTTGCGGGAGGAGGCGGCCGTCCTCGCCGAGCGCGAGCAGGGCATGGCGGAAAAAAGCGCCGAATTTCTTCAGAAAGGCGCCGAGATTTACGTGCGGGAGTAACCCCGGTCGCCTTTCGAGAGCCCATGTCGGGCGTCGAAACGACGCCGCGTCGAAATCCAATGCTTGATTGGCGAAAATCCGGGTGTTTGCAGGGGGGGTCGCCTGCACACCCTATAGAGGCGAAGCTGACCGATACGATCCGCTCACACGGAAACATGTGAGGGTCGCGAATTCAGCGCGGCGATCTCCCATTTTCGCCTTTTGGGAGCTCATCGTAGCGGGGATGCGTATAAACGCCTGTCGTTTGTCCGCACCCGTCTCTTTGGGATGTTCGTTCGGTTCACGCCGAACACCTCCCGAACGCCCAAGGAGCTTCGCCCGGCCGTCAGGCCGGGCGTTTCTCCGGGGCAGCGTTCCCCCTGCTGACAAACTTCCTCCGAGGCGCCAAAAAGCGTCCCGGAGGAGTTTTTTTATGACCGAAGCCAAAAGACCCGCCGTCATCGGCGTCGTTACCGTCTCCGATCGCGCCAGCGCCGGCGTCTATGAAGACAAGGGCGGCCCCGCGATCGAGGCCTATTTCGCCCGCGTTCTCGTCACCCCCTATCGCATCGAGCGGCGGGTGATCCCGGACGGCTTTGAGAGCGTTCGCGACACGCTGATCGACCTCGCCGATAGTGCTGGTTGCGATCTTGTCGTGACCACTGGCGGCACCGGGCCGAGCCCGCGCGATCTGACGCCAGAGGCGACGCTCGCCGCCTGTCCGCGTGAATTGCCAGGTTTCGGCGAACTCATGCGGCAGGTCTCGCTCTCGCAAACCCCCACAGCGATCCTGTCGCGTCAGCTTGCTGCACATCGCGGCAAATGTCTGGCGATTAATCTGCCGGGCAAGCCTGCCGCGATCGAACTGTGCCTCAATGCCGTGATGCCGGCGACGCCCTATTGCCTTGATCTGATCGGCGCGGCTTGGATCGACACCGATCCGGCGCTGGTGAAGACGTTTAGGCCCAAGGCCCAGTGAGGAGTGGGTTGACGTGACGGAGGCGCGCGGATTTCGTGACAAATCTACTGCTGAATTGTGGCCGCCGCTTGCGGGATTTGTTGCAATAGAAGCGCGAATTGGACAAGCGGCGTCTCGCTCCCGCTTCTGGCGCAGGATCTATGAATTTTTGCGTTTCGGCGTCAAACAGGCGTGGGCCTGTCTCTTTGGCGGATTGATGGTCGGGCTTATTGTCACGACCCGCTTTCTCTGGCCGGCTGACGCGCCATTGGCGCGATACGATTTCATTTTTCTTGCGGCATTGACCATCCAGTTCTTGCTTGTGTTTTTCCATTTCGAAAGTCGCCGCGAGGCGATGATCATTTTCGTCTTTCATATCGTCGGCACGGCGATGGAAATCTTCAAAATCGCCAAAGGCTCTTGGATTTATCCGGAAGCCGGCGCGTTCCGTATTGGCGGGGCGCCGCTCTTCACCGGATTTATGTATGCGAGCATCGGCAGCTACATGATGCGCGCCTTTGCGTTGTTCGATTTCCGATTTTCTCGTCATCCTCCCTTATGGCAAGTCGGCGCGCTCGCAGCGGCGATCTACGCCAATTTTTTTCTGCATCATTATATCTTGGATTTTCGGGAGGTCTTGTTCCTTGGCGCGGCCGTCATTTTCTGGCCGACAACGATTTACTATCGCATCCATCACAGTTGGCGGCGGATGCCGCTGCTTCTCTCGGCGTTTTTATCTGCGTTGTTTATCTGGATCGCCGAGAACGCGTCGACGTTCAGTCATGTCTGGCTTTACCCCGAACAGATGAAGCAATGGTCCGTTGTCGGGCTCGGAAAGCTCGGTTCATGGTTTTTGCTTCAGATAGTTTCCTACGCGTTGGTGATTGTCGCCTGTCCGCCGCAACCGCCCGACGACGGGCCTATCGAGAGTTCCCGGGCGCGACACGCCGACAGGGTCGGGTGGCGGTGAACCTGAGGCTTGCGATAGATATCAAGGCGTTCCGCCCGGCTGTGAAATAACTACCCAAACGGGTAGTAAATCCCTGCATTTTCCGGGTTCTGCGCCGCTTCTCAACCCGCCATCCCGGCTGTATAGAAAGCCGGCGCCCGTCGGCGCGCCTGCTCTCCCCTGCGGCGAGGTATCCAAATTATGAGCGATTTGCGTCTGGTTCTCCTGGGCGTCGCAGGCCGTATGGGCCGCATGCTGACCCAGGTCGTCCCCGACACGCTAGGGGTGAAGCTGGTCGCCGCGCTTGAGCCGGCCGGCTCTCCGATCCTTGGCGTCGATAGCGGCGCCGCTTTCGGGCAGGCGCCCAATGGCGTGCCGGTGACCTGCGACATCGCCGCCGCCCTCGCCGATGCGGACGTTGTCATCGATTTCTCTCGCCCTGAGGCCACCGTCGCCATGGCGCGCGCCGCCGCGCAGGCGAAAGTCGCGCACATCATCGGCACCACAGGTTTTTCGAGCGACGATCTTGATGCGATCGCCCGGGCAGCGCGAGAGACGGCGATCGTGCGATCAGGCAATATGAGCCTTGGGGTCAATCTGCTCGCCGTTCTGGTCGAGCGGGCTGCGGAGGCGCTGGGACCGGCCTGGGACGCCGAGATTGTCGAGATGCACCATCGTCTGAAGGTCGATGCGCCCTCCGGCACGGCTCTTTTGCTTGGCGAGGCGGTGGCGCGGGGCCGCAGCGTTGATCTCGCAGCGCACAGCGCGCGCGGGCGAGATGGCGTCTCCGGCGCCCGGCCGACCGGGGAAATCGGGTTCGCCAGCCTGCGGGGCGGCACGGTCGTCGGCGATCATACGGTGATTTTCGCCGGCGTCGGCGAGAGGATCGAACTTTCCCATCGCGCCGAGGATCGCGGCGTGTTTGCGCGCGGCGCTCTGGCGGCGGCGCTCTGGACGCGCGGCAAACCGGCGGGCCTCTATTCCATGGCCGACGTTTTGGGACTTTCAGGCGCATGAGTTTCGAGAATTGCCCATGAACATCAGTCGCACGCTCGTCCTTGTCCGGCACGGACAAAGCGAATGGAACGCCAAAAATCTCTTCACCGGCTGGAAGAATCCCGATCTCACGCCGCTGGGGATCGAGGAGGCGCGCCGCGCCGGACGCGAATTGCGCAAGCGAGATATTCTGTTCAGCGTCGGTTTCACCTCGGCCCTGCTGCGCGCCCAGCACACAATGTCGCTTATTTTCGAGGAGTTGGGCCAATCCAGCGTGACGACCGTTCGTGACCGCTCGCTCAATGAGCGACATTACGGCGATCTCTCCGGCCTCAATAAGGACGAGGCGCGCGACAGGTGGGGCGAGGAGCAGGTCCGCCTGTGGCGGCGGTCCTACGACGTGCCGCCGCCGGGCGGAGAAAGTCTCAAGGATACGGTGGCGCGCGTCTTGCCCTTCTACTGCCAGCGTATTTTGCCGCCGGTGATGCGCGGCGAGAGGGTGCTTGTCGCCGCGCACGGCAATTCCCTGCGCGCGCTGGCGATGGTGCTTGATCAGCTCACGCCAGACACCGTTCCAACGCTGGAGATCGCCACCGGCGTTCCCATCATCTACCAACTCAATGCGGACTCGACCGTCGCGACGAAAATCGTTCTCGACGCCTGATCAGATGTTGAGGTCGCGATAGACGCCTGATCAGATGTTGAGGTCGCGATAGACGCTGACTTCCCTCTCTCGGGCGACGCGAGCGTCGTCGCCCGACTTGACGCCCCGCCAGACGTCAAAGGCGGCGATTGCGGTCGCGATAAGCCCGATGATCTTGCCAAACAGCATGCCGAAGGGAAAAATCAGACGTTCCAGCGGCACAATGAACTGCGTGCCGAAGAAAATCGTTGCGGCGTTAACGAAATACGCCGGTCGGAACAATGATTTTTCCTTCCACGCTTCGCGTGCGTATGGACGCGAGCGGTTCTTCACCGCCTTGTTGTAACGCGGGTTGACCGCCAGGCCGAAGAAACGCCGTTTCGGCGGCAGGGCGTTGGGACCGGCGATCAGATCGTCGAGCGTCCAGTTCAGCGAAACATGCGCGTAAAGCGCCAGCAGCGCGTTCGCTCCAACCAGCGCAAGTTTCAGGTAAATAAACGACACGCCGACTTGCGCCGGGAGATCGACGAAAAACAACTGGGCGAGCGCGTTGAGCGCAAAGGCGGAGCGATGAAACGCCACCCGGTTTATGTCCTGAATTTTTTCGTCGATGAACGCCGGGCCGCCTTTCGTCGCCGCCAGCGCGAACAGCGCTTGTTGCTGACCTGCTTCGAGCCCGAATTTTTTATCGAGATCGGAGATCGACTCCTCAGGCTTTCCGCGCGCGACCTTGTAGGTGACAAGGGTAAAAAGCGAACTGGCGCGGGAGAGAAAACCGCGCGCGTTGGCGTAACTGGATACGACCGAAGTGAGAAGATTATCAGAGTCCGCCATTAGATCCGGTTCCGGAATTATGCGTCCCGTCTCTGCGACGGCGTCCGCGAATCGCAATTATCATACCTCTTGTCGCAACTCTTGCGCTGAGGCTGTGCGGGGGGCATTTTCGCCATGCAAGCGCCGTCTTCAAGCGCCGCTGTGGTAGGCGAGCGTCGCTTGGATAACCATTTAGAGAGACACAGTCATTTGAGGAGGCCATGACGGCGATCATCCAGCCGGCGCCGGGCGTTTGTCACATGCCGGGTTTTTTTGATCCCGCCGCTCAGTCGGGACTCGCGGCAGCCATTGCCGATGCGATCGCTGCGGCGCCGCTTTTTGTATCTCACATGCCGCGAACTGGCGTTCCCATGACGGTCAGGATGACCAATTGCGGACCTCTTGGCTGGATGAGCGATCGCGAACGTGGCTACCGTTATGAGCCGCGCCATCCGCAAACGGGGGAGCCTTGGCCCCCCATACCGGAAGCGCTGCTTGAGGCATGGCGTGTTTTAACGGGCTATCCCAGACCGCCCGAAGCCTGTCTGGTCAACGTCTACGACCACAAAGCTCGCATGGGTTTGCATCAGGATCGCGACGAGCAGGATTTTGATGCGCCAATTCTCTCTGTCTCGCTTGGCGCAGACTGCAGGTTTCGCATCGGCGGTCGGAAACGTACAGAACCGACTGTTTCACTGATCCTTTCTGCTGGCGACGCGCTCGTCATGTCCGGGCCGGCGCGTCTTTGCTTTCATGGGGTCGACAGAATTCTTCCTACTCTGACGACGACTTTGCCGGAGTCGCTGTCAAAATTTGGCGTGCGCGTAAATCTCACTCTCCGTCGGGTCACGTGACGGACATGGTTCATGTTCCGTTCAAGCTTGATGATCTATTGAAAGACGGATCGGGGCGTATTGTTTCTTTGGCCGGTTTCGTTTAATTTCCGGCCGATAAACGATTTCCCGAGGCGATTGCCTGGGACGGACAAGAAGCGGTCGCCCTACGCAAGCGCCGACATATGAGGAAAGGAACAAGGATGAAGTCGATCTCCCTGCTGACGCTCGTTGCGAGCGTCGCTCTCGCCGTTTCCGCCGGCAATGCATTCGCTGGCGATGCAGGCGCGGGCGAGAAGGTCTTCGGCAAGTGCAAGGCCTGTCATCAGATCGGCGAGGGCGCCAAGAACGCTGTCGGACCGAACCTGAACGGCGTCTCTGGCCGCAAGGCTGGCTCGGCTGAAGGCTACAACTATTCCGAGCCCATGAAAAACTCTGGCCTCACCTGGGACGAGGCGACCTTCAAGGAGTTCATCAAGAACCCGAAGGTCAAGGTCCCCGGCACCAAGATGGTTTACCAGGGTCTCGCCGCCGAAAAGGACGCTGACGACGTTTGGGCCTATCTTTCGTCCTTCGGCGCTGACGGCAAGAAAAAGTAAGCCGCGAGCGACCGGTCTAGAGTTTAGGAAAGCGGCCCTCGCGGCCGCTTTTTTTTATTTCGCCTCCGCTGTGGATCGAGCGGGGCGATGGCCATTGGAGAGCGCCCTCGCGGACTCGTCGAAGGCTGTTGCGCCTGCGCGCAATTCTCGATGTCGTCCCCTTTTTCTCATCTCATTCAAAACTCGCCGCCAATCGCTTAATGGCTTATAGGAATTAGCCAGCTTTCATGTCCGGCGATCTGTTGCGGCGAAGACGCCTGCAAGGACGCCCGTAAACCATCTCACGCCGTGACCCGACGCCCCGACGAAATATCCACAGACGTCATGCAACCCCTCGCCACCCTGCCGGTGTTTTTTCCGCTGGCGGGCAAAAAGGTAATCGTCATCGGCGGTTCCGAGGGCGCCGCCTGGAAGGTCGATCTTGCCGCCGCCACCGGCGCCCGGGTCGATGTCTTCACTGCGGACCCATGCGAAAAAATTTGCGAACTCGCCGCCGGACGCGACAATATCGTCTTGCATCACAGGGCCGTCGCCCCGGATGATTTCGCAGGCGTTGCGCTGGCCTTCGGCGCCACATTCGACGACGCCGAGGCCGCTCTGGCGCGCGCCGCCGCCGACGCCGCCGGGGTTCTTCTCAACCTCGCCGATCGGCCGGGGATGAGCGATTTCATCATGGGCGCCATCGTCAATCGCTCGCCCATGGTGATCGGCGTGTCGACCTGCGGGGCTTCGCCGGTGTTCGCGCAGGCGGTGCGGGGGCGCATCGAGTCGCTTGTTCCGGCGAGTTTCAGCGCCTGGGCGCGCGCCGCGCAGGACTGGCGGCCCGGCGTTTTGGCCTCGGGACTGGATTTTATGGGACGACGCAATTTCTGGCGTCGTTTCACGCGATTGGCTTTTCGCGATATCGAGCGCGCCCCCCGGGAGAGCGATCGCGACGCCCTGCTCGCCGAAACCCGCGCGGCGGGTCCCGCCGTCGCGCGGGGGCGGGTGACGCTGGTCGGCGCTGGACCGGGCGACCCCGAACTCATCACACTCAAAGGGATGCGGGCGCTGGCGGGCGCTGATGTCGTGCTGTTCGACGATCTGGTGCCGGCTGGAATTCTCGATTTCGCACGACGCGAGGCGACAAGGATCAACGTTGGCAAGCGCGGCTACGCGCCCTCCGTTCGCCAGGAGGAGATATCCGCCCTGCTGGTGTCGCTGGCGAAGGAGGGGAAGCATGTTGTGCGATTGAAAGGCGGCGATCCGCTGATCTTCGGTCGCGCTAACGAGGAAATCGCCGCCATGCGCGCCGCCGGACTGGAAATCGAAATCGTTCCGGGAGTGACCGCCGCCTGCGCCAGCGCCGCCGCCATCGGCGCCTCGCTGACCAGTCGCGAAACGGCGCGCCGCCTACAATTCATCACCGCCCACACCAAGGACGGCGTTTTTCCTGATGATTTCGATTGGGGCGCACTTGCGGATCCGCGCGCGACAACCGCTGTCTACATGGGCAACCGCACCCTGCCGGCGCTCTCGGCGCGGCTTGTGGAAAAGGGTCTTGCGCCCGATACGCCCGCCTTTTTGATCGAACGCGCCTCGACGCCGGAGGAGCGGGTCATTCGCGGCACCATCGCCGACTTGCCGACAAAGGTGGCGGAGGAAACGCTGGCCGGGCCAGTAATGGTGCTGATTGGTTATGCGTTGGTCGATAATTGCTGATCTTGATTGCTACGGGCTTTCGCCAAGCAGCGCGAGCAATCCCGCCTCGTCCGGTCTTGCGGCCACCCCGACCCGTAAACCCATGGCCCGCAGCGGCGTTGCGACATCCTGCGACAACGCCAGCGCCCTGATCTTCGACAACGCCGGCGTGAGTTGTTCGATTTCCGCCAGCCGCAGGAAAATCTCAACGCTGCGGCGAGAATAATGGAGCGCGACATCGATGCTATTCGCGCGCAGGGCGTCGCGCGCCGCCTCGGTCAGCGAGGTCGCAGCGCGCGCCTCATAGACATCGACGGCGGTGATGCGATGACCCTTCGCCCGCAACCCCGCCTCAAGCGCCGGCTGACGATCACGGCCGGCGAGATAAAGGAAATGCGCCGGCCGCTCATAGGTCGAAATCAGCACAGGCAGGATCGTCTCTGCGGCGCCGGCGACGATATGCGGTTCGAGGCCCCGCGCACGCGCTGCGGCGGCGGTTTTGGCCCCGATCAGATGAAAGGGCAGGGATTCGAGCTTCGAGAAATCCGCAACGGCTTCGACTCCTTTGGCGCTTGAGGCCAACACGGCGTCGAAATCGCCGTGCGGTAGGGGCGCATGGGTCGCGACGATCTCCAGCACCGGCGAGAGAACGGGCGCATAACCCAGCGCGCGCAGTTTTTCCCCGGTGCGCGCCGCATCTTCACGGGCGCGCAACAGCAGGGCCTGTTTCACATCAACCCCGCGACGCCATCCGGCAGACGCAGAACGATCTCCTTGCCGGCGTCGGCGCCAAGCAACGCGGCGTCGATGGCGCGGCCTTCCCGCCGCACCCGCCAGGTCTCGCTGCCATCGGCCATTAGCACTTCGCCGTAGAAGGAGAGCCGGTCGCCTTGGATGCGCGCCAGTCCGGCGATGGGCGTCCGGCAAGAGCCGTCGAGGGCGGTGAGGAACGCGCGTTCGGCGGCGAGCGCCTGGCCGGTAGCGGCGTCGAGCAGCGGCGCCAGCGCCGCCCTGGTTTCAGCGTCGTTGGCGCGGGCCGTAAGGCCGATGGCGCCCTGACCGGCGGCGGGCGGAAAGTCGTCGAGCGGGAGCAGGGCGGTGGCGTGTGCGTCGAGCCCGAGACGTTTCAGGCCGGCGAGCGCCAGCAAGGTGGCGTCGATCTCGCCCTCTTTTACCTTGCGCAGCCGGGTTTCGACATTGCCGCGCAGCAGGGTGGTGAGCAGATCGGGGCGTTTGCGCTTCACCTGGGCGGCGCGGCGCAGCGAGGCTGTGCCGACGACAGCGCCCGGGGGCAGGGCGTCGAGCGTCAGACGATCCCGACCGATCCAGGCGTCACGGGGATCTTCGCGCGGCAAAAAGCCGGCGATGACGATCTCCGCCGGAAGATAGGTCGGCAGATCCTTGGATGAATGCACGGCGAAATCAATGCCGCCAGCGATCAGGGCGCTATCCAACTCCTTGGTGAAGAGTCCTTTGCCGCCAGCCTCGGATAGCGGCCGGTCCTGTATCTGGTCGCCGGTCGTCTTGATGATCTCGATCAGGAAGTGGTCTTCGGACACGCCATGCGCACGGGCGAGGGCGGTGCGGGTCATTCGTGTCTGCGCCAGCGCCAGCGGGCTGCCGCGTGTGCCGATGCGCAAGCTTTTGACTGTCATTTTATGCGACCCTGAGTGAACCAAAGAAGCCGGAAAGATCCTTGCGTGTCACGACGCAAAGGCTACCGCAAGGCGTTCATCAGTCGTCGGATGAACGAAATCCGGCCGAAGGCGGCGCGATCGATGCGTAACTCCGCTCTCCGACGCTTTCCGGCCCGGTTTTTTCGCATGGGAGCGCGGGCGTCGGCGAGGACGCCGGCGCGATAGCCGGCGCGGGAAAGCGTGTCGGCGCCATGGCTCCAGCCATTGAAAATGGCGTCTTTGGCGGCATTGTAACGGCCCGTGTCGCCCTGTTGGGCGGCGACGTCGGCCAGGCCGAAACTGTAGGAACGAAAGGCCGTCCGGCTGATCCGGCCGCTGCGGGCGGAGTCCATTTCGGCGAAGCTGCGCCCGGTGAACCGGTCTGCTTCCCTGGCATCAATGACTCCGTCGCGATTTTCGTCGAAGGTGTAAAAAATCGCATCGAGCACATGTTCGGCGTCGCTTTGCGCATGCGCCGCCGTCGAGACGAGAAGCGCCAGCGTCAGCGCGCTGAGAGAAAAAAAAGCCTGTTTCATCGCAGCCTTGCAGATCTGCTTACCAATAGGGCGAGAGCGGCGCATTGCCGAACAGTTCGGCGATGCGCGCCCTTGTCGCGGGCGTCGTGCTCTCAGGCAAGCTTTCGACGTGAAAAAAACCGCTTTCAGCGATTTCACGGTTGGGCGGACGCGGTCCGTCGTAGCGAAAGTCGCGGACCACATAGAGACCGACATGATCGCGCAGCGAACTGCGACGATTAAGATACATCCCTCGCAACTCCGGCTCATTGACAACATGGACGCCGCATTCTTCGACAAGCTCCCGCGCCAGGGAGCCGGCCATGGTTTCGCCCGCCTCCACGCCGCCGCCCGGCAAATAGAAGCCCGGCACATAGGTGTGACGAACCAGCATAATGCGATTTTCGGAGTCGATCACCAACGCCCGCACGCCAAGGGTCATCGGACGATTAAAAAGCGCTGCAAAAGTAATAACCCGATGGACCAGCCGCGTCCTGAATGAGGGTTGATGAGGATCGACGGGCGCGGAGGCCTGAGAGACAGACATGGCGTGACTATGGCAAAAGCCCGCGTGATGCTCTAGTCGTCTGCGACGACGGAGACTGAAAAAGCGTGTCATTTTTATTGGCTCATTTATCCGATGCGCATATCGGACCCATCCCGCGCCCAAATCTGGCCGAACTGCTCGGAAAGCGGGCGACAGGCTACGCCAACTGGTTGTGCAAGCGGGCGGGTCAGCACGATATGGGCGTGCTGGCCCGCATCGTCGCGGATTTGAAGGCGCAGGCGCCCAATCACGTGCTGATGACCGGAGATATCGTCAATATCGGTCTGGCCGCCGAAATAGCCCAAGCGAGAGATTGGCTGTCCGCGCTCGGCGCGCCGCAACATGTCAGTTTCACGCCTGGCAATCACGACGCCTATGTTGTCGAGGCGACGCAGCTGCTTCGCGAGACGTTTGCGCCCTGGATGACCGGCGAAGGGACGCATCATGGCTACCCCTATATTCGCAAACGTGACGGCGTCGCCCTGATTGGTCTCGACTCGGGCGTCCCGACTGGTCCCTTCATCGCTTCGGGCCGGCTCGGACTCGAGCAACTGGAGCGTCTGGGCGACCTGCTCGAACAAACCGGTGCGGAGGGGCTGACGCGGGTGGTGTTCGTCCACCATCCGCCCAATGTCGGCGGCGCCCGCGTTTTGCGGGGACTCGACGACGCCGGCGCCTTCGAGGCGGTGATCGCCAGACACGGGGCCGAGCTCATTCTTCATGGCCACAATCACAGGCTAAGTCTTTCACGGATCGCCGGTCCTCAAGGCGTCGATGCGCCGGTTATCGGCGTCGCTTCGGCCTCGGCCCGGCCGGGCGGCCATTATCCCTCGGCGGCCTATAATCTCTTCGAGATCCTGCGCGCCGACGGCGGCGCGCGGATCACCCTGCGTACGCGAGAGCTCACTGCGGCCGGGGAAATTGTTGAAACGCCGGCTGTTGCGATTGCAGGGGCGCGTCACCCGGAAAGAATCGCCCGGTAGACCCAATAGGCGATGGCCGCGAGCAGCGCGAAGAACACAGTCGCGCCGAAAACCTCCACCAGGAAAAGATAGGCCTGAAACCCGGCGCTGGCGTCGATCAATTCGGGAAGAGACTTTCGCGGCGTCGGCCCGTTCGTAGGGCGATGAATTCCGGCGAAGGCCCCGCCGCTGGCGTGATCGATGGCGAGGGCTTTGTCGCGTTCGATCAACCGATGGGCGATGTAGTCGGTGACGGCGTCGACCACCTCCTCGATCCTGTCGCTCTCGATTAGGGTAATTCGACCGTGCCGGGTGTCCTGCAGGAAACGATAGGTCCGCCGGTCGTTCGCCATCTCAACGAAACCGATGGCGTCAACGAAAAGCCGGGGGGTCGCGCCGCGCGCGATGGCGACGTCGAACAGGTCGCAATCCTCCGGAGTCTGGGCCAAAACCGGGGCCAGCGCCTCGGCAAGCATCTCCAGACGCGCGAATTCCGCAGCGCGCACATCAACGCGCGCCAGGGATTGCTCGGCGTTTTCGATCCGCGCCCGACGCAAGGCCGAGGCGAGTGAGGCGACACGGGCGTCCAGAGGCGCGGGGACGCCATGATCGGAACGAGGCGAAAAATCAGCCTCATCGGCGGGCGCGTCGACGGCGGTGGGGACCGTCACGGCGTTCGCAGGGGCCTTAATTGCCGTCGACGGCGAAGTGTCTTGCATTTTGTCCTGAACGCTCATGCTTGCGAACCCGCAGCAACCCGTTTGGCCTTATAGACCCAGTTGCGCCGGTCGCGAAGGTCTCACGCCTGTCCGCAAGACGAGGGGGTCGACTTTTGCGATTCCCTCCGGCAAGTGAAAACAGCGTAAATTCCGCTGATTCCGCCGATTAACGATATTCCGGCCTAACTGTCGCGGAACGATCGCCGTTAAGAACGGCTGGAGGAAGCGTATGGCGGCGGCGGACAACGAAAGGAACAAGGCGGGCGGTCTGATTGTTCGCCTGTTGATCGGTCTCGCTTTGACCGGCCTCTGCGCGCTGGAAGCGGCGCAGGGCAGGGATAGAATGATTTTTGCCGGCCTGGCCGGCGCCGTCGCGATCTATTTGCTGCGTCCGACGCATGATCTCCAGCGTCAGGCCGCAGCCAGCGCCATCGACTTCATTGTCATCACGCTTTTTGCTTATTTCTGCGATCCCGCCAATCCGCTGTGGCGCGCGCCCGAGACGCCGGAGCAAATCATCCGATTTTCATCGGTGGGCGCGGGAGTCGCCGCCGGTCTTTACATTTTGGGCGTCGCCGGGCTGGCCGCCCGGTCGCGAATCGCCCTGCGCGCGGGAATGTTCGCGCTTCCCTTCATTTTCAGCCTTGTGCTGGCGCTTGGCGCGCCGCCTGTGACGCAACTCGGGGGGGCGCTGCTCTTTGGGATTGACGCGCCCGAAGCGCTGCGCAAGATACTTGGCCGCACGCTGGTTTTGTTCTTGCTGAACGAAGCCGTGGTCGTTGGCGTGCCGCTCGCTTTGGGGCGTTTTCTGCCCTCGCAGTGGCGACCGCACCACATCTTGCTCGGCGCCGCATTCCTCGCCTCGCTCACCCCCTATATCGCCTCGGCCGAAACCCTCTACGTGACCCCCTATCTGCCGAGGCCGATCGCCGCGATTTGCGCCGCGTTGCTGGTGGGTTTTGCGCAGGCCGGACTGTGGGGGGAAACATATCTGGTCACCCAATCCCTGGCGGGTTTGCTGCGCGCGACGCCATCGTTGTCGGCCGTGGTCTATCACGACTGGCGTGTCGGCGCCGAAAAGGGGTTTATCTACGGCCTCGTTTTCATGGGCGTGGTCTTGGGTGCGGGGCTGGCGGCTTCATTCCCGCCGCTGGCGGGTTTGATCTCGGCGACAGGGCCCCTTGGAGCCGCAGCGCTCGGCGCGCTCCTTTTCCCGCTCGGCCGGGCGATCGTTGAAAGCACCGATTCGACCCCGCCATTTCTGGGCCGGCTTCAGGAATGTTACGCGCGACCCTCGAATTACGCGCGTGGCGTCGTCGCCGGCGCGGCGGTGGCCATCGGTCTGACGATGAATTTGCCGGCGGCCGGCGGATGGGAGCGTTTCGCTTTTGGCTTTATTGCCGGCGCGCTGGTTTACGCCGGAGTCGACGCGGCTTTCGATGGCGCCGAACTGTCCAGGAAGCGACGACAGCATTTCCGGAGCTGGCGCGTTTATACGCTTGGTATTCTGCTTGGCGGTTTTGTCGCCGGCGCCGTCGCCTGGTATCTTGATGTGGGGCAGGTTGAAACCATTCTCAGGAAGTTCGCCGCCTATAATTCTCTTGATTACGCCCGCGACGGGCGGCCGGTTGAAAATTACATCATCAGGCCGCTCTTCTCGAAATGGGGAACGACCGATCTCGGACCCGTGGATGGCGCCGCGCGCCTGCTCTACGACGAGTCTTTTTCCGGCGTTATTCAGTGGGTGTTTGCGGCTCCCCTGTTCTCGATCAATCTTTTCTTTCTGACTGCGCTGATGACCCGAAGCCTACGGCCTCTGCGTCAACTGGCGAGTTGGGAAGGCCTCGACATGCTCATTGAAAACG
>JBBARD010000024.1:4244-14252 GCA_040399965.1 Methylocystis sp. | reverse complement strand
CGGCCTCTGCGTCAACTGGCGAGTTGGGAAGGCCTCGACATGCTCATTGAAAACGCCGTGCGGGTGTTGCGATGGGGTTTGTGGATGGCGCCCGTGATCTATTCATTCCTCAAGGCCGCTCCGGATCCCACATGGTACAATCAGGACGGGCTGATCCGCACCGGCGTCGCCACATGGATGAATTACGTTTTGCCTGAGGGCGAGTTCCGTGCGTGGAGCGTAGATATTTTCATGGCGATGCTCGCCTATGACGCGTTGCGCGTGTTGATCTGGTTCGATCATATGGGCCTTCGCGTCGCAACGCTGGTAAACCTGTCCTTCGTAGGCGGCGATGCGCTCGACGAAAAAGCCGCGCAATTCGTCGGCAAAGAGCAAATCAGCCGCGCTATTCCGGAGGGCATTCGCCGCTTTGGCACGTGGTTGCCTTTGCTGCTGCCGTTTTACATCCCCCATGGCGCGGAGTGGGACAAGGCCTGGAGCGGGGCGGAGCAACTCGTCCAGTCGCGACCGCCGTCCTACACCTATCTGGTCGGCGGTTACCTGATTTACGCCGCGCTCGTGGCGCTGGGCCTTGTGGTCTTCCTGCTCGCGCGTCTGGCGCAGGCGCAAAAGATCCCGCTTGAAGGCGTTACCGGCGCCGGCGGCTCGCCCGGATCGCGCCCGCTAAAACTCACAAACGGTCTGATGACCAGCGAGTGGTTTCAGGACAGTCAGGGCGCATTAAGCATCGAGGGGGTGGCGCGCGGCGGCCCGCCCATCGATCTGACCCGCCGACCGGACGACCCGGCGCATCCGCGCGGCCGGTTCGTATATCTACGCGAAGAAGGCGGCGAGTTGTGGTCGCTTGGCCAAGCGCCGACGCGGTGCGGCGCCGCCGCCACACTGAGCGACGCCGGCGAAAATTGTCTTTTCCTGATGACCGAACAGAATGGTTTCGCCGTCGAAGCCCGGGTGTCGCTTGCGGCCGACGAAGCCGTCGAGGTGACGCGGTTGCGTATCGTCAATCTCGAACCGCGCGCCCGCAAATTGACCCTCGCCAGCCTGCGCGAATGGGTGATGAACGAGACAGGCGTCGAGTTGCGCGATTCGGCCTATAACGCCCTGCATATCGGCGTTTGGTACATACATTCGCTGAACGCGATCTTTGCGCAAAACCGCTTGCTGAAGGGTGGAGCCCGGCGTCACGCCGATCGTCGTCTGTCGCCGGAAATCGGCTTTCATGCAATCGGCGCCGGCGCCGACACCCATCTCAGGATCATTGGGTACGAGGATGTAAAATCGCGGTTTTATGGTATGGGGCCAACGACGGCGCCGGACAGTCTGATGGGACTCAGTCATCCTCGCGATCCGGACGATGAAGGATTGCTCTATGGCTTCGAGCCCTGCGCGAGTCTGTTTGTTGAGATCGACATCGCAGCTTCAGGCGCCGCAGAGGTGATCATCCTCGACGGCTGGGCGCAGAACATGGGGCTGGCGACAGACGCCGTCGCCCGCCACCTTGAGATTGTGCCGCCTGCGCCCGCCACGCTCGACAGGGCCTTGTCGCGTCAACGTAGCCTGATTATGCCGACCCCGCCAGAAACGCATCGCTTCGCTTTCTCGGAGGACGGACGCCGTCTGACTTTGGGGCCGGGAACGCCGCGTCCGTTCGCGCATGTCATCGCCAATGCGGTCGGGCAGGGCGCCGTGCTGACCAACGACGGCGACATCTTCTCCTTTCATGGCAATTCGCGACTGAACAGCTTCACGCCCTTTCGTATGGGCGAGGGCCGCACGGCGCCGGCTGGCCAGATGATTTACGTCTATGATCTTGCCCGCAGCGATGCGCATAGCCCTACCTTCGTGCCCTTGCGACAACGCGACGTTGATTATCAGGTGACCTTCGCGCCGGGCGAAGCCGTCTATCGCGCGACGCGCGACGCGCTCGAACTGGAAATGACGGTTTTCGTCAGTCCGACCGAGCCGATCGAATTCAAGTTGTTGCGTATCCGAAATATGGCCGATCATGAGAGATTGCTGCAGATCGTGCCGGCGATGGAGATCGTGCTTGCCGAAACGCCATCCGAAAGTCTGGGCGCCGTCGAGTCGGTGATCGACGACGATCTGCGCACAATCTACTATCGCAATCCGCGCAATAATTTCGTCAAGGGATGGGCTTTCGTCTCAACGTCAATTCCAACGGAATTCGCCGAAACTTCGCGACGCCGGTTTCTAGGTCATGAAAGCCGGGATCCCCGCTTGCCCTACATGGTCGAACACGGCCATCCGGACGCAGGCGCGCCTGAGCACGAGCGCAAGGTCGCCGCTTTTTGCGGCGCCATCGACATCCCCGGCGGCGGCGAGGCGACGGTCGTTGTGGCGCTTGGTCAGACAACAAGCATGGAAGAGGCGCAGCGGCTCGCGTCGCTTGGCCGAGATCTCGACTACGCGCTCAAGGCGCGAGAGGAGAGCCGCAAAGCCTGGGACGCGCAACTTTCCGTCCTGCGGATCAAGACCAATCGTCCGGACGTCGACCGTCTGGTGAACGACTGGTTGCCATATCAACTGCTGGCGTCTCGTTTGTGGGGCCGCACTGGCCCGTCGCAGCGCTCTGGCGCCACCGGTTACCGCGACCAGTTGCAGGATGTCTTGCCGCTGGTGCATCTTGCGCCGGAGCGGGCGCGCGCTCAAATCCTGCTTCACGCCCGTCATCAGTATCTGGAAGGCGACGCCTGCAAATGGTGGCATCGCGCGCCCAACGGCGGCACCGGTCTGGCCGATCGCACGCATTCCTCAGATCCGCATCTTTGGCTGCCTTACGTAACCATCCGTTACGTCAAGGGAACCGGCGACAGGGCTATTCTCGATCAGGTCGAACCGTTCCTCGAAGCCAATCCGGTGCCAAAGGAACAGGAGGGCGAGGCGACGGTGCCGCTGGTGTCGCGCGACAAGGACACGCTTCTTGGCCATTGTGCGCGCGCAATCGATTACACGCTCGCCCGTTTCGGGGCGCACGACCTTCCTTTGGTCGGTTCGGGCGACTGGGACGACGGCATGCATCTCGTTGGCGCCAAGGGACGCGGGGAAAGCGTCTGGCTCGGATTTTTCCTGCATGGAATCCTGGTGGATATCGCGCCGCTCTTTGAGACGAAAGGCGATACGGCCCGCGCCGCGCGCTACCGCGAGCGCGCCGACAAATTACGCGCCGCTCTCGACAAATGCTGGATCGGAAATCGTTATGTGCGCGATTACGCGGATGATGGCCGGCCTATTGATCCGATGAGCGCCATGACCTCTTCATGGCCGGTGCTCAGCCATGCCGTTGACGCCTTGCGCGGACGCGAGACGATCCAGAACGCGCTCGCCGCTCTGGGCCGTCCAAACCGCGTGCTGCTGGTCACCCCCGCCTATGACGAACACTCCAGCCCCTATCCGGGCCGAAGCGCCGAATATCCGCCGGGCGTGCGAGAAAACGGCGGTCAGTATTCGCATGGGGTATCGTGGTTCGTTGACGCGCTGGCGAAACTCGCGGTTCAGGCCCGCGCCGAGGGCGACGCGCAATCCGCAGAAGCGCTGTTCCGGCAGGCCTTCGAGACATGGATCGCCATCTCCCCCATTTCCAAGCTGACGACGCCCGCCGAGGCGGATATTTATGGTTTGCCGCCGCACCAGCAACCGGCCGATGTCTACGAGGGCCCCGGCTATGAGGGACGTGGCGGCTGGAGCTGGTATACGGGCGCGGCGGCGCGAATGATGTCGGCGGCTTACGCCATGCTGGGGATCGAATTCGAGAACGGTGAACTGAAGCTTCGTCCAGACGCGTTTGAGCCCAAGGGCGATCTGCGTCTGGAAAGCGTCGATTACCGTGGAAAGAAAATATCCTGATCTGGTGGATGTTTTGAGATGTCGGAAAAGATGTCGAGACCAGCGCAACTGATGCTGTCTCTGGAAGCGCGCGAAGGGCCTTTTGACGAGGCGACCCGCAACGAAATCATTATGTATTGCGCCGGATGCACGGAGCGAGAAGCTATGGTTTTTTCTCAAAATATCGGCGATCCTCTCGCCTGCCCGAGGAGCGCCTTTGCGCTTGCGGCTCTTGCCGGTTTTAATCCCGAGGTCATACACGGCACCTCGGTCCACAAACTGGAGGAGCTTGACGAGGAGCTCAGCGACGCCGCCATCGCCAGCGAAATGACCGCGTTGCTGTTGCAGGCGCGCATCGTCTTTCAACAATAGCTCTGTCGCACGAGATGCCGAACATCATCGATCCTTCGTCCTCGCCTGTTCTGGTCACCGGGGCCGTGCGCCGGATCGGCCGCGCTGTCGCCGAGCGGTTTGCGCAGGGCGGTCGACCAGTCGTCTTGCATGGCCATACGCATTCCGCCGAGGCCATGACCCTCACAGTGAAAGATATTGTCGCTGCGGGTGGTCGTGCAGCCTTTGTCCTGGCCGATCTTGGTGATCCCGTGGCCACCGATGACGTGGTGGCGCGTTCGGCTGAATTCTTTGGACCGCCAGTCCTCCTCGTGAATAACGCCTCGGTCTTCGAAGTCGATACGGCTTTCGATTTCACCAATGAACGCTTTGATCGTCATCTGGCCGTCAATTTGCGGGCTCCCGTTCAACTGGCCCGCGCCTTCGCCGCCGCGCTGCCGGACTCCCGGCGCGGCTCGATCGTTAACTTCATCGATCAACGCGTCTGGCGTCTTACGCCGCAGTTTTTCACCTACACGCTGGCCAAGGCCGCGCTCTGGGCCGCGACGCAAACTCTGGCGCAGGCCTATGCGCCGCGGATCCGCGTCAACGCCGTGGGACCGGGGCCGGTGTTGCCCAATGAGATGCTCGATGTCGCCGCCTTCGAGCATGAAACTCGGCATGTATTGCTTGAAAGCGCCGTGCCGCTGTCTCAGATCGTCGAGGCCGTTGTTTACCTTGATGGCGCTGAGAGCGTCACCGGCCAGATGATCGCCGTAGACAGCGGGCAGCACCTGATGTGGCGCACACGAGACGTGGATTTTGGGTAAGCCTTTGCAAACATCCATCGGTTAGGCATTTTCCGTCAGTCTGCCTCAGGAGCAATCATGCGCGTTCTCGGCCTCGAAACGACCTGCGACGAAACCGCCGCAGCGGTCGTGTCGGATATTGTGGGAGGCGAGAGCGGACAGATTCTTTCCAACGAAGTCCTTAGTCAGATCGCACGTCACGCCGCCTACGGCGGCGTGGTCCCGGAGATTGCGGCGCGCGCCCATATCGACGCGCTGGCGCCGCTCATTGTTCGAGCGCTGGCGCATGCTAATGTCGATCTTCCGCAGATCGACGCCGTGGCCGCCGCCGCCGGCCCGGGGTTGATCGGCGGCGTGCTGGTCGGGCTCACGGCGGCCAAAGCCCTGGCGCTCGCCGCCGGTAAACCTTTTATCGCCGTCAATCATCTCGAAGCCCATGCGCTGACCGCGCGCCTGACGGATCGTCTGGATTTTCCCTATGTTGCGCTTCTCGTGTCGGGCGGACACACGCAACTTGTCGCGGTGCGCGACGTTGGCGAATACCGTCGACTGGGGTCGACGGTCGATGACGCGGCCGGCGAAGCCTTCGACAAGGTCGCGAAGATGTTAGGATTGCCTTATCCCGGCGGCCCGCAGCTTGAGAGCCTTGCGCATGAAGGCGATCCGCAAAGGTTCGATTTGCCGCGGCCAATGCTGGGCCGTCCCGGCGCCGATTTCTCGCTCTCCGGCCTCAAGACGGCGGCGCGTCAGGAGATCCTCAAGCTAGGCGCGCTCGGCGAACAGGACAAACGCGACCTCGCAGCGTCGTTTCAGGCCGCAATCGTCGACGTCCTCGTCGACCGCGTGCGCAATGGCCTCAGGCTGTTTGGCGAAACGGCTGGACGCGCCAATGGGCTAGTCATTGGCGGCGGCGTCGGCGCCAACAACGCCATCCGCCGCGCACTGACAAGATTATGCGCCGAAAGCGGCTTGCGTTTCGTTTCGCCGCCGCCAAACCTGTGCTCGGATAATGGCGCGATAATCGCGTGGGCCGGGCTGGAGCGGCTGAGACGGGGATTAACCAATGATCTCGCCTTTGCGCCCCGGCCGCGCTGGCCGCTCGATACGTCCATCAGCGACGTTCACCACGGCAAAGCCTGAGCGCCGCCAAATTCGTAATTCGATACCATCGGACGCCTCCCCGCGCAGAAGGCCGCGCGCGAGTCCAGCCACCGGGTTCTTTGTCGCGCTCATCGTTTTTCTGGTTACCCCCGAGCCGCAGGCGGCGGGGCTTCTTGCGCCCGAGCCGATCGTCGCCGGAGTGAGGTTGTTTTACGGTCCCGGCGAGGGGTTCGGGACCATCGACGAACGTCTGATTGGCGGCGCGCGGCGAAGCATCGATCTCGCCGGTTTTGTTCTGACCGATCGCGGCGTCATCAATGCCCTGGCGCGCGCGGCGACGCGGGGCGTCAAGGTGCGGGTCTATCTGGACGGCGAGGAGAGCGCGCGCGGCGGCGGGGCGCTGGCGTCGCTGGCGAACACGCCGAACGTCGAAGTGCGTCGCAAGGCGGCGACAAGAGATTACATGCATTTGAAGTCCTTCCAGATCGACGAACGTCTGGTGCGCACCGGCTCGGCGAATTTTTCGTTCTCGGCCGGGTCGTATCAGGATAATGACCTGATCGTTCTTGAAAGTCCGCAGGCGGCGGGTCGCTTTCTGAGCGTCTTCGAACATTTGTGGGCGCGGCCCGACAATCAACGGATCGGCATAAAATGACACGGGAGACAGTCGCCGTTCTTGGCGCCGGCGCATGGGGCGTGGCGCTCGCGAATGTCGCGGCGCAAGGTCGCACGCAGGTGGCGTTGTGGGCGCGCGATCCGCTGCATGTCGAGGCTTTGTCGCGCGATCGCGAAAACAGGCGGCATTTGCCTGGTCTTTTGCTTGATCCAGCCGTGCGGCCGACCAGCGACATGGCATGTTTGCGCGATGCGGCAATCGTGCTTGCCGTCACGCCGGCGCAATCCATGCGCGAGGTTGTCCGCTCCGCGCGTCCGCATCTTGCCGACGGCGCGACTTTCATCGTCTGCGCAAAGGGCATCGAACGCGGCGACCACAAGTTCATGAGCGAGGTTGTCGTCGGGGAGGCGCCGGAGGTTCAAGTCGCCGTCCTTTCCGGCCCGAGTTTCGCCGCCGACGTGTGTCGGGGACTTCCGACCGCGGTGACGCTGGCCGCCTCAGACGACCGGCTGGCGCAGCATTTGTGCGAACAATTATCGGCGCCGCGTTTCCGATTGTATCGCACCACCGACGTACGCGGCGTCGAGATCGGCGGCGCGGCGAAAAACGTGCTCGCCATCGCCGCCGGCATGGCGGCCGGCCGGCAACTTGGCGCCAGCGCGCTGGCGGCGCTGATCGCACGCGGCTTCGCTGAATTGACCCGGCTCGGTCGCGCGCTGGGGGCCCGTCAGGAGACGCTGATGGGATTGTCGGGTCTCGGCGATCTGGTGCTGACTTGCGGCTCGGCGCAATCGCGCAATTTTTCTCTGGGGCAGGGGCTCGGGGCCGGCAAAACGCTCGCTGAGGCGACGCAAGGCAAATTGGCTGAGGGCGCCTTCACCGCTCGGGTCCTGGTTGAGATGGCGCGGGCTTTGGGCGTCGATATGCCCATTGCGCAGTCCGTCGATGCGATCATTGCCGGACATCTGAGCGTCGATGAGGCGATCGAGGCTTTATTGATGCGGCCGCTGAGGGCGGAGAGCTAGTTGTGCAACGGAAAGTCAGCACTTTGGCCATGTCGGCAGATTGGCGGCCGCAAAGATCGGCTCAAACCCTGAACCTGTGGGTTTAATCATTCACCAACTGCGCAAATAATCCAGATAGCTCCGGGTTCTGGTCGCATTGCGAATCCGCTGTATCGCTTTCTTCGCCGCAACCATGGTTTCATTGGCGTGGGTTTCGAGATCGCTGATGGTGTCGTCAAGCTCCTTTATCGTTGGTTCGATCGCCTGCATGCGCGCCGCCGTCTCTATTGCAGTCTGGGGCCTGGTCGATGGAGAGAATAATTTCCCGCGTAATTCTGTCGCCTTTCGTCGAATGGCCGAGCGGATATAGCATTGATGCAGGGAAGCCAGCAGCCAGGTCGGACTGTTCCAGTCGGCGGGTAGTTCTTCGTTGTTGGCGTCGAACGGACGATTGCACCGCAACCTTTTTTCAAGCCCTGCTGTGCTGAAGGAAGAGTAGGGCATCAAGCCTCCACCCGGACCTATCTCCAGAGAAAACTGAAAATCCTGCAGTAACTCCGGATAATTCAGGTTCCAGTTGGCGACGGCGGCGTCGAGTTTCGCGATTTCGGCGTTGAAGGCTTGTTGATCCGGGTCGGGGATATAACGCACAACGCGAAAAGCCTGATAATTGCGCGCGGCCATCAGTTTCGCCGCTTCGTCGAATGTTTGCGCCGCTTCGGTCAGACTGGACTTCACGAGGTCGAGCCGAGCCTGTTCGCTCCAGCTTTTGTAATTGAACGCCGTTGTGACGAGACCCGCCAGCACGCTGGTGAACAGAAAGGTTGAGATCTTTCCTTTTAAGCTCTCGTCGGCCATTGCGGCGCTCCTGCGGCAGGCCGCGACGACGTTATGCGTCGACGTAACGCGGCAAATAGAGTTCGATGGTCGTTCCCGCGCCGGGAGCGCTGTGGATTTTTACCTGGCCGCCGGATTGTCGCACGAAACCATGCACCTGCGACAATCCAAGGCCGGTGCCCTTGCCGGGAGGTTTGGTCGTGTAGAAGGGATCGAACGCCCTGCCTGCTACATCCGGCGTCATTCCTGCTCCGGTGTCGCTGACCGATACGACGACATAATCTCCTGATTTCAAATCGACCGTCTCTGAAGCCTCGGTCGCATCGACGTGACGATTACTGGATGAAATGATCAAACGGCCGCCGTCGGGCATGGCGTCGCGCGCATTGACGGCGAGATTCAGAATCGCGTTCTGGAGTTCTGCAGCGTCGACTTTTGTCGTCCATAATCCGTCTGCGAGCGCCGTTTCGAGAGTTGTGTTCTCGCCCAGCGTCCGGGTCAGCATCTGAGACATTCCAGAAACAAACAGATTGGCGTCCAGCGGTTCGGGCGCAAGCGGCTGGATGCGCGAAAAGGCGAGCAATCTCTTGATCAAACCGCTGGCGCTTTCGGCGCTGTCGAGGGCCGATTCGATCAATTCGTCGTAACCGCCTTCATTGCGTCGGAGCTTACGGCTCAGGATGTTGAGGCTTGCAACGATCACGCCGAGAAGATTGTTAAAATCATGCGCGACGCCGCCTGCAAGCTGGCCGAGCGCCTCGAGTTTTTGCGATTGTCGCAATTGCGCCTCGACGGCCTCACGCCGGGAGGACTCTTCGATCAGCCTGTCGTAAGCGTTTTGGAGAGACTCGCGCGACGATTGCAGCGCCGACATTTGCTTCTGCGCCAGGGCGATGGTGAAAACGACGACGCCAACGAGAACGAGAATCATTGAGGCGATCGCTGTCTGCAAGGATCGACTGGCCTGCTGCAGGGTCTCGTCTCTTTGACGATATTGGAGTTCCTCTTCGGAGATCATCGCCGAAACGAGTTGGTCCATTTCATCCATCAGCTCCTTGCCGCCCCCGCTTCGCAACAAATGGATGGCGTCGTTCAATCGACCTTTCTTCGTCAGATCGATTTTCAGCGTCAACAGATCGAGACGCTCCTTGAGGATCGGTCGGATTTGCGCCAGTCGCGCGCTTTGCTCGGGCGTGGCGTCGACGAGCTTTGCGACGGTGTCCAGCGCCTCATAGATGCGGGTGGAGACATTCGCATCTGGATTGAGATATTGGGGATCGCGCGTCAGCAAATAGCCGCGCTCTTCGCTTTCAACCCGTCTCAAAGCTCCATAAAATCTTTGCAGGGCGCTTTCGACCTCAAGCGTATGACGCAAGGAGCTGGCGCTTTGGCGGCGATGTTCGTCAGCCCGGTAGGTGACAAATCCCGCAAGCGCCAGAATGGCGAAGGCGGAGATCAGGCTGAGTAT
>JBBARD010000024.1:0-4144 GCA_040399965.1 Methylocystis sp. | reverse complement strand
CGATCCCCTATAAGCCCGGCCATTCCACAGGCGAAAGCTTTACGACTCCTGCTTCAAGGAGCCGTTTCCGGTGGCCGGTCTCCGGCTTCTTCACTTTGCTTTCGCCGAGGTCAAACCGGAGAATTAACATGTCGCTTCCCGATTTCACCATGCGTGGCCTTCTTGAGGCTGGCGCGCATTTCGGCCACCAGTCGCATCGCTGGAACCCGAAGATGGCCCCCTATATCTTCGGGGCCCGCAATAATATTCACATCATCGATTTGGCCCAGACCGTGCCTTTGCTGCATCAGGCGCTCAAGGCCGTTTCCGACACTGTGGCCAGAGGCGGTCGCGTTCTGTTTGTCGGCACCAAGCGCCAGGCGCAGGACCAAATCGCCGACTCCGCGAGACGCAGCGCACAATATTACATCAATTCCCGCTGGCTCGGCGGCACGCTGACCAACTGGAAGACAATTTCCGGCTCGATCAACCGGCTTCGCAAGCTGGAGGAGATCCTTTCTGCTGGCGCGCAGGGCGTCACCAAAAAGGAGCGTTTGCTCCTGACCCGCGAGCGCGACAAGCTTGAGCGCGCGCTCGGCGGCATCAAGGATATGGGCGGCACGCCGGACATGATCTTCGTCATCGACACCAACAAGGAGCAGTTGGCGATCAAGGAGGCCAATCGCCTCAAGATTCCGGTTGTCGCGATTCTCGACACCAATTGCGATCCGGACGGCGTCGCCTTTCCGATACCGGGCAATGACGACGCTGGCCGCGCCATTGCATTGTATTGCGACCTCATCGCCCGCGCCGCGATCGACGGCATTTCTCGCGGACAGGGCGCTCTCGGCATAGATATTGGCTCAATGGAGAGCCCTGACGCGGAACCGGCTGTGGCCGACTCGGCTGCGACGGGCGGCGAGGCCTTTGAGCCGTTGAGCGCCCCGCGCGGCGCACCCGACGATCTCGCCAAGTTAACGGGCGTGGGACCGCAACTGGTCAAGAAATTGAACGACGCCGGCGTGTTCCATTACTGGCAGTTGGCCGCCCTGACGGCGACGGAAATCGAAAAGCTCGATACTGATCTCAAGCTAAACGGCCGTATCGCCCGCGACAACTGGAGCGATCAGGCGCGCGCGTTGATGTCCGCATAATCCTCTTCCCGGCGTTTTTTTTCGCATCGCGTCTCCGGGCGTCGACTCCTTCGGGTCGGCGCCCGTCTCAAATTAGCAATCAGGGTCGCCCCGTCCGCCACGCGATACTGGCGTCGCCGGCGAGACTCATCAGACAGAAGGATTTCGCTCATGGCTACGATTACCGCTGGTCTCGTCAAGGAATTGCGCGAGAGCACCGGCGCCGGCATGATGGATTGCAAAGCGGCGCTGACCGCCGTCGAGGGAGACTTCGAGGCCGCGGTCGACTGGCTGCGTAAAAAAGGTCTGTCGAAGGCCGCCAAGAAGGCCGACCGGGTCGCCGCCGAGGGACTTGTCGCCGCCGCAATCTCCGACACGAAAGGCGTTGTCGTCGAGATCAATTCGGAGACCGATTTCGTTTCCCGCAACGCCGATTTCCAGGCGCTGGTGAAAAACGTCGCTGACGTCGCGCTCAAAACCGGCAAGGCCGACGCCGAAGCGCTGGGTAAAGAGGCCTATCCGGGAGGCGGAACAGTCGCCGAGGCGATTACGAGCGCTGTTGCGACGATTGGCGAAAACCTGACGCTGCGCCGGGCGGCCGCGCTAAGTGTCGCGGATGGGGTCGTCGGCCGTTACGTCCATTCGCAAGTCGTCGACGGACAGGGCAAAATCGCCGTCATCGTCGCTCTGGAGTCGAAGGGCGACAAGGAAACCCTCGCCGCGTTGGCGCGTCAGCTCGCCATGCATGTCGCCTCCGCTAATCCTCAGGCGCTGGACGCCGCCGGCCTCGATCCGGCGATCATCGAGCGTGAAAAGAAGCTGCTCGCCGAGAAAAACGCCGGCAAACCGGCCAATGTTCTCGAAAAGATCGTCGACTCGGGCATCAAGACTTACGCCAAGGAAGTCTGCATGCTCGATCAGGTGTCGAACCACCCGGATCACGCCGGCAAAACTGTTGCGCAGGCGGTCAAGGAGCTTGAAGGCAAGGCCGGCGCGCCGATCGCCATCAAGGGCTTTTTGCGGTTTGCGCTGGGCGAGGGCATCGAGAAGGCGACCAGTGATTTCGCCGCCGAAGTCGCCGCCGCCGCCAAGGGCTAGGCGCGCCGCATCAGGAGCATCAAGGGGGCGCATCACGCGCCCTTTTGTATTTTTGACGGATCTCGGCCTCAGGGCCCGGACCGGCCTTGTCGAAATCTTTTGATCAGCCGATACTTCCAACAGACACAGATTGGCGCGAAACGTCTGCGCATGGATAGCTATCGATGGATCTGCAAAGCGCCGTTCGTTTCTCCCTGCATCGCCTGAACCTCGAATTCACGTCGCCGGGGTCGATTTTCTCGATCTATTCGCTGGCGACATCGTTATCGATCGGTTTTTGCGCGCTCGCCTGGCTTCACTGGAAGCGGCGCGGGCGGACGAATTTTCGGGCGCTGGGGCGAGCAATCTTCAGCCAAAATCTCTGGCTGCGCGAGTCGACGCTCGCCGATATCCAGCTCTTCATCATCAGCGTCGTTTTTATGCCCGCCGTTGTGACGGGACTTGTCATCTCAGCCCATACCGTCGCGTCATCCGTTCACACTCTGCTTAACAGTCTTTTTGGCGCGATCAGTCCTCTGGATTGCTGCTCTTTGTGGATGAAACTCTTCTCCACGGTCGTTTTGTTTCTGGCCTATGAGATTGGCTATTGGGTCGATCATTATCTGAAACATCGCGTGCCATTTTTATGGGAGTTTCACAAACTGCATCATACGGCGGACGTTCTGACGCCGCTCACGAATTTCCGCAATCATCCGATTGACAATATCGTCTTTGGCTACATGCTCGCCTTTTTCATCGGCGGCGCGTCCGGCGTCCTCGAATGGCTGTTTGATCAGCAACCCCAATCCTTCACTGTCGACGGCAAGAACATTCTGTTCATCATTTTCCTGTGGACCATTGGCCACCTTCAGCACTCGCAATTCTGGATTCCGTTACGCGGCGTATGGGGAAACCTTGTTCTGAGCCCCGCTCATCACCAGATCCATCATTCGCGCGATCCCGCGCATTACAATCGTAATCTTGGCAGCGTTCTGGCGATCTGGGATCGCGCCTTCGGAACGCTGGAAATTCCGACCACGAATAATCCGGGGCTTGTCTATGGCGCCGATAACGCCGGCGCAGACCCGCATTCGACCTACGGCATATTGATAACGCCGATCATTAAGGCGACGCTGACGCTGCCTCCGGCGCTGGAAAGCCTTGCGAAATCCGGCGCTGACGCCTGGAGCGCTCTGTCGGGTAGAATATCGCGACCGCGAAACGGCTAGACCGGCGGTCGGAGTCCGATACATGAACCGATTGCGCGCCGATCTCATGCTCCTGGCCGGCACGTTGATCTGGGGCACCACCTTTGTCGCCCAGAAACAGGCGAATGAGAGTTTGGGGCCGTTGACCTTCGTCGGCGTCCGTTTCCTGTTGTCTTTTCTGACGCTCATCCCTTTCGCGCTTTATGAGGCGCGACGATCGACATCTGTAAGACTTGCTGCAAATGACCTTGGTCTCGCCGCGCTGATCAGCCTGTGTCTGTTTACAGGCGCTGGCCTGCAACAGTCGGGTCTCGTTACGACAACGGCGACCAATGGCGGGTTTCTCACGGCTCTATACGTTATTTTCGTCCCGTTGATCGTTTGGGCGTTGACGGGCGTCAAACCTCGCGCCGTTCTAATCGCAGCCTGCCTGTTATCGTTGACTGGCGCCTGGTTCTTGACGGTCAAAGGCCCTCTGCGGCGCTTGAATTCGGGCGACGCGCTCGTGCTGCTTGCCGATATTTCGTGGGCAACGCACATTGCCCTGGCGCCGATCTTCCTCAAGCGGGCGCAACGGCCGTTTTTTCTGGCCTGCTTTCAATATGGCGTTGTCGCAGCGCTGGGTCTGGTTGCGGGTTTTGTTCTCGAGTCGTCGACAGTCGATGGATTCGGCGTGGGCTTCAATGCCGCGCTTCCCTCGATCCTTTACGCCGGACTGCTTTCCGGCGGCGTCGCCTTCACCTTTCA
>JBBARD010000023.1:0-33332 GCA_040399965.1 Methylocystis sp. | reverse complement strand
CGAGCGCCGTCGCCAGACGGTTCGTCTCGGCCGCCATGCCGACGATGGCGAGCATCTCGTGATATTCTTCTTCGGTCATGCCTTTCCTCCGGGCGCTTGCTTTGTGCGAATGGATGCAATGGCCGCAGCTATGGGCGACGCAGACTGCCCGGCCCCTTGACCCCCTTGAGGCTATCCCATGTCCGTTTCAGCGTCGCCGGGTCATGCGCTAGCGAAAGCCAGAAATAACGGATGAAAGATTCCCGGGAAATATGAGCATTTGATACATTAATCACAGTAATCGCACGGCAATTATAGCTCGTGGAATAAGATAGTTTTCAAGGGCCATGGCAAAGCCAAGCTTTCATTTTTCTGTAAGGTCAGATAATTAATTCCCCAAATCTTGCTCACAGCATTTATCTGTATAAATCCAAACACTAATACATGTTTCTTACCACTCATTAGTTCAAAAAAACGATTCCATGTGTGATATCTGAATGATTGTTACGAATTGCTCAATCGAGCCGTTGAACAACGGCGTAAACGATCCCGCGAACCATGATCGATTGAACAACGGCGCGACGCAAATAAGCGCCTGTTAAAAACTGATAATCATAACGAATTCCATCCTCTTTCCAAAATCCGCTCATTCTCAACGCTTCAGAAAATTTTTTAAAATTCTCCTGCTCATCCTCAGGAGTTTGATCAAAAACCGCCAATCCAGAGCGAAATCCTGAACTACTGGAAGCAGCCAGAACATTCGCAAATTCGTCAGTAATGATGATCGGAAAGGGACTGGCTTCGACTATTTTCAACAGCCCATTAATTGACTCAACGCGGGTTTCCTGAGCCATCCGTTCAATCTTTCCCTGAAATTCAGGTAGCGGAATTCTTTCTCCTTTCTCCCATCGAGATACACTAGCTTGAGTTGTTCCAAGCTTCTCGGCAAACGCATGCTGATTAAGTTGCAAAATTGAGCGAACCTGACCGATCAAAGACGGCCAATAATGTTTGAGAGGCTCTTTGGACATTGATGTCTCTTAACAGCTTAAGCTTGTTTACTCTGTATTGACGACACAAGAAACAATTGGAGAAAACAACACTTGCCGGCGACTTTTGAAACCTAACCAAAGCAATTCGATTGGTATATTTTGGTATATTTGTGAATGCGCAGATTGCGTGAATATACCAAAATATACCGACGATTCCATCCTGTTAAAAAATTGATGGATTGCCAAACTTACCTCCTGTGTTAGTGTCTTGGTAAATTATTTTTAAAGTGGATTCTTATCTCGACGCTAAATGTCGCAGATAGATGAGTGCCGGGGAATAGTCCATGCAAGAAGACAAAAATAGTGAACATGCACATAAAAATGAAATAGAAGATGCGTCACCAAAAAAGAACCCGGCATCCTCTCGTCGAGACTTCTTCAAAAATGTTTCTGGAGGCGTGGTCAGCGCAAGTCTCACTGGAATTGCCGGAACTGCTTCCTCAACCGTTCCCGCTCCTGCAGAAGCAGCCACGGCGGCAGCATGCGCGCCAGACGCTGATCCAACGCGCTGGTGGATAGGCGGCGCTCCTATCCGTGATTGCGTCACTGAATTCACACCGCCGCAGAATATAATGAATCCACTGCCCGCGCGTGTAAATGCGTTGAAGGATCTGCTCATCTCCAAGGGAGTTGTCGACCAAAATAGCATTAATCTCTTCGTGCAATATTATTCGCAAACAATCACGCCAATGCTTGGAGCGGCTGTTGTCGTCCATGCCTGGCAGGATCAGGCCTTTAAACAGGCTTTACTAAATCCTCCACCGTCTCAGCCCTTCTATGCCTCTATATTGATACGGCAGTTTTTGACAGGGACTACAAATCCAAAAACAAAAAAACCATTTCTTGATCCGGCGAACACTTTTGGCCTGACGCTTGGGCCGGAGGGTGAATATATCCGGGTTGTGGCGAACGGCCCCCTGAATAATCCGGAGACCTGTCCTGATGGCAGGCGTATCAGGCTTGTGCATAATCTGGTGGTATGCACGGTTTGCTCTTGTTACCCGCAAGCCTTGCTGGGCATTCAGCCTACTTGGTACAAATCGCAGCAATATCGCGCGAGAGCGATAGCCGAGCCGTTTGGCGTTCTCAAGGAATTTGCCGAAGACGCAGGCCACAATATTGACGCTTATCTCAAATCAATCGATGAGCTGCGGGTATGGGATTCAAATTCAGAAGTAAGAATATTTGTCATCCCCGAGATGCCGCCGTCCTGGAGTGGGCTTTCTTTTGAGGATAAACTTAATCGAGTCACCAGAAACTCGATGGTGGGAGCGGAGATACTTTATGCCTAGAAAAAATTCATGGGACAAAAAATTCTTGATTCAAGATTCTCTTGTTTAGGAAAAGGGGAACATTATGGAGGGGCCGCACTTTAATGCCGGGTGGAGAGGTTACGGAAAAATTCCGGGAAAATATCAACCTTATACGGAAAAAACTGTTTGGGACGAGCCTTGGGAGGGAACCCTGACGGCAATGGTGGCGCTATTTACCAAATATGGAAATGGTTTCCGTCCCCCGCCGCCAAGAGAAACTGAGCCATTCTGGGGCTTGGATGCTTTTCGCTGGGCGCGTGAGTGCATGCATCCCAGAGATTATATGAATTCCAACTATTATGCGCTTTGGCTGGATGCGCTCGCTGCTCTCATCGATAATTATGGCGCATATCTGGGAAAGGGTGTTTCCTCCCAGGAAATGATTAACCTTGGCGTCATCTCGGCTGCTGAACTTAATCGAGCGCGGGAAATCCGATTAAAAGCTAAATACGAAACCGTTCCGGGATGCGGCAAGCCAAATGTTCAGGGAGAATATGCTTCCTCGAAGTATGATCCGAAAGTTGTCAGAGGTGGCATTGCCGCGATTGGCTATCGTCCCAAATTCAGATTAGGCCAGAATGTATGGTTTATTCGGCAACAGTCCAGCGGACACACCAGAGAATATCCTTACTCTCGCGGTCGTCTCGGAACAGTTGTGGCGTATTACGGACTGGCGCCTCAAGTCTGGGTGAATAAACAACTGCAATTTACTGGTAAGTATATGGAAGGCTATGCCGATATTTGGTGTAGAGGCCTGCAGCGTTTCTACGCGCCGCTTTACAGCGTAAAGTTTTATGCGGCCGAACTCTGGGGCATAGGATACACAGATCCCAGACACGTTGTGTATGTGGATGCGTATGAGCCATATATTTCATCTCGCTATGGCTCTTATTTGATGAATGACAGAGATGATGACAAATGAAAACACTCCAAAATTTTATTGATGAACTGGGCAACGAGCCCATAACTCCTTTACCTAAAGATAGAGGAGAGCCTGTATTTCGGGACTCTTGGGAGGCAGAGGCGTTTGCCATGGGTAATTTGCTTGTCAAATCAGGTTTCTTGAGCGCATCTGAATGGATGTCACGGATGGGCAGCGCGATTAAATCTGCTCAAATGCGAGGCGACCCGGATCAAGGAGACACCTATTATTATCATTGGATGGATGCTCTGGAGTTGTTATGTCTAGACCGGGGCTTGACCTCCCAGGAATTTCATCACGATCAAGTTTACTTGTGGGATCAAGCAATCGAAAATACGCCGCATGGCGTAGCAATCTCTATCGACAATGCTTTTATAATTCCAGAAGCGCCAAATCCAAATATTTCACATCCAATTCATGCGCATCGCCATCATCATCATCATGGACATGATGAACATCATTCTCATAAGGACGACCATTCATCGGAATGCGGAACATGTGATCACCCGCCGGGGAATTTTTACGAACCGGTCGCAATACATCGTCGCTGACGATCCGTATCATTGAGGAGAATGTGAAATGATAAATCGTGCAATCAAGCCAATAACACTCCAACAGGCGAGCGAGCAGACGGAGCTTTTGTTGGCGGCTACTGCAGCGCTAATAATTGGCTGTACTCTCGTTTTTTTGGTCGGTTTCACGCCATCAGACGCAGTTCACTCGGAAACTCATGATCTCAGACATAGCATGTCCTTTCCATGTCATTGATTATAGACACTAGCCGTGTTTTGGCGCGAACACCATTGAAAACCTCATTGACTTCCGGGGGATAATTCGTAGTCCCTCGATTAACTGATCGCGGACATCCAGACGATCCGCCCACTGGCGAGTTACTCTGAAAGCCGAATCGTATGGCGCCAGGGTGGTTTCAGCGCATCAGTCGTTCGATCAACTTAGGCGGCGCGCGAATTTCGCTGATTCGCCAGCCCCAATTGCGAAACGAAAAAACCAGGGCGCCGCCGCCCTTGTCCAGGAGTTCGAAGCGATCGAGGCCAAGCGGCCTGAACTGGCCAGGAATAGCGAGCAGAGCCGATCGGGAGTCGGCCCCGGTTTCCCGTTGGTTGTCTGCGCGCCTCTCGACGGATGACAGGATCGTCGCCAGCCCTTCGGGGGTGACGAGCGTATCGACGACATGATCAACCAGCGCGGGTCCCAGCGCGGCGATCAATCCAGCGCCGATTTGCGCGCCGAAATCGTCCCGTCGTCCCAAATCGCGGCGGCTTCTGCTTACGATGAGGGCGTCGACCTGATTTTTGAGCTTATCCTTAACCGATGGCGCATCCAGATAGGTCGCCACCGTCGGCGCGTCGCCCGTAGATAGACCGTGCAGAACCCGGTAGACCGCGCGTCCGGCAAGGCCGACGTAAAGCGCCGACAGAAGGCACAGAACAATCGTCAAACTGCGCAACATCTTCGTCAAGTCCCCGATCGATCACAGACTTAACATATCGATCGAACGCAGCATCAGCAAAATTTTACTAATAAATTCCGGCGTCCAAACCTGCGGCGATCTGCGCGCCGAGTGCGTAACAATCATCAAGAAACGACTCTCGCCATTCTCCCCGGCAGATCAGCGGCGGCTGGATTTTACGCCAGCGAAGTCCCGTGACGATGGTCTCGACGGCGCGCTGCGCTCCAGCGCCGTCATGGCCGGCGCGCACGCACAGAGCGTAAGGCAATCCCTGCGTCCGCTCCAGACAGGGATAATAACAACGGTCGAAAAAATCCTTCAAGGCGCCGCTAATATAGCCAAGGTTTTCCGGAGTCAGCAGAAGGACTCCCTGCGCCAGCCAAATATCCTCAGGCCGGGCGTCGAAAGCGGGCAGGAGGCGCGTCCTGACGCCCTCGATCTCCGGGGCGCCGGCGCCAGCGAGGATGGCCGCGCTCATACGCTGAATATTCGCCGAGGGCGTATGGGCGATGACGAGCAGGTTTTTGGCGTCTTCCGTCATGCCCTCACGTTGCGCTCCGATCAGGACGCGCGCGCCGGATCGCGTCGGCGTGCGCGCCGATAAAGCTTCACTGCGTGATGATTGCTTCCCTGACGCATTTCTTGGTGAAACTCTTCTTCGCAGCGCCTTTCAGCTTCTTTTCCTCGGCGGCGACATCGCAACTCGCCGTCGCTGCGTCGCGGGAGCATTTCTTCATGAAGCTGTTCAGGGCGGCGCCGGCGAGTTTTTTCTCGCTAGCCTTCGCAGCGCAATCGGGATTAGCGGGAGCCACTGCCGGCGCAGCGGCGGGCGACGGCTCGGCGTTCTGCGCCCACGCGCCCGATGTGACGGCAAGGCTGGTCATTGCAAAACCCCCGAGGATGAGGATGGCGGTAAACAATCGGTTCATCTTAGTCTCCACTATAGTAAGGATCAAACGACGATCGATGACTTCAAGTAGACAGTCCAACTGAACATCATCTGAATATACACGAAAAGTCGCGAAGAATGACAGATAACAGCCTCTTCGCGAAGACTGCCTAGCATATCTTTATGGTTGATTAAACGGCAAGCGGATCAGGTCGATCAACAGCGATCAAAGCAGCGGCAATTCAGATAGATGCCTGCAAATTATGATTGGGGTGATTATCGACAATTATTCTCTGAATTTTTGTCCCGGATGAAAATCCAATCTTCAAAGGAATCTGAGGACGCGCAATTAGTCGATCGCTCGCTTCGGCGTTTAACGGTCCTGATCAAAGACCGATCGCAAATGAATGTAAATATTCTCGTTAATGCCTGAAGAATCTCAAAAACATTTCTCAGCCCTCAGGCATCAAAATTTTCCTGGGGCGTTCAATTGGGGGCAGAATACGGGAACCTATTTCATCTCTGTGATTCATGAAAAGATGGATATCTGTTTCTTAGCGATATAATCCTCTCATCATCTGAAGCGCTCAACTAGCAAAACCGTCAAAATTGTATGGATCGCAGCTCTTGTTGATTGACGATCCTGTAATTTCCGCCGGTCATTTACGAATAGGGAAGCACCTCAGCTATTTGAGATTTTTATCTTCAGTGTATTCATCGAATTAAGGACGTCTCATCTCAACGTCCCGCGGCCTCAGCAGGCGTTTTGAGACAGCCGCCACTAGAGCGCGAGGCGCAAGACGGTTGGCGAAGGTCATCGCCTGATTGCCGAAACCGACCACCTGAGACAAACCGCCGCCGAACATCAGTTGGACGCCCGCCTCTGCAACCGCCTGCACGCTGGAACTTCTCTTCCTTGCGAGAAAGTAGCAGCGCCGCATACGCGGCCCTATCACCATGGAGATCTTGCAAGCGCGCTGCTCAATGCTGCCGAGCGCGAACTGACCGATAGCGCGAGCTGACCGATAAACGCTTCGAGGGTTTCTCGCTCCGCGGCGTCGCCAAACGCGCCGGAGTGAGCCATGCGGCGCCAGCTCACCACTTCCAGGATGTGAACGGCCTGTTTACCGAACTCGCGGCGCGCGGATTCGAACGCTTGATGTCGCGTCAACTGGCGTTCCGAAAAAAAGGCCGATCCCGAACCGCGTGCGCAGATCGGCGCATCAGTGCTCGGCTACATCGCCTTCGCGGTTGAAAATCCTGCGCTCTTTCGCCTGATGTTTGGTTCTCAGCGGCCAGACTTTAATGGCGAGCGGCTCGTACAGGCCGCTCGATCCGCTTTCGAAGATCTTGTGGCTCTAGCGGCCAAAGCGACCGGCAACTCCGATCCGCCGGACAAAGATCATACCGCCCTCGTCGACGTCGCGGGGGTTTGGGCGGTCGCTCATGGTTTGGCGGACTTGCTCTCGGCAGGAAGATTGCCCTTGCTGCATAATCTGCCGGAGGCAATACGAAATCAAATCATTCTCAAACTTGTGGAGCGCGTGGTGGAGCCTGTCCAACCGTCATGAGAGCCTATTTGAGGAACAGGCGCGAGCGAGACAGAAAACATATTAAATTCCGGCGCGCCATGTCCCGGCATTTCATTTTTTAATTAACCGCACGAACACCGGAAGAACGCGATATGCTGCGCGAAATTCTTTTAACGCCGATTCAGGGTTCAGCGAGTGGAGGACTGAAATAACCTGAATTTGAACGACAAGTCTCCGTGGATCGGGCCAGCGCGCTTTTAGCCGAAGCGGAAACAGGTTTGACAATCGTCGAGATTTCGGCGCGCGTCATCGACCGCGATATGACGCCGATTTGCGCCTTGCCAGAGTCCGGGGACGCCGCCGCCGCAACGTCCAGGGGCATTATCGCTGGTGGGCGCGGCAGGCAAAGCTTTCCAGACGCAAAGGATATCCCAGATGAATTTTTCCTGCTGGGCGCGTTGAAAATACAGGGATTATGCGGTCTTCTTCCAAAACCTCTCCCCGGTTGCGATAAATTTGTTGCTCACGGTTAAGTTGTGGCCTAATTTCCGATAATCTTAAGGTCAACCTAGTCCGCTCACGAGAGCCGATCCTGCCTGCCCCGCAGAGAGATGCGGGGCGACGACCGCCGCCCGAAAAAGCCGTCAGGCGCGCGCCGGCTCGGCCAATAATTTATCGATGGGCGCCTCCGGATCAAACTCTCCGGTCCCATGAGCGCTCTCCAGTCCTGACCGATCCGGAGTTGATGGCATGCACGATATTCTGCAAGATAATCTGGAAGCGAACGCCGCTGGCCTGACAAAGGCGGAAGGCGTCCCAGCGGCGAGCGTTTTTGATTTTGACGCGACGTCGCGGACCTCTTCCGCCGCCGACTTTCCGCTGGTCGCCGATTTTCCGGAAGAACTACAATTCAGAATCGCCGTTGTCGGCAATGTGATCGATAAAATCGCGCAGGATGGCGACACGCTGCTGTGCGTGCGGGCGAGCGCCGAGGGCGCCGAACCTCAGGATGGTGATCTGGTCGTGATCGACATTGGCGATCACGAAGCCTCGCGCGTTGAGATTCGACGCATGCGACGGATTGGCGACGCGTGCGAATTCCGCCACGAAAGCAATGATCCCGAATTTCAGGCGGCGCCGCTGATCTACGACATGCGACAAGAAGAGGGCCGCGTCCGTATTCTCGGGAAGGTTCTCTTGGCCTGTCGTCGTCTCGGCGCATAGAACTTATTGGAGCGCCCGGGATCGAAAGCGCAACGGATTACGGCTGTCACGAAGCGAGAGCCAGGTCATTAAAACCACAATTCTTGCGAAATATTCGAGGTGAACGCCATTGAAAACGCCAGTCCTTGCCGCGATCCTGACTCTTGGCGCCTTTATCGCCGGCGTCGCCAGCGCCGACGCCGCATGGGTCGGAAATGCCTCCTATTACCAATTGAAGGGCCGAACGGCGAGCGGCGGCCATGTCGGCTCCCTGACGGCCGCGCACCGCACCCTGCCTTTTGGCACGAAGGTGCGGGTCACAAATCTGCGCAACAACCGCTCCGTCATTGTCACCATTAACGATCGCGGCCCTTTTACCGGCGGTCGGGTGATCGACGTTTCCGGCCATGCCGCCGATATTCTTGGTTTCCGCGCCGCCGGCGTCGCCAGAGTAAAGGTCGAGCCGTTATCGGGCGTCGCCGAGGCTCAATAACGCCACCATAGGGCTGAAAAGACGCCGCGCTCGGCAGGAGAATTGACGCCGAGAATGGCGACGACTCCGCCAATTTGCAACGACAGCGACGGGTTGACGTCGTAAACCGCGCTCAGCTGAAATCTTTGCGCCGCCATCAACGGCGCGTCGCCGCCGCGCGGCGCAATCGCAGAGAAGCTTTGCGCCAGCATGAGCACTTGCGCGTAGGGGCGCAGGCCCGCTGTTAAATCCAGACGCGCCTCCGAACCATTCTGGCCGCCGGAGCGATAGCCGATTTGTCCGTCGAAAAAGGCCGACATGCCCCAGAACAGGAAGGAGCGGCCCAGAAGCAGGCGCGCGTCCGCCGTCACGGTCTGACGCATATCCAGAAAACGCCGCGCCTGTGAAGAGGCCGCCCGCGCCGACGCCTGCGCAGATACGACATAATCGCCGAATGTCCCCAGCCCCAAACGCAAGCCGGCGGCGCCCAGGCCAAGACCGCGATAATGCGGACCAAGCGTCGACCCGCCATCAATCGGCAGACCGGCTTTGGCTTGCGCGATCGAGCGGGCGAGATCGCTCGTGGCATCCGCCGCGCCGCTGAAATCCATCGCGGAGCCTTCGCCCACGAAAGTCAGCCCGTCGGTGACGCCATGTTCGAGATAAAGCTGTGTCTCGAATCTGCGGTAAGGCGGCGTTGCGACAAGGCGTCCATTGCTGTCGTAAGCCTTACGGGCGTCGGCGAAGGTGGTGGTGAGAATGGCCACACCATGATTTTCCGGCCACAACCAGGCGCCGGCGTGTGCGGCCCGCGCCGCAAAACACGCAATCAAAACAATATTCAACGCCCATAAGCGCATGACGCCGCCCGCACGCCCGAACCCGATACGGGATCAAGGCTAGGCGGGGCGGAGCGGGATAGATACTCGTTATAAACGGGAGGGGCCGACGCTCACCGCCGGTTCAGGACGCAGACGTAAAACCCGTCCGTGCCGCTGGTCGCCGGCGAAAACCGCAAACCCGCGCCATGACTTGACGCAAAGCGCGCCAGTTCGGGCAGGCCGGCGGCCTGCGCCGTCTGCGCCGCCGGTTGCGCGGCGAAGTCCTGATGAGCAGCCAGAAAAGCCGCGATCTGATTCTCGTTTTCGTCGATCAGCAGCGAGCAGGTGACATAGACGATACGCCCGCCCGGCTTCACAAAACGCGTGGCCAACGCGAGCAGTCTCGCCTGCTCCTTGAGCCGGAGGTCCAGCGCTCCCGGCGCGAGCCGCCATTTGGCGTCAGGATGACGACGCCAAACGCCGGTTCCGGTGCAGGGCGCGTCGATCAGCACGAGATCGCAACGTTCCTCCAGATCGGCGAGCACATTCGCTGCGCCGCGCGGAGCCCGCACCTGAATGTTGCGCGCTCCGGCGCGCTCCAGCCGCGCATGTATCGGCATCAACCGGCGGCCGTCGGAGTCATAGGCGTAAATCTGACCGCGGTTATGCATCTGCCCGGCGAGCGCCAGCGCCTTCCCGCCGCCGCCGGCGCAGAGGTCGAGAACCTGCTCCCCGGGCGCGGCGGCGCATAGAAGGCTCGCCAGTTGTGAGCCCTCATCCTGCGGCTCGACATAGCCCTTGACATAAGCGGGTTCAGCGGCAAGCGCCGGGCCTCGACCGTGACCCGCCGCAATGCGCAGCCCGAGCGGCGACAGCGGCGTTGGAATGGGCGCGAGATGCGACAGTTTTTCCAGCGCCTGCGAACGATCGCCCTTGAGAATATTGACGCGCAGATCGACCGGCGCCCGGGTCGCCAGCGCCCTGCCCTCTTCGGCCGCCCGCGCGCCGAAGGCTTCTGCGAACTTATCGGCGAGCCAATCGGGATAATCGCCGCGCACAGGCTCTGGCGCGCCGTCGAGCGTCGCCGTCCGCAGTCGTGCGTTTTCGTCGTCGGAGAGCGGCGCCGGGGCATGGCCTTCCCCGGAGCACAAAGCGGCGATGGCGGCGACGTCGAGCCCGCGCGCCTCGCGCAGCGCCCCGAGCATGATCGCGCGCGGTGCGGCGTCTCCCATGACGTAAGCCGCCGACGCTGATTTGCGCAGGGCGTCGAACAACAGGCTGGCGATGGCGGCGCGGTCCTTCGCGCCGGCGAAACGGTGCCGCTGGCCCCAGTCCTTCAACGCATCGGCGGCGGGCCGGCGGCGCTCGTTGAGCGCGCCGAGAATGTCGATCGCGGCGGAGATATGAGCGGCGGGGGTCATGGACAATCCAGAACGGCCGGCACAGCGGCGCTTGAGTTAGATGGCCGCCGGCCGGCGGGCGCGGATGCGGCGGATCGTGCGAGTGGTTGAGCGATAGGCGACGGTCTCTGTCTCGACATAGCCCCTGCCGAACACCACCCCGCTGACCAGCGGGCCATCGGTGACGCCGGTGGCGCACACCACCACGTCGCCCGAGACCATATCGGCGATGGCGTATTTACGGCCGGGATTGTCAATCCCATGACGCATGGCCTCGGCGCGCTGATCGGCGGTCTCCAGCGCCAGCCGTCCCTGCATCTGCCCCCCAACGCAGGCGAGCGCCGCAGCCGCCAGCACGCCCTCCGGCGCCCCGCCCCGGCCCATGTAGAGATCAACGCCGGTCTCCGCCGGATCGGCGGTGACGATGACGCCGGCGACGTCGCCGTCCGAGATCAGCCGCACCCGCGCCCCGGCGGCGCGGCATTTGGCGATCAGACCGGCGTGGCGCGGACGATCAAGAATGCAGACGGTCACGTCTCCGGGCGCGACGCCCTTCGCGGCGGCGAGGGCGGCGATGTTGTCGGCGGGCGCGCGATCGAGGTCGACTAGGTCGGGCGGATATCCCGGTCCGATCGCGATCTTGTCCATGTAGACATTGGGAGCCGTGAGCAGCGCGCCCGGCGCGGCGGCCGCGGCGATAGAGATCGAGCCGGCCATGTCCTTGGCGCAGAGCGTCGCCCCTTCGAGCGGCGCGACAGCAAGATCGACGCGCGGCCCGACGCCGGCTCCGAGCGCGTCGCCGAAACAGATCGCGGCGTCGACGCCGCCCGCATCGTCGCCGATCACGACCCGGCCCTGCGCCGGCAGTTGTGTCAGATGTTCACGCATGGCGCCAACAGCTGCGAGATCGGCTGACATTTCGTCGCCGCGCCCGCGCAGCCGCGCCGCCGCAACGGCGGCCAGTTCGGTGGCGCGCGTCAGTTCGATGATCAGGAAACGCCCGATAGCCTTGGCGTCGATGGAGGGCGTCGGCGACATGAACTGTCCCTTCTGCGGTTACGTTCGCACCAGACCCCGGATCACTCCCGCTCGATACGGATGATCTGCGCGCGCGAAACGATCGTCGCGTCCTCGAAGATCAGATCAAGCGCTTCGCGCACCAGATGTTCGCTGGTCGCATGAGTAATGAGAATAACGTCGACGCAATCGCCCGGCTTTCCGCGCTGACCGCGCTGCATGATGCTCTCGAGCGAAATCTTGCGCTCGGCCATGCGCGAGGCGATACGCGCGAAAGCGCCGGCCACGTCGCGCACTGACATGCGAATGTAATAGCCGCCCTCATGACGACGCATCGCCGTTCGCTTGAGCTCCACGAGTTGCGCCAGCGGCAGGCCGAAAGGCGCCGAGCGCACGCCTTTGGAAATATCAGCGATATCGGCGACAACAGCCGAAGCCGTGGCGTCGCCGCCGGCGCCGGGACCAACCAGCGTCAACTCATGCACGGCGTCGGCGTCGATGGTGACGGCGTTGAGCACGCCCATCACCTGCGCGATGGAGGAGTTTTTGCTGATCATCGTCGGGTGCACGCGCTGCTCGATGCCCTCAGACGTGCGTTGCGCGACGCCGAGCAGCTTGATCCGGAAGCCGAGTTCGTCGGCGGCGGCGATGTCGGCGAGCGTGACCCGCTCGATGCCCTCTATGTCAATCGCCTGCGCATCGACGCGCGTGCCAAAGGCGAGCGAAGTCAGAATGGCGAGTTTGTGCGCGGTGTCGAAGCCGCCGATGTCGAATGTCGGATCGGCTTCGGCGTAACCGAGTTTTTGCGCCTCGCGCAGACATTCCTCGAAGGAAAGCTGCTCGCGCTCCATGCGCGACAGGATGTAATTGCAGGTTCCGTTTAGAATGCCATAAACTCGTTCGATCGAATTGCCGGCGAGACCCTCGCGCAGCGTCTTGACGATCGGGATGCCGCCAGCGACCGAGGCCTCGAAGGCGAGCGCGACGCGCTTCTCCTCGGCGAGAGCGGCGAGATGCAGTCCATGGGCAGCGAGCAGCGCCTTGTTGGCGGTGACGACTGATTTGCCGTGCGCGAGCGCCGTCTCGACGCTGGCGCGCGCCGGTCCTTCCGAACCGCCAATCAGTTCGACGAATAGATCGATATTTTCGCTGGCCGCGAGCTTGACCGGATCGGCGAAAAAAGCTGCGCCTTCGAGATCGATGTCGCGGGGCCTGTCCGGATCGCGGGCAGAGACGCCGGTCACGACGATTCGGCGTCCGGTCCGCGCAGTCAGCGCTGCGGCCTGACGGGCCAACAGTCGGACCACGGATGCGCCGACGGTGCCCAGCCCGGCGACGCCAACTCGCAAAATCTCCGACATTCTCGCCCTTTCGGGTAACAGGTTATCGCGCCGGGACGGACGCTCCACGAACAGCCAAGTCCAGGCGTTGTGCCCGATTTTGACGGTGCGATCAAGAAAGCCGGCGAATCGACTCGCCGCCTCTTGTTTCGGCTCCGCGCGACCGTATTTCAAGGCTCTTATTGAAAAAAGCGGCAAGGCAGGTTGGCTTTGCCGCCATGATCTTTCGCCCGGAAATGCGCCTGATGACATGTGCGAAGATGCCGCTCGGGGATGTTTCAAGCGTCCGAATATGTAACGGGCGTCCGCCGCTCAGGAAGACGTCATACGCCCGCCTAACGCTGAACATGCGCCGATCCGAGCCTCTGCGGCTTGCAAGCGCTCGCGGAATTCGGCAATCCTTTGGTTCGTCGAAGGCGATCGCCGGCGGTTTGATAGGATCATAGCGTCTTCTTGCCGAGCCGGCGTCGCCGGCGCTTTTCAATGAACGTGAAATTCAGGATGGTGACAAAATGACGACGACCCTGACGAAAACGCCGATCCAATATCTCGACAAAGCCACGGACACCTTGCGGGAACTGGGTATTGCGCCGGTCAAGCCGGATTTTACGCCGATCAACGCCCTGCTCGAAAAAATCACCGATCTCGACAAGGACCGGGTCGCCGTCATTGCCCGCACGCTCGGACAGACGGAGGCGTTCAACGAGGTCGTACGCGACCAGACTCAGGCGATGGACATCGGCCAGCGTTATGAAACGATCGCAAAATCCTTCAATTCAATCCGCGACGACGCCAAATCGATGGTCGATCAGCTGGAAGACGGCAAGGTGGATATCTTCGAGCGCGTTGCGAATGTCTGGATGAAAGTGGCGCGTGGCGACATCGCCCAGCGCTTCGACGATATTCGAAGCGCCTATCTCGACGTCACCAAATCGACCAAGGACCAGATCGTGCGCGAAGCGCGCATACTCGACGCCTATCATGACTTTCGCGGCGCCCTGAAACAATCGCAGGTGCTGGCGCTCGAAGTGCTGAAAACCGCAGAGGGCAAACTCGACGAGTCCAAAAAAGTTCTCGCCGAGGCCGCCGATACGCTCGCAAATTACAAGGGCGAAGATCTTGCTGAACGCGCGCGCCTCGAACTGGCGCGAGACGAAAAACTCAGAGATCTGCAAAATCAGGACAAGCGCTACCAGATCGCCAAGGATCTCGCCGATAATCTGACGATCAGCTACAATACCTCGGAAGTCATCATGGCGCGTCTGCAACAGACGACCAACGCCAAGGAGCGCGTCTATGCGCAGGCGGTGAGCTTTTTCTCGACAAACGACTCGGTACTCACTGCGTTGAAGGCTTCTTTCACCGGCCTTGTCGGACTGCATGAGTCCACCCAGACTCTCAACACGATGAAGGAAGGGGTGTCGCGCAGCATTGAGGTGCTCTCGGAGCTTGGCGACAAGGTGCAGGAAGCAGCGACGCGCGCCGGTTACGGTCCGACCATTCGCTCCGACGCCGTTATCAAGCTGGTCGACTCGGTGACGAACTTTCAGGAAAAAACCCTGACCATTGTCGACGAAATGCGCAAGCTCTCCACCCAGAATTCGGAGGAGATAAGGGCGGCGGTTGAGGACGGCCGGAAACGCATTGAAACGCTGATCCTCGAAGGCAAGACGCTCGCCAATGTCTGACGCTGCCGCGCCCGACTCTCCAGAGACGATCGCAGTCGTTGAGGAGACCAAGCTCGATGATCTGATGCTGGCGATGGATGTCGTCGACACCCTGCGTCACGATCAGCGATTGGTCGAAAAAGAGCTTGCGGCCGGCTACAGCGACGAGGCGCTGATTGAGCGGCTGCGCGAGCTATACAAGGGACAGGGGATCGAGGTCTCCGACGAGGTGCTGGCGGAAGGCGTCAAGGCATTGCGCGAAAAGCGCTTCACCTACACCGGCTCGGCGCAGGGACTGGGGCGCACGCTCGCCCTGATGTGGATCGACCGCTCGCGTCTTGGCAAATTTCTTCTGCTCGGTTTGCTGGCGATCTCGAGCGCCTGGGCGGCGAATTATTATTTCGTCACCCGGCCGCAGCAAATAGCTGAGATACAGGCGCGCGAGGAGATTTCCGAAACGCTGCCGAAGGCGCTGCAATCGACCTACAACGAAATCCTTGGCGAGGCGAAGGTCGACCAGGCGAAAGCCTATGCCGCCCGGTTGCTCGCCGACGGCAACAGCGCGCTGGCTCACAACGATGTCGAGGCCGCTCGCAAGGCTGCGAGCGACTTGCAGTCTTTCCTCAAGGAGCTGCGCGCCGAGTTCACGCTCAAGATCGTCAATCGTCCCGGCGAGGCGAGCGGCGTCTGGCGCAAGCCAGAAATCAATCCGCAGGGCCGCAACGATTATCTGATCGTCGAGGCAGTCACGTCGGACGGACGCGTGACGCCGCGCGCGATCAAAAGCGAAGAGACCGGCGTCACCTCGACCGTGACTAAATGGGGCGTGCGCGTCAGTCGTGACGTTTACCAGCGCGTGCTGGCCGACAAACGACAAGATGGCATCATCTCGGAAAATGTCGTTGGCGAAAAGCGCCGCGGCGAACTCGACGTCGATTACAAGATGCCCGTCCTCGGCGGCACAATAACCAAATGGTGAGACCGGCATGATCTCGGGTTTCGAAGCTCTTCAATCGATTGATCGGGCCTATGCGCAGATTCGCGATGAAGAGATGCGTCTCGACGACCGACTACGCGCGGTTTCCGGCGAGGCGGCGCGTCTTCGCCAGGAGCGACTTGCGCAGTTGCACAGGCTGGCGGAATTGAAATTCCGTATGCTGAAATCCGGAGAACTGGCGCGCGAGCTGGATATGGCCGAGCGAGAGGTGCGACGCCTTCTCGACGAGGCCGAGCGCGAAAACGCCCAGACAGCCGCCGAGCGTGAGAGAGCGGCGGCCGCCCTGAAGAAAGCCGAGGCGACGCGCGCTGCATGCGCAGCGGAGTTCGAAGCCGCCGGTCGGGCGTTGCTGGAATTCGAAACTGCGCAACAACCGGATATCGTCCGTCAAGCCAAGTGGGTTGCGCTGTCTGGAGAAGCGGAGAACGCGGAAAAGATATGGCAGGAGGCCGAACGCAAAACGCGCCAGGCGGAAGAGGACCGGGAGACCAAGCGCACGCCATACGAAAACGATCCGCTCTTCGTCTATTTATGGAAACGACAATTCGGCTCGTCGGCCTATCGCAGCGGCGGTCTCGTGCGCTACTTCGACGGGCTGATCGCGCGCATGATCAATTATACCGAGGCGCGCGCCAACTACGCCATGCTCAACCAGATTCCCGAGCGGTTGCGGGCGCATGTCGATAAATTGAAAACCGGTCTCGACGCCCTGCGTCAGGAAATCGCCAATTTCCGTCAGGAGCGTCTGCTCGCCGCCGGCGCCGGACCATTGCAGGAACGGGTGAGGCAGGCGCAGGCGGCCCGCAACGAGAGCGAAGCGGAGGTGGCGCGGCGTCAGAAAGAATACGCCGAAGCCGAAGAAAAATTCGATGTGCTCATCGGCAAGAACAACGACGGCCTGTTGGCGCGCGCGGTTCAGCTCATGGTCGACAACGACTCACGCGACGATGTCGTCACGCTGTATCGCGAAGCGGAGCGCACGCGTTCGAACGAGGACAAGGAAATTGTCGCGCAGATCGATCAGCTCACCCGCCAGCTTGGCAAGGCGGAAACTGATATGGCCGAGATCCGTACGCAGATTCGGGATCTGGATGGGCGACGAGACCAACTCGAATACGCCCGTGAGTCGTTCCGGCGCCGGCGCTATGATTATCCCGGCTCAACCTTTCGTAACGAGGCCGCCATCAATGACGTTCTCGGCGGCATCCTCAGCGGCATGATTCAGGGCGCCGTTCTCGAACAGGTTCTGCAACAAGGCTATCGTCAGCCCCCTTCGATCGATTGGGGCGGCGGTTATCATCCTGGCCAAATGTTTCCGCCGGGCGGATTTCCGGGAGATGGAGATATATTCGACGGCGGCGGTTTCGGTGGCGGCGGCGGGTCGGGGGACGGGTTCGACACCGGCGGTTCGTTTTGAAACGCTAAAGCTCAGAAAAAATAAACGGCCGGGAGTAAATCCGGCCGTTTTTTATTTAATTTCTACGCTCGCGATTAATGCGCCACGTCTGACCAGATCTTGCGTTTTGTGAAATACAGAAGGCCGGAGAACACGATCAGGAAGGAGATCACGCCCAGACCGACTTTCTTGCGGCTCTCAAGACTGGGCTCGGCCACCCACGCCATGAAGGCGGTGACATCCCGCGCATATTGATCGACGGTTTGCGGCGTTCCGTCGTCATAGGTCACGGCGCCGTCGGAAAGCGGCGGCGGCATGCCGATACGCCGACCAATCATATAAACATTGTAATACTGACCGTCCGGCACCTTGAAATCCGCCGGCGCCTCCTTGTAGCCTTTGAGCAGCGAAGCGATGTAGTCAGCGCCGTGCTCCTGATAGGAAAAGCCCGGCAATCCGTCGAATAAAAAGGCCGGAAAACCACGATGGTATCCGCGGGCCTTGACCAGCACCGACATATCCGGCGGGTAAGCCCCCGACATTGCCGCCCGCGCCGCCTGTTCGTTGGCGAATGGCGGCGGAAAACGATCGCTGGGGCGGCCAGGGCGATCGAAATATTCGCCTGAGTCGTTCGGGCCGTCCTTGATCTTATAGGAGGCTGCGAGATCGGCCACCTCTTTTTCCGACAGTTCGGGGCCGCCGGGCTGACCAAGGTTGCGGAACGCCAGCATCTTCATTGAATGGCAGGTTGAGCAGACTTCCTTGTAGACTTTGAAGCCGCGCCGCAGTTGCGCCTTGTCAAACCGCCCCATAACGCCGGCGAAGCTCCATTCCTGGCGTTCAGGCTTTTCTTCCTCATGGCTGGAGCCGGCGCGCGCCGACGGACACGAGAGCGCAACAAGTCCAAGCGTGGCGGCGGCCAACGCCGCACGGCGGAAGAACGATTTCCCGGACGAGAAGTTTTTGGTCAAGCGCGGATCAGGCATGGGACACTCCGCGACCATTGACGGCGGCTTCGATGGATTCCGGCTCGGGCTCCGTTTTCTCGTTCCGGCTCAGCCAGGGCAAAATGAATAGAAAATGGAAGAAGTAATAGAAGGTCAGGATGCGGGCGCACCAGAGGAATACGCCCTCCGCCGGTTGCGAACCAAGATAGCCGAGGCCGACGCAGGCCGCGATGAACACCCAATAGGCCTTGCGGAATTGCGGGCGGTAGGAGCCGGACTTAACCCTGCAAGTGTCGAGCCATGGCAGGGCGGCAAGGATCAAAATGGACGCGAATAGCGCAATAACCCCGAGCAATTTGCTCGGGATGGCGCGCAGGATCGCGTAAAAGGGCAGGAAATACCATTCCGGAACGATATGCGGCGGCGTCACCAGCGGATTGGCCTCGATGTAATTGTCCGGATGTCCAAGATAGTTGGGCACGAAGAAAACCATCCAGGCGTAGAGCACCAGAAACACGCCGATGGCGAAGCCGTCCTTCATCGTAGCGTAGGGCGTGAAGGGCACCGTTTCCTTATCGGCATTTTTCACCTCGACGCCGGTCGGGTTGTTTTGACCCGTCACGTGCAGCGCCCAGACATGCAACGCGACAACTGCGACAATGATAAATGGCAAAAGGTAGTGCAGGGCGAAAAACCGATTGAGCGTCGCATTGCCGACGGCGTAATCGCCCAGCAACCATGTCGTGATCGAGGGGCCGACGACCGGCAGCGCCGAAAACAGGTTGGTGATGACCGTCGCCGCCCAGAAGGACATCTGCCCCCAAGGCAGAACATAGCCAAGAAAGCCTGTCGCCATCATGATCATGAAAATGAAAACGCCGAGAATCCAGAGCACTTCGCGCGGCTCCTTGTAGGAACCGTAATATAGTCCGCGCGAGATGTGGATATAAACGGCCAGAAAGAACATTGAGGCGCCATTGGCGTGGGCGTAACGCAGCACCCAGCCCCAGTTCACATCGCGCATGATTTTTTCGACAGAGTCGAAAGCGAGAGTGGTCTCTGGCGTATAATGCATGGCCAGCACGATGCCGGTCACGATCTGGGCGACTAGCATGAAGGACAGGATCGCGCCGAAGGTCCACATGTAATTGAGATTCTTCGGCGTCGGGTAAGCCACGAAGGAATCGTAGACAAAGCCGAGAATGGGCAGCCGTCGCTCCAGCCATTTGGCGAAGTCGCTCTTGGGCGTATACTGCGAATTTCCGCTCATAACTTTTTCCTGGCGTGTCCCTGGCGTGAAAACAGATGCGCGTCCGTCTTGCTTGCTCGCCTAGCCGATCTTGATTTTTGTATCAGACAGAAATGCGTAATCCGGCACTTCGAGATTGCTAGGCGCCGGTCCGCTGCGGATACGTCCCGACACATCGTAGGTCGAGCCGTGGCAAGGACAAAACCAGCCGTTGAACTCGCCTTCCTTGCCGGTCGGGATGCAGCCGAGGTGCGTGCAGACGCCAACCACCACGAGCCATTCCGGTTTCTTGACCCGGGCGTTATCGGGCTGCGGGTCTGGCAGCTCCGTCAGGTCGACGCCCTCCGCCGACTTGATTTCGTCGGCCGTGCGATGTCGAACAAAGACCGGTTTGCCGCGCCATTTAACGGTAATGATCTGTCCTGCCGGGACGGCGGCGAGATCGACCTCCGTCGAGGCCAATGCGCGCGTGGATGCGTCGGGATTCATTTGCGCGATCAATGGCCAGACCACGCCGCCAACCGCCGCCGCCGCCGCTGCGCCGGTAGCGACGTAGAGGATGTCTCGACGAGATGGCTCCGGCCGTAATTCCGAACTATCAGCCTTCGTGTTCACGCCCGTTCCTCTGTGCTGGGACCGTCATAAATGACGGTTTCAGTTACAATTTAGGCCAGTCTTTCGACTTTGGCATGAAAGATGGATCGACGAAAGGCCAACTCCACCTGCAGCCTGCTGAATTTGTAATCCTTTTGACGCGTTACGGCGCGCTTGTCCACTCGTGGCGGGCGGGAATCGCCGCTGATTTTCGCCATATTTCACTCTCAAGAGATCCTCGCGTCGTTTTGCCGCAAACTTGTGTTCAAGCATGGTCCCATGGCCACAACCTCCCTGACCCTTGCTCTCTACCAACCGGACATTCCCCAGAACGCCGGCTCGATGTTGCGCACCTGCGCCTGTTTCGGCTTCGAGGCGGCAATCATCGGTCCGGCAGGATTTCCGGTCACGGACCGGGATTTCCGTCGAGCCGGGATGGACTATCTCGACCAGGTGACGATCCGCCGACATGTCTCCTTTGAGGCGTTTCAGGCCTGGCGCGCTTCGGAGGCCGTCAATGGGGCGCCCCGCCGATTGATCCTGTTGACCACGAAGGCGACTGCGTCCTATTCGGCGTATGACTACGGTCCGGGAGACGTTTTCCTCGTTGGCCGCGAGACATCCGGCGTGCCAAAGGCCGTGGCTGACGCCGCCGATCTTGCAGTGACAATCCCCATGCGCGCCGGCGCGCGATCGCTGAACGTCGGCGTGGCGGCGGCGATCGTAATGAGCGAAGCGCGCCGACAATCGCCGGATCTATCGCCACTCTCCCGCAGGATCGACGCCAGCAATGAACCCTGAAGCGCTTTCGAACCTCGCGGTCGCGATCCGCAACGCGGCGATCACCTTTTTCGTGATCGGGTTGGCAATTGTTGGCTGGAGCGAACGTCAAAACATCGGGGCGATGCTGGTCGGCGTCATGAACCGCATGCAAACGGCGGAAATTTCGGGCGTCAAACTCTCCTTTGGACAACAGGCCTATCGGCTCAACGCCGATTTGCATAAAAGTCCCGGCGAAATCATTCACATCAACGAGACCATGGGCTCCCTCAACGCCATGGAGATCGAGCGCCTCTTGCACCGCCCGGATTACGGCAAGCAGGCCCTCAGCGACGGGGACCTGCATTGCGAATTCGATAACGCCACAAGCACAATGCGAAAATTTCTGGCCGCCGACGCCGTTTTGCGCGAAAAGGGACTGGTCGAACAAATCGATCGTCCCGATCTCCTCGAGAAAGTTCGCCGCGATCCCGACCGAAACAAAGACCTCGGGGAGCCGCGTCGCTGCTACCAAATGGCGCTTTCGCCGCTCGGCGCAGACGTCAAATCGGTGATTATCTCGGAAATCTCGCGGGTGTTCGGACTTTCGTCTTACGGCGGGGGCGACGTACTCGACGCGCCGCCAGAGAAGCCAAAGGAAGCGCCCAGACAAGTCCAACGGGCGGGACCGGAGAAAAATTAATGTCCCCGGAAATACTCGATAAACGCAAGGCTGCCGCCCGCGATTGGTTCGAAAGTCTGCAATCAAGAATCTGCGCAGCCTTCGAGGCGCTGGAGGAAACAGCGACGGGCCCCTTTGCTGGCGGCGCAACGGCGCCCGGACGGTTCACGCTTGAGGGTTGGGAGCGTCGCAACCACGATGGCGCGCCGGGCGGCGGCGGTCGCATGGGCATGATCCACGGCCGGGTCTTCGAGAAGGCTGGCGTGCATTGCTCGACCGTGTTCGGAACCTTCCAGCCCGAATTCGCCAAACAAATCCCGGGAGCAGCAGAGGACCCCCGCTTTTTCGCCACCGGCATTTCGCTGATTGCGCATCCATGGAACCCGAATGTGCCGGCGGTGCATATGAACACGCGTTTCGTCGTCACGACCAAGGCGTGGTTCGGCGGCGGCGCCGATCTGACGCCGGTGCTCGACGACCGACGCACGCAGGAAGACCCCGACTCGCGCGCCTTTCACGAGGCGATGCGCGGGGCCTGCGAACGACACCCGGTCGCCGATTACGATCGTTTCAAACAATGGTGCGACGAGTATTTCTTCCTGCCGCATCGCAACGAGCCGCGCGGCATTGGCGGCATCTTCTACGATTATTTCAACAGCGCCGGCGACGCCGGCAACAGCGGTTGGGACCAGGATTTCGCCTTCACGCGCGATGTCGGCGAAAGCTTCCTCGCCGTCTATCCGGAACTGGTGCGTAACAATTTCGTCAAACCCTGGACCGAGACGCAGCGCGAAGAGCAACTGGTGCGGCGCGGTCGTTATGTCGAATATAATCTGCTCTATGACCGCGGCACGATTTTCGGCCTGAAGACCGGCGGAAACGTCGATTCGATCCTCTCATCAATGCCGCCGTCCGTGAAATGGCCGTGAACCCCGCAGGTTATGGAATGCTCTCCGTCGAAGCGGAAACCGGTTCGGCGCAAGAAATCGCGACAAAACAAAAGACTCGGAGTTCCGGTCTGATGCAATCAGACAGGGAAACCCTCTAGCCAAATGTCCAGGCTTTGTTGACGAGGAAAGTCATGAACATCACCACGATGGTCGTCAGAAGCTGCGCCGGCAAATAGGGCGCTCCAAGTGTTTCGACGCATAGCCGCATCGTCACGAAGGTCAGGCAAAAGCCCGCGAAAGCCACCAGCGCGAAACGCCAGCCCGCCTCGACATGCGAACGATCGCTGTCGAAAGTGTGCCGACGATTGAGAAAATAAGACACGACCCCGCCCAGGACGAAACCATGAAGGGTCGCCGGCACCGGCCGCCAGCCTGCGCCCTCCACCAGCGCCAGCAGAACGATGTAATGCGCCAGCGTCGCCACGACGCCGACCGACGCATAGGTCGCAAGTTGTCGAAACGCCGACATGTCAGCGCGACAATCTCTCGTAATAATGGGCAATTTCGCGCATGTCGGCGTCTGATAGCTGACGGCTCATGTAACGCATCTCCCGGTGCGCGCGTCTGCCGGCGGCGAAAGCCTTCAATTGATTGTAGAGATATAGTTCGTGCTGGCCGGCAAGATTGGGCACGTCGGCGCTGCGGGCGATCCCGTCAGCGCCATGACAGGCGGCGCATTGGGCCAGCAAGTCGCTCATCTCAACGGCTCGAACGCCCGATGTCGCAGCCAGCAGAACAACGCCCGCCAGGACACCATCAAAACATCCGATTTTGAAACAGCTCGGCATTCAATAGCTCCCCGCCCCCCGTAATGTGATTATAACACGTCGATAGCCCTTCACAGGTCCGGGAATCTCGTCTAGACAAACAGCGACTTTCGAGCCGGGCGCGCCCGCTCGCCGCCCGCATGACGGGCATATCGGGACGCGATCTGGTCCAAAAGGCCGGGGACGCGGCCTTTTTTTATGCCTGCGCCCCTGCCCTTATGGGCAAAAAGCCGATAAAAAACAACATTATCCGGAATAACCGCCGGACCCGGAAGGACGCCGATGCCCAAGCGCACAGATATATCGACCATCCTGATCATCGGGGCCGGGCCGATCGTCATCGGTCAGGCCTGCGAGTTCGACTATTCCGGCACCCAAGCCTGCAAAGCGTTAAAAGCCGAGGGTTACAGGATCGTTCTCGTCAACTCCAATCCGGCGACGATCATGACCGATCCCGATCTCGCCGACCGGACCTATGTCGAGCCGATCACGCCCGAGTTCGTCGCCAAAATCATTGAGCAGGAACGTTACGCCGCTCCCGGCGGCTTTGCGCTATTGCCCACGATGGGCGGGCAGACGGCGCTTAATTGCGCGCTGTCGCTCGAGAAAATGGGCGTAATGAAAAAATTCGACGTCGAGATGATCGGCGCTACCGCCCATGCCATCGACAAGGCGGAGGATCGCGAACTGTTCCGGGAGGCGATGACAAAAATTGGCCTCTCAACGCCCCGATCGCATCACATCAAGACGCTCTCGGCCGCGCTCGCGGCGCTCGACGACATCGGCCTGCCGGCGATCATTCGTCCCTCCTTCACCTTGGGCGGCACCGGCGGCGGCATCGCCTACAACAAGGCGGAGTTCATCGAGATTGTCGAACGCGGCATCGACGCCTCTCCAACCAATGAAGTGCTCATCGAGGAAAGCGTTCTTGGCTGGAAAGAATACGAGATGGAGGTTGTCCGCGACAGGTCGGATAATTGCATCATCATTTGCTCCATCGAAAATCTCGATCCGATGGGCGTGCACACCGGCGACAGCATCACCGTCGCGCCGGCGCTGACGCTCACGGACAAGGAATACCAGATCATGCGCGACGCCTCGCTTGCCGTGCTGCGCGAGGTTGGAGTCGAAACCGGCGGCTCGAACGTGCAATTCGCCGTCGATCCCAAGACTGGTCGCATGATCGTCATCGAAATGAACCCGCGCGTTTCGCGCTCCTCGGCGCTCGCCTCCAAGGCCACCGGCTTTCCGATTGCGAAAGTCGCTGCGAAGCTCGCTGTCGGCTACACTCTGGACGAAATCGCCAACGACATCACCGGCGGCGCAACGCCCGCTTCCTTCGAGCCGACGATCGATTATATCGTCACAAAGATTCCGCGCTTCGCCTTTGAAAAATTCCCCGGCGCCGAACCGACGCTGACGACGGCGATGAAGTCTGTTGGCGAGGCCATGGCCATTGGCCGCAACTTCGCTGAGTCCCTTCAGAAGGCTTTGCGCTCGCTCGAAACGGGTCTCTCCGGCCTCGACGAAATCGAGATCGAGGGACTGGGCAAGGGCGACGACCATAATGTGGTACGCGGGGCGCTCAGCACGCCGACGCCGGATCGACTCCTCGTCGTGGGTCAGGCGCTGCGGATGGGAATGAGCGTGGAGGAGATACACGACGCCAGCAAGATCGACCCCTGGTTCATCGCGCGTTTGGCGGAGATCGTCGCGCTCGAACAGAAAGTGAAAAAAATCGGCGTGCCGAAAGACGCCGAAAATTTTCGCGCGCTGAAATTCGCCGGGTTCTCGGACGTACGCCTCGCGACGCTGACCGGTGTTGAGGAAAAGGACGTGCGCGCCGCGCGACACGCGCTCGGTGTCCGGCCGGTCTACAAGCGCATCGACACCTGCGCCGCCGAATTCGCCTCGCCTACGGCCTATATGTATTCTACCTATGAGTCTCCTTTCGCCGGCGCGCTGGCCGATGAAGCGCGGCCTTCGGACCGCAAGAAGATCATCATTCTCGGCGGCGGCCCGAACCGCATCGGCCAGGGGATCGAATTCGACTATTGCTGCTGTCACGCCTGTTTCGCGCTTGCCGACGCCGGCTTCGAAACCATCATGATCAACTGCAACCCGGAGACGGTCTCGACGGATTACGACACCTCGGATCGGCTCTATTTCGAGCCGCTGACCAATGAAGATGTCAGAGAGATCATCGATGTTGAAAGGTCGCGCGGAACGTTGACAGGGGTGATTGTCCAGTATGGCGGCCAGACGCCGTTGAAACTTGCGCACGGTCTCGCCGAAGCCGGCGCGCCGATCCTCGGCACGCCGGTCGACTCCATCGATCTCGCCGAGGATCGCGACCGCTTCAAACGCCTGCTTGACAGGCTCGGGTTGAAACAACCAAAAAACGGCATCGCCTATTCGGTCGAGCAATCGCGCATCGTCGCGGCCGAACTCGGCCTGCCGCTCGTCGTGCGGCCGTCCTATGTGCTGGGCGGCCGCGCCATGGCGATCATCCGCGACCAGAGCGAACTCGACGACTATCTGCTCGGCACGCTGCCCAGTCTTGTTCCTTCCGAAATCAAGGCGCGCTATCCCAACGACAAGACCGGACAGATCAACACTGTGCTCGGTCGCAATCCGCTGTTGTTCGATCGCTACCTGGCCGACGCCATCGAAGTCGATGTCGACTGTCTCGCCGATGGCGTGACGGCCGCCATCGCCGGCGTGATGGAGCATATTGAGGAAGCGGGGATTCACTCGGGAGATTCAGCCTGTTCGTTGCCGCCGCGCTCGCTGGCGCCGGAAACCATCACGGCGCTCGAGGAGCAGACCCGCAGCCTCGCCATGGCGCTTGGCGTCGTCGGACTGATGAATGTGCAATTCGCGCTGAAGGACGGCGAGATTTATGTTCTTGAGGTGAATCCGCGGGCCTCGCGCACCGTCCCGTTCGTCGCCAAAGTCGTCGGCGCGCCCATCGCCAAGATCGCCGCACGGGTTATGGCAGGCGAAAAGCTCGACGCTTTCCCCACCCCGAACACCCGACCCGCGCATGTCGGGGTCAAGGAGGCGGTCTTTCCCTTCGCCCGTTTTCCCGGCGTCGACACCGTGCTCGGCCCAGAGATGCGTTCGACCGGCGAGGTTATCGGCCTCGATAAGTCCTTCGACGCGGCCTTCGTCAAAAGCCAGATCGGCGGCGGGGCCAGGGCGCCGCGCGATGGCAATGTCTTTGTTTCGGTCCGTGACGTCGACAAGGCCCGGATCGTGCCGACAATGAAACTACTCAGCGAGATGGGTTTTTCGATTCTGGCCACCGGCGGCACCGCCCGCTACCTTGTCGCGCAGGGCGTCCCCGCCGAAAAGATCAACAAGGTCTCCGAAGGCCGACCGCATATTGTCGACGCCATCAAGAACGGCTCAATCCAGCTGGTTTTCAACACCACGGAAGGCGCTCAGGCGCTTGCCGACTCGCGTTCCTTGCGTCGCGCCGCGCTTCTGCATAAAGTCCCCTATTACACAACCCTTGCCGGGGCTATCGCCGCCGCGCAGGGCATACGCGCCTATGCGTCGGGAGACCTGGAAGCGCGCGCGCTGCAGGATTATTTCCTCAACTAGGCTGAAAAAGGGATTTCACTATCGCCGCCGCGACACTGATGGTCGGCGGACGGCTTCTAAACCACCAGGCGACATCGAGAATCCTCGGGCCGGCTCCCTCCACGGGGCGCGTCGGGAATTCCGGTTTCGCTGGAGAGGCAGGGAAAACGGGTCGATGGAAAAAGTGCCGATGACAGCGGGCGGCTACGCCGCGCTTGGCGAGGAATTGCGGCGGCGCCAGCAGGAAGATCGACCGCGCATCATTCAGCAGATCGCAGAGGCCCGCGCTCATGGCGATTTGTCCGAAAACGCGGAATACCACGCCGCCAAGGAAGCCCAATCGCTCAACGAAGGCCGAATCGCCGAACTTGAGGACAAGCTCTCGCGCGCCGAAGTGATCGACATCGCCAAACTGGCCGGCTCGACGACGATCAAGTTCGGCGCGACTGTCACGGTCGTCGACGAGGATACCGAGGAAGAAAAAGCCTATAAGATCGTCGGCGAGACCGAAGCCGATGTGAAGCAGGGCCGCGTATCGCTTACCAGCCCGATCGCCCGCGCGCTAATCGGCAAGAAAGTCGGCGACGCCGTCGAGGTGAAAACGCCGGGCGGCGCAAAAAGCTACGAAATCCTCAAGGTCGCCTACATCTGAGGGCGACGGAGACCCGCTTGATCGCTCCGCCGACAGGGCTGGCGCTGCGGATACTCTCCGACGGTCGCGCCGGCCATGAGGCGCAAACGCTTGGCGTTGCGGAAGCGCTGGCCGCAACGCCAGACCTGCGCCGCCTCGCTTCAAGCGGCCTTTTCGGCCTGATGGCTCCCTTCGGTCCCCCCGATCCGCGTGACGCGGCGGCGCTCTCGACGCCTTACCCGGACATCGCGCTCGCCGCCGGCCGCCGAACCGTCCCGGCGTTGCGCTGGCTCAAGCGAGTCTCGGGCGGCCGGGTGTTCACGGTTTACCTCAATCGACCCGCAACCGGGACCTCGACCGCCGATCTGATCGTCGCGCCGCGTCACGATGGTTTCACCGGCGCGAATGTCTTTAACCCCGTGACCCCGGCCAATCGTCTCACGCCGGAGATTTTAGCCGCGACCCGCGCTGCGCCCGATCCGCGCGTCGCCGACCTGCCCGGCCGTCGCGTCGCCCTGTTGATCGGCGGCGACAGCAAGCATTTCCGCTTCACGGATTCCGACGCCGCAAATCTTTCTGCGACCGTCCGGGGGATATTCGACCAAGGGGCCAGCGTCATGGCTACGGTCTCGCGACGCACTTCTGCCTCTTTGAGGGCGGCGCTTGCAACGGCGCTCGACGAGGGCCCGGGATTTCTCTGGAATGGCTCCGGCCCGAACCCCTATTTCTCGATGCTCGCCGTCGCCGACGCCATTCTCGTCACCGCCGATAGCGTCAATATGGCAAGCGAGGCGGCGACCACAGGCGCGCCGGTGCATGTATACTGGCCGCGCGGCGGACATCCGCGGCTCGCTGCCTTTCATGCAGGGCTCGCCGAAACCGGCGCCAGCCGAACGTGGCGCGGCGCGCTGGAGTCGTGGTCCTATCCGCCTGTCAATGCGACGCCGGCGATTGCGGCGGCCATCCTCGGGGCTTTCTCCCGCTTCCGCGCCGACAGTTGCGGCGGGGCGCATAATCGCTAGATTGCGGGCTTCCGAGGCCCCTCCTCTCACAGAGTCCGTCATGTCCGTCCCCCAGCACGCGCGCGTTATCGTCATCGGCTCCGGACCCGCCGGTTACACGGCGGCGATTTACGCCGCCCGCGCGCTGCTCGAACCGGTGCTGATCTCCGGCGTCGATCAGGGCGGCCAGCTGATGATTACGACGGAAGTGGAGAATTATCCCGGCTTCGCCGAGCCAGTTCAGGGGCCCTGGCTCATGGAGCAGATGCGCCTTCAGGCCGAGCATGTCGGGGCGAAGCTGGTGTCCGATTACATTGTCGAGGCGCGGCTCGATCAAAAGCCCTTCACCCTGGTCGGCGACTCGGGAACGATCTACGCCTGCGACGCTCTGATCATCGCCACCGGCGCGAAGGCGAAATGGCTTGGCCTCCCCAGCGAGGAAAAATTCAAGGGCTTCGGCGTCTCCGCCTGCGCCACCTGCGACGGTTTTTTCTTCCGAGGCAAGAAAGTCATTGTCGTCGGCGGCGGCAATACGGCGGTCGAAGAAGCGCTCTATCTCTCCAACCTCGCCTCGGAGGTGACGCTCGTGCATCGTCGCGACTCCCTGCGCGGCGAACGTGTGCTGCACGAAAGACTTTACAAAAAATCCAATGTCTCGATCCTGTTCGACTCGGTGATCGAGGAGATTGTCGGCGTCGAGGCGCCGCTCTCGGTCACCGGCGCGAAAATCAGAAACGTCAAAACCGGCAAGATCGAAAGCCGTGACGTCGACGGCGTGTTCATCGCCATCGGTCATGCGCCTGCCGCCGAGTTGTTCAAGGGACAGGTGACGTTAAAGCCCTCGGGCTACATCGCCGTCGAACCCGGTACGACGCGCACCAACATCAGGGGCGTTTTCGCCGCCGGCGACGTCGCAGACGACATTTACCGTCAGGCGGTCACAGCCGCTGGTCTGGGCTGCATGGCGGCGCTGGAAGTCGAAAAATATCTGCTCGACGCCGACGCGTAACAACATAACAAAAGCAAGGAAACGCAAAATGACAGAACGCGTGATATTTCAGAAGAAGGCCATGCCGATCGAGGTCGAAGAGGGTAAAACCTATTATTGGTGCGCCTGCGGTCTGAGCAAAAATCAGCCCTTCTGCGACGGCTCGCACAAGGGCACGGATATTTCGCCGGTCGCCTACAAGGCTGAGGCCACCGGCAAGGCGTTTTTCTGTGGCTGCAAGCACACGAAGAAAGAGCCGCTCTGCGACGGCTCGCACAAGGAGCTGTAAGCCGCTCGATGCCCGATCTTTTGTTCGAACTTTTCAGTGAGGAAATCCCTGCCCGTATGCAACGGCAGGCGGCCGACGACCTCAAACGCCTCGTCACCAATGCGCTGGTCGAGCGCGGACTTGTCTACGAGGGCGCCGCCGCTTACGCCACGCCGCGTCGTCTGGCTTTACAGGTTGTTGGCCTTCCTGCGCGCCAGCCCGATGTGCGCGAGGAGCGCAAGGGTCCGCGCGTCGGCGCGCCGGAGGCGGCGATTCAGGGTTTCCTGAAAAGCGCCGGGCTCGCCTCGATCGACGAGGCGACCATTGAGAAAGATCCGAAGAAGGGCGAATTCTATGTCGCGGCGATCGAGCGCGCTGGCGCCGAGACCATCGCCGTGCTGGCCGAGATTCTCCCCGCCGTCGCGAAATCCTTTCCCTGGCCGAAGTCGATGCGCTGGGGCGCGGCGTCGGCGCGTTCGGACTCGCTGCGCTGGGTGCGGCCGCTGCATTCGATTGTCGCAACCTTCGGACCGGAAACGGAGACGCCGGAGATCGTGCGTTTCTCGGTCGACGATATCCCTGCTGGCGATAAAACCTTCGGCCATCGCTTTATGGCCCCCTCGCCCTTTCACGTGAAGCGCTTCGAGGATTACGCGCTGGCGCTGGAGCGCGCGAAAGTCGTGATCGATCCGGCGCGGCGGCGCGACATCATCCTGCATGACTCAAAAGACCTCGCCTTTGCGCAGGGCCTCGAACTCATTGAGGACCCCGGCCTGCTGGAAGAGGTCGCCGGTCTGGTCGAATGGCCGGTGACGCTGATGGGCTCGTTCGACGACAGCTTTCTTGCGATTCCGCCGGAAGTCATTCGCGCCACCATTCGCGTCAACCAGAAATGTTTCGTGTTGAAAAAGCCTGACGGCGCGCTCGCCAATCGATTTATTCTCGTCTCCAACATTGAGGCGAGCGATGGCGGCGAGACCGTGATCGCCGGCAATGAGCGCGTCATCGCCGCGCGTCTGTCGGACGCGAAATTTTTCTTCGAAACCGATCTGAAAACGCGCCTCGACGACCGTCTGCCGAAGCTCGACCAGATCGTCTTCCATGAGAAGCTCGGCACGCAGGGCGAGCGCGTCAAACGTATCGTTGCGCTGGCGCGCGAACTCGCGCCCCTCGTCGGCGCCGATCCGGAAAAGGCGGCGCGCGCCGCGACGCTCTGCAAGGCCGATCTCGTCACCGAAATGGTTGGAGAGTTCCCCGAATTGCAGGGGCTGATGGGCCGCTATTACGCAATGGCGCAGGGCGAGGACGCCTCGGTCGCCGCCGCTTGCGAGGAACATTACAAGCCGCAGGGGCCGAACGACCGCATTCCGACCGATCCGGTCTCGGTGGCGGTGGCGCTCGCCGACAAGCTCGATACGCTCACAGGCTTCTGGGCCATCGACGAGAAGCCCACCGGCAGCAAGGACCCCTATGCGCTGCGCCGCGCCGCGCTGGGCGTGATCCGCATTGTGCTGGAAAATGGGCTAAATATTAATATATGCCGCGTAATTGCTTCATTGTATGGCTGGATGTTAGCGGATCATGGGGCTGCCCTCGAAATTTGTCTTAATGAGGCATCAGCTACATCCTTATTTGATGAAGTAAACTCTGTAAGACAAAAAACTCCAATTCAAATGGCCTATCTCGAGGGAGAGAAAGCGTTTTCAGAATGGTTTAAACCACTGTTAATACTCGCTTTTGACAGAAAAGACGTAGATATAGATGCAAGGCGAGAGGGAATATACGACTATGCCGCGTTCGAAAATATCGCTAACCTGCTGTTAAATGAAACAATACAAAACTTAATCAAAGATATGAGCGAATATGGTGACCTTCCGTCAAAAGACTTTGACACATCCTTGGCTAATTTGAGACGCGTAGTAGATCGCATCACTGGTTTAGCTAATTTCGCACGCCTTCAGCCCTTTGATGCTTTTAGTTTAAACTGGATCAACGAATCAATTCGTTCCAACCCATCTGCTTATTTGAAAAGTAAGGAGCCTATTAGATCCGTTGACAGACTCGCAAACGATCTCCTCGAATTTTTCATCGATCGTTTCAAAGTCTACTTGCGCGACAAGGGGGCGCGATACGATCTTATTGACGCGGCGCTGGGCGCCGGGGCCGTCGCCGAAACCGGGGCGACGGAAGCGACACTCACGCAGCCACAGGACGACCTGCTCATGATCAAGAATAAAGTCGAAGCCCTCGAAGAATTCCTTGGCGCCGACGACGGCAAAAATCTTCTCGCCGGCTACAAACGCGCCTGCAATATTCTCAAGGCCGAGGAAAAGAAGGACGGCGCCAGCGCGTACGACGCCTGCCACGCGCCCAATCTGCGCATTGAGCCGGAGGAGCACAAGCTCGCCGCCGCCATCGCCCGGGCGAAAGAGGAAACCGTCGCGAAGCTGAAGAAAGAAGATTTCACCGGCGCCATGCACTCTCTCTCGAAACTGCGCGAGCCGGTCGATCATTTCTTCGACAAGGTCACTGTCAATGCCGAGAACGCCGATCTGCGGCTGAACCGGCTGCGCCTGCTCTCGGAACTGCGTCAGACGATGAACGCCGTCGCCGATTTCGACAAGGTGTCGGGCGCCGGCGACGCCATCGCCTGACGAGCGCGCGCGTCCTTAAAAAACCCTCCCCGACTCAGTCGGGGAGGGTTTTTGTTTGCCCATTTGATTGAAAGGCGTTAGTTCGCCGGGAACGATCTCGGCGCCGGCGAAATGATTTTCGCCCCGCCGTCGTTGATCTCCAGCATCGAAAGGCCGCGATCGTTGCCGCCATCCGGACGGAAACGGAAAATACCGTCAGCGCCGTTGAAGCCCGAAGGATTGGTCAACACGTTCGGCGAAAAGCGCTGGCCGCCCTGCGCCCGCGACAGGGCGATGGCCAGCGAGACTGAATCGTAGCCCAGCGTCGCGATGCGCGTCGGCTGAGAGCCGAATTTCGCCTTGTAACGTTGCGCGAAGGCGTTGAAACCGGCGTTCTCTGGCGCCGAAAACCAGGCGCCCTGGAGTCCCGGCAGACCGAGCGCGCGCGGATCGTTCCACAAGCCGGTGCCAATGATCTGCACTTTCTTCGCGTCGAGATTATTGGCGATCAGCTCTTTCGAAATCTGACTCATCGAGTCGGCCTGTTCGGGAATGAACAGAGCGTCGAACTGGTCGCGCGCAGCAGCCAGACGCTTGATCGACTCGCCCGACGCGCCGGGTTTGTAACGCTCGATCAGCGGCACCCGAACGCCATGATTAGCGGCGCTCTGCTGGAATTGCGCCAGCGCCAGCGTGCCGTATTCATTCTCCGGAACAAGCGCCGCAATTGAAGTTTTGCCGCGCTCGGAGGCGTAGGCGATGTCGCGCTCGACATAACCCTCAACCAGGAAGGACAAAAGATAG
>JBBARD010000022.1:0-33370 GCA_040399965.1 Methylocystis sp. | reverse complement strand
TGAAATCCTCCAGCGCCAGCGGACGCAGGCTGAGGTCGGCGTCGTCGTCGCGCGCCGAAGGGCTGACCAGTCGCGGGGTCTCGCTCACGCCGCCAACTCCTTAAGCCCCTGCCGGATCAGCGCGCCGGTCTCGGCGCCCTCGCCCAGTTTTTTTACGCTGGCGGCGACGGCGGCGGCGGCCTGCGGACGGCCATAACCGAGATTGATCAGCGCCGAAATCGCGTCGCGCACGGCGGAGGGGGCGGCGTCCGCCTCCGTCTCGCCCGAGAGTTTGGCGACCAGCGGATCGACGGCGCCAAAGGCCGGCGCCTTGTCCTTGAGTTCAGCGACGATGCGCGCCGCAAGCTTCGGGCCGACGCCGGGGGCGCGGGCGACCATCGCCTTGTCCTGGGTCGCGATGGCGGAAGCGAGATCGCCCGGCGACAGGATTGAGAGAATAGCCAGCGCGACTTTCGCGCCGACGCCCTGCACCCCTTGCAACAATCTAAACCAATCGCGCTCGTTCTCGCTCTCGAAGCCGAAGAGGCGGATCGAATCCTCGCGCACCTGGGTCTCGATGGAAAGCGCGCTGGCCTCGCCGGGGCGCGGCAGTTTTTGCAAGGTGCGGGCCGAGCACTGCACGACATAGCCGACGCCGTTGACGTCGAGGATCACGAAATCCTCGCCATAGCTGTCGATCAGGCCCTTGAGTTTGCCGATCATGCGATGGCCCGCATCCGTGCGCCGCGATGTTGCGCATGACAGATCGCCACGGCGAGCGCGTCGGCGGCGTCGGCGCTGGCGGCCACGCTCGACGGCAAGAGGACGCGCACCATCATCTGCACCTGTCGCTTATCGGCGTGGCCGGCGCCGACGACGGTCTTCTTGACGACATTGGCGGCGTATTCCGCGACGATCAGCCCGGCCAGCGCCGGCGCGGTGAGCGCAACGCCGCGCGCCTGCCCCAGTTTCAGCGCTGATTGCGGATCGCGGTTGACGAAGGTCTCCTCGACCGCCGCCTCATGTGGCGCGTAGTTGGCGATGACCCGCATGAGTCCCTCGTGCAGATCGCGCAGCCGCGCGCCCATCGCCTGCCCCGGATCGGGTTGCAGTCGTCCGCAATCAACGAAAGACAGGCGCGAGCCCTGACATTCGATCAGCCCCCAGCCGGTGTTGCGCAGGCCGGGATCAATCCCGAGGATGCGAATCGGATCTTTGCTCATGCCGCAGGTTAGCCGGAGAGGCGCCTCCCGGGCGAGAGGGGTTTCGGCTCAACCGGCTCAATCGGCGGCGGCCAGCTTCTCAGCCGTTTCCACCGCTTCGACGGCGGCGTCGAAAGCGAGCAGCGTCGATGCGTGGCGCGCCTTGTATTCCCGCACCGGCTCCAGCACCGCAAGATCGGCCCATTTTCCGCCGGGCGGCGGGCCGTTCTCCTTGAGCATGCAGCGCAGAGCGTTGCGCGCGTCTTTCAACTCCTGGGGAGTCGTCCCGATGATGTTGCGCGCCATGACCGAAGCGGAAGCCTGCCCCAGTGCGCACGCGCGCAGCTCATGGGCATAATCGGCGACCCGACCGTCGAGTAACGTCAGATCAACGGTGATCGTGGAGCCACAGAGTTTCGAATGTGCGGTCGCGGTGGCGTCTGGCCGTTCCAACCGACCAATGCGCGGAATATCGGCCGCCAGTTCGAGGATGCGCTTATTGTAAATCTGATCGATCATGACCCCGGACTTACCATGCTGCAGTCGCTCCCTATATAGGGGTGACGGGTAGCCGCCGAAAGCGGCGCCGGAACGCCGGCACGAAGCGTCGCTCTCGCGAAATTCCTGCAAAATGGATACTCCCAAACCGAGAGGTTGGCGAGCATTCGAGCGTCGACCCCTCAAGCGGGGCCGAAGCGGACAAGACAGCGGCACGCAGGACTGGAGGCGCCACTTGGAAGACGTGGTCAAGACCCTGGAAGATCGACCGGAAACCACGCAAACGCCCTTCTCGATCGTTCCAGAACGCTCGATGGCTCCAGAGCGAACGTCGCCCGCTCCCCGTTCCCTGCCGCGCCCTTCGCAGCAAGAGGCGGAGGCTGCGGTGCGCACCCTGTTGCGCTGGGCTGGCGATAACCCCGAACGCGAAGGCCTGCGCGATACGCCACGCCGCGTAGCGAAAGCCTACCGAGAATTTTTCGCCGGCTATGCGGAAAACCCCGAGGACATCCTCTCCAGAGTCTTCGAGGAGGTCGAGAATTACGACGATCTCGTGCTGGTGCGCGATATTCCGTTCTCGTCGCATTGCGAACATCATATGGTGCCCTTCGTCGGGAAGGCGCATGTCGCCTATTATCCAAATGGCGGCGTCGTCGGATTGTCCAAACTGGCGCGTCTGGTCGACGTCTTCGCGCGCAGGTTGCAAACCCAGGAATCGATGACGGCCCAGATCGCAGATTCCATAACGACCCATCTCAACCCGCGCGGCGTCGCGGTGATGGTCGAAGCCGAGCATATGTGCATGTCGATGCGCGGCGTAATGAAGCATGGCTCCTCAACCGTGACGATGCGCTTCTCCGGCGTATTTGAGAATAACGCCGCGCAACAGGCGCATTTCTTCACCTTGCTCCGCGGCGCGCGCTGACCAATGTCGATCGTCAACGACAAGGCCGCCCTTGAGGAAGGCGCGGCGTTCTCCCCGAAGTTCGACGCCAACGGCCTGATTGTTTGCGTGACCGCCGACGCCTCGACGCGAGAGGTGCTTATGGTCGCGTATATGAATAGGGTCGCGCTCGACAAAACGCTGGAGAGCGGCGTGGCGCATTACTGGTCGCGCTCTCGGCAATCTCTCTGGCGCAAGGGCGACACTTCCGGACAGGTGCAAAAGGTCGTCTCGATGCGGGTCGATTGCGATCAGGATGCGCTGTTGCTCGACGTCGAGCCCGGCGGCGACGGCAAAGCCTGTCACACCGGTCGCAAATCCTGTTTTTACCGCCGCGTCGAAATGAATGAAAAACGTACATCGCTTGTATTTGAGCCCTGATGGCGGACGTTCGACGCATTTTGTCCGAGGATCGCTGGAACGCGCATTTTTCGTCGCCAGCCTCGCGACCATATAATTTTTAATCGTTCAGAAATTGCAGGAGCTGGGAAAAAACGATGTTTTCCTTGCGTCGCGCCGAAGCCGCTGAAAAAATCGCGCCGACCGATACGGCGATGAAGAATCCGCATATGCAACAGGACAAAACCAACGCCCCCCGCGATGTTGAATGTCGTCCGCACAAGCGGCGCGAGGACCGGCCGCTCATCGGTCTGGCGCTTGGCTCCGGCGCCGCGCGCGGCTGGTCGCACATCGGAGTGCTGCGAGAACTCGCGGCGCATGGCGTGCATCCGGACATCATCGCAGGCACATCGATCGGCGCCGTTGTCGGCGGGTGCTACGCCGCCGACCGTCTCGATCAGATCGAGGCCTTCGCCCGGTCGCTGACCCGCCGCCGCGTCTTCACGCTCATGGATCTGTCCTTCTCCGGCGGCAGTCTGATCGGCGGCGAGAGACTCAGGGCGGCGCTCGAACAGGAGCTGGATAATTTCAATATCGAGGACCTGCCGATCCCTTTCGCCGCCGTCGCGACGGAGGTCGGGACTGGTCATGAAGTCTGGATGCAGCGCGGCTCGCTGCCGCTGGCGATCCGCGCCTCCTACGCCCTGCCCGGCATTTTCGAACCGGTGCGCATCGGCGAGCGCTGGCTGTTCGACGGCGCGCTCGTTAATCCAGTGCCGGTGACGGTGTGTCGGGCGCTGGGCGCGGAATTCGTCATCGCCGTCAACGTCACCGCCGACATGATGTATCGCTCCGGCGTCATCCAGGGCGATGCGGTGATGACCAAGAAGGCGAATGAACCCTCGCCCTATGACGACCGGGGCGATCCCTCCCTCATCGAACGCATTCTGCCGCGTTATTTCGATCGCAGACCTGACGACGCGCCCAATGTGGCGTCGGCGATGATCGACGCGTTCAACATTGTCCAGGATCGCATTTTGCGCTCGCGTCTGGCCGGCGATCCGCCCGACGCCATTATCACGGCGCGCATGGAGAACATCGGCATGTTCGATTTTCACCGCGCCGAGAGATTGATCGAGATCGGACATCACGCGGCGCGACGCGCCCTGCCGAACATCTTCGCTCACATCCCGATCCCGGGCGTCTCGATCTGAAATTTAACCGGTCTAATATATAACAGACCTGAGATTTATCCGGCCTTCGCCCGCTTCTCGAAAAGACCGAAGGTCAGCAGGCCGAAGACGAAGCCGCCGACATGCGCCTCCCAGGCGACAGCCGCGTCCGACCCCATCGCCTGCGGAAAAACGCCGAACAGGGCGTTGGTTCCAAACCACACCAGAACGAACATCAGAGCCGAACGATTGCCGGTGAGATTCGCCAGCGGCTCGGCGGGCGGATGCGGGTCGCGCCACTCCCGGCGCGTTGCGCCGAGAACGGCGCCGGGCGCGAAGGCGAAGCGAACGATCGCCGCCATGGCGGCAGAAATCCCGGCAGAGGCTCCGACCATCGGGGTCAGATCGAGCGGGTGCAGGAAAAAATGCGCCAACGCCCCGGCGACGGCGCCGCAGGAAACAAAAACCAGAAACAGGAAATCGCCCAGCCGCCGGGCGACAGGCGAACCAAAGGCGGCGAGCGAGAGAGCGTTGACGAGGAGGTGCGACCAGCTGCCGTGGAGAAAGGCGTAGGTGAACAGCGTCAGGATTGTCAGATGACCGACGCCCATCGCCGCATTGAGACGCTCCACCGCCTGCTGCGTGTCATAGTCGAAAGTCGAGCGCGTCGGCAGGAGCGCATGCGGGTCCATGACAAGGCTCAGTCGCGCCGGGATGAAGGCGAAGGCCTGATACATCGTCTGCGCGATAGGCTCGGGCCCATATTCGACCAGGCCTTGCAACGCCGCAAAGACGCAGATCAGGACCGTGATCACGCCCGGCAGATTGATGATCTTCTCGCGTTCCGACACAAAGACCAGCCTGTTTCAAAATGAACCACAGGCCGGTCAAAAAGACACAGACCACAATGGCGGACATGGCGCTGGAAGAGCGGTTTTCAAACCCGGGTTCCGGGGCAGATACAGTTCAATGTCGCAGGCGCGACCAGCCGCCGGTTCACCTCTACATAACGAGAGTTATGATTTCTTGCAATTTAAGGTTTGCGGAAGTTGCTCTCGAGTGTCGCGGCGAGGGGAAGGCCGGCTAGCGCGCGCTGGCGCGGCGTTTAACCGGCGCCGTCCGGGTCGGTTTGGCCCCGCGTGTGCAGCTTTATGCCGGGGACGGCCAATCGTTAGCCGTCTTGTATCAGAACTGGACAGGAACAGCGACATGCGCGCCGAAGAAACCATCCGTCAGACGGTCACAGCCGATTTATACGCCTATTGGAGCCGGATTCGCGGTCCGCACGCCGCGCCGACACGCGCCGACATCAACCCGGGGGACATTCCGCACATCCTCGCCGACGCCTTCATGATCGATCTCGATCCGGCGGGAAATTTCCCTTTGCGATTGTGTGGCGCGCGACTCGACGCGCTATGGTTGAAAAATCTGAAAGGCAGCGCCTTTCTCGATTTTTGGCGCGCTGACGTCAGACGGACCGTTGCCGCCGCCCTGCTGACTGTGGGCGACGCCGCCGCGCCCTTCGCCGGTTCAGCGCGAGCAAGGGCTCCGGGCTATTGCGACGTCGATATGGAGCTTCTGTTGTTGCCGGTGCGGAAGACGCCCACGGCCCCGGCGCGCGTCTTTGGGGCGTTGACGCCGTCCTTTCAGCCGGGGTGGTATGGTCAGGTTGTCGCCGAGCCGCTCGAACTGACTTCGTTGGGAATCATGACGCCCGAGCCCTTTCGCGTCGATCTCTACAGGGAAGCAGGCTTCCACCGCATCACCCCGCCCGCGGCGCCCCCTAGATTTGTCGTGCATCAGGGCGGCAAGATCTGATCAATGAGGGTGAAGAGAGGCGGCGGCGACAGTTGGGGAAGATCCTGCATGCCGCCGCCCCGGTGGTTAGGATCGTAATCGGACGCCATTTTCGTCCGGGGCGATGAATTCGATTCCGGCGTATTCGAGCGTGACCTGGATCGAGGCGATCACGCTTTCCATAAATTCTTCATATCCGGCTTCATATCCGGAGATCGTCTCCGTGCTCAGATCGGCGTTATCGGCGAGGTCCAGCACAGACCAGTTCAGGAGGGACCTTGCGCAACGGCATTGTTCTGGAGTCATCACAACCACTCCTCTTGTCAGAGCGATTACATCCCTAAACGTCATCCTTCCATTCGCTAAGCATTCCGAATGCTAGGAGAGAAAGCATCGGACGTCAAAAATAAAGAATCGGCGCCAATCGGGTCCACTTCGTTAGTTTCGTAGGCGCGTTGGACAAGAACTGACCAAGCTTGCATTTTTTTATTGCAACTTTAACGGCGATGCTCACCACGCATGTGAGTCATTCCCGGTGCGCCGGCGCAGCTCCCCGCGAACTTACGCATCGAAGCCTGCCGCCAGGACGGGCGGGGGTTATCCGTCACACCCGGCCGCGCCTGCGCAAAAAACACAGAAAATCACGATAGGGATGCGGTGGATGACGCCACCGCTTTTTTTACGGTTTGGCGCGACAAGCCGCGATGGCTTCCTGCCATGTCTTATGGTTGTTATTCACCTGCACCTGAAAACAATTGACTGTGGCGTAGGCGTCAGACGTGCAGGCGCAAAGGTCATCAAGATTTTTTTGCGCCCAGTGTTTTGAGGCCGGGCTGTCGGGATCGCTGACGCGCCACAGGATGGTGTCCTGCACCAGTTCTTCGCAGGTATGTTTTTTATCCGCTGCGCAGGACGCGCCCTCGGCCTGAGCCGGCCGACCGGGCAGAAGGGTCGCGGCAAGGAGTGCGGCGACCGCGAGAGCCGGCGCGCGGCTCCCCCTGGGCGAGAAAATAAAGCGCGTTGAATGGGGCATCAGTCGTCCTCCAGAGTTCCCGGGTCAATGGCGCTTCTTCGCCGCATGACCACAGCATGGTATGTTTCCCCTGACGCTCGAACATTACCGGACGATGCGCCAATTATTAATCTACCTATTGCGCGATCGGCGCGGGTCCAGCGGCGGCGCCCGCCGGGACGAGAACGGCAGCGAAACGCTAATCAACAGTCGACCTCAAGCTTTAATAATGTCATGATGCCTTCATGCCTGAGAGTCCAACAACTTTTCGACGAGAAGGATAAAAGGATGCACAGAAGAAGATTGCTCGGCTTCCTCGCCGCCGGCGTCATTGGCGCCGCCTGTTCTCAGGCCCTCGCCGCAACGCCGGTCGTTCCCCCGGATCTGCTCGCGCCAACCGACTCCGAGGCGGGGGTTGAAAAAGCCAGGTGGCGTCGAGGCTGGGGCTGGCGGCATCGAGGCTGGGGCTGGCGGCATCGGGGCTGGGGCTGGCGGCATCGGGGCTGGGGCTGGCGGCGGCGGCGACACTGGTAAGACCGGTTGCTCGGTCGACATCATCATCCCTATCGAAGCGCGCCACCGCTACCGACCAGATGGGCCATGACGCGGGCGCCTGCTACCGCCTCTCGCTCATGATCCTCTGGGCGATGAGAAATCCCGTGTTGGATACGCGCAGATCTCCCGAGAAAGGCGCCCCGAACAACAAAACGAGATAGAGCGAGGCGGAGATCAACAACGCGATCATGCCGGTCATGAACAGATGGATCGACGTGCTCTCAATGGTGAAGAAGAGGGTGAAAAAAAGCGTGATCGCGGCGCCGAGGATCAAGACCGTCCATTCGGCGCCGGGAAGACCATAGTTGCTGACCTTGGTTCGGTCGCGCCGACTATCCCAGAGATTGATGACCTCAGACACCATGACGGGATAGAGGGCTTTCTGGTTTTCGGTGACTGGCTCGATTTTCTTGACGCGTTCGATTGTATCGACGAACAAATTTCGCGCCGCAAGGCTGATCCTGTTTTGCTCCATCAACCGCCATTCGTTGACGATGACCTCGCTGGCGTATTTTGCGAGATTTTCGCGGATCGCCCGCCCCTCGTCGCCGAACTGGCTCGCCAGCGTGTAAACGCCAAGGACCGCGCGCGCCTCATTCTCCACCGTCGACTCGGCCTTCGAGAATTTGTCCATCGCGGCGTAGACGATCAGGCCCAGAAGCACAGCGTAGAAACTCCCGACGATGGCGAGATAATAGCCGCCGACCTCGTGACACTGACGGATGCGCTCCGGCCCGAGCAGCCGCCTCAAACCCAATTGGCAGAGAGCAAAAAGCAACGAAAAAACGAAAATCAACGGCACGCCGACCACATAACGGTCCAATGGCATGATCCAGGTCATGGGCGGGGCGCGGGACGATTGATGGAAGATGTCATGGTCGCGCTCCGCCTCGTCTGCGGGAAGACGGCGTCCGTCACATTGCAGACTGATCTCCTCCTCGACGCCACCTGAGTGATGGCGCAGAGGCGGAGTAATTGTCAATCCTCCTACATGTCTCCAGCATGTCTCCTTGATGGTTTCCTTCGCGTTTTCTTGCGCGTTTTCTTGCACGTTTTCTTGCTTGTTTTACTGCACAGTCGATTGAGAAAACTTGGCGTCAGGCGTCCAGGGTCGGCAAGAGGCGAAAACTTCCTGGGTCAGCCGGGTTGAATTATTATTCCTCTGCGCTGATTGGACGACGACTACAGCCCAAGGATAGGCTTTCGACCAGAGCGGAGGCGGCGAAGCGTGATAAGTTCGTGCGCCCTGAGCCGAAGCTTTAACCGGTTCGGCGAAGGAAGGCGTGAGAAGGCTTGCTACCAGCGACCTGATCTGATTCATCAGACCGAGAAACGCTCCTGTTGAACAGAAGCGCTAAAAAGCAATTTTATTCAACATCATGGATGAAGAACAATTATCCGCCATGACGATGGCTCTGGAGGATTTCACATAAAAATCAGGCCTCAGGATTTGAAACCCTGAGGCCTAGAAGTTCAGAAGGCTAAATAGTTGAGCGCTTACTGGGACAAGGGTCCGGCGAGGGCGTAGGAATAGTTGTCGCCTACGATATCCGACTGACCGATGCTAGACACGACTTGACCAGAGCCGGCGTCGAAATAAGCATAGGCATAACGCACTTGATCGGAGCTATCGCCGGTCGCATATACAAAATAAGGTGTTTGGCTTCCATTGGGAAGCTGCACGCCCTGATTGATGGGGAAACCAGAGGTGTTAAACCACTGTATGGCGGCGGCCTGCGCCTTGGCTCCCGTAGGATCAAATCCACCGCTCCACCAGGGCTGGCTAAACAATGGCGTCGCGTCTTTGATCCCGACTAGATTGTTCGGATTATCGGTGGGAGCCGTAACGCTCGGCCCGATTATGTCCGTGTAATTTTCCAATATTTTGGAATATTCGATGGTGGTATAATAGGTGCCATAAGTGTTCCCATCAACCGTAATGCCGACAGGGCCATTAATTGTGGTCGCCGCAGCGGGTGAGGAAGCCGCAGCGAGGGCTATGAATAAAGAGCAAAAAACAAGCAATAGTTTACGCATTTGATACCCTCACATTGTTTGCGGCCACACAGTTAAGCTTTTTCTTAACCTTATTGAAAAAAACCTTCTGCAGCGCGATTTTCGCAATGGATAATAAACACCATTGAAAGCGTGTCAATATCAATAAATCACGATTAATACTCAATTCTGGGCCGACGGCGGCATTATGAACAATCCATCAATATTTACAATTATTTACACAAATAAAATATGGATGAAGCGCCCATCCGGTTTCCAGGCTCCATGCGCAGTCTGGTGATTTCCGCCCCCGAAGCCCCCAAGAAAAAGCGACGCAGAATGCTGCAATAGCATTCTTCATATTGCGCCCCTGTTGCTCTGGCGATTGAGGGAGAGCCAACAATCGGCGAACGCGCCGCGCAATCTCCTCAAAATAACGAAGAACGACAGATCACCTCCGCTGCTCCTATAGCGTGGAACAATATGTGACATAAATACATCATTAATAATGTTATTACATTTTAGGCAATAAAAGTTGTGGCTTATTTTTTGAGTTTCTTTTCTAATCACGTCGAACCAATAAAAAAACACGATGCGTATGTGTTCTGTGCAACCGCATAAGCGTTTCGGTGCATATTAACCGTCAATCATAGTGAGTAAACGCCATGAAAAAGTGTCTCCTGACCGCCACAGCGCTTTCTATCATTGGATCCGCCGCCGTGGCAGCGGACCTGCCGTCGTATAAGGCGCCTGTCGCGCCGCCGCCGCCGCCGATGTGGACCGGTTTTCATATCGGCGTGAACGCTGGTGGAACATGGAGCAACGGCGGCGGGGCGTCCCGCAGCGTGGTGCCTGTCAGCCCGGTTCCCAGAGTCCCGGGCTCTACTGCAACGCTTGCGGGCGGCTTTACCTCGGGGAACAGCACGGGTTTTATTGGCGGCGGCCAGGTTGGCTATGACTGGCAACTCCCTGTCAGAGAGTTGGGTCTTGTCGCCGGCCTGGAGGCCGACATTCAGGGGATCGCCGCGAGCGGCGGCGGCGGCTCCAGTTCTTCGGTTTTCTTTGGCCGTCTCGCGGGGGATGTTGGCGTGACCGACATCTCCGGATCATCGAGCCTCAATTATCTGGGCACGGTTAGAGGCAGAATTGGTTATCTGGTCATGCCTGAACTCATGGTTTATGGCACGGGCGGCCTCGCCTACGGCGATGTCAGCACAAACTTCAACGCTTATCAGGTATTTAATTCGAGACTGTTCCGGACCTGGATCTACCAGGCTTTTGGCGGCGGGTCTCAATCTGACATTCAGGTCGGCTACACTGCCGGCGGCGGCGTCGAATGGATGTTCATGCCGAACTGGTCGGCAAAAGCCGAGTATCTCTATTACGATCTCGGAAATGCTTCGGCCAACGCAAATATAATACGTTTGCCCAATCCCAGGGTCAACGCCGACCCGCCCTCCTTGCAGGCCGTTTCATCGGCGAACGCCCGTGCAGCAGGCAATATTGTGCGCGCTGGCGTCAATTATCACCTGAATTGGATCTCCACTCCAGTCGTGGCGGCGTATTAAGCATTAGCTTACTACAGCATTTCCATCCGGGCCTGACCGAGGAAAGTTGAGCGTCAAAGCTTCAGCTTCTCCCGGAAGCCCGGATGAGTATTTATAACAATCCCATTTAAACCGCCGGGTCGAGCGGATGTAACGCGCCGGTTTTTCCGTAAAGCGACGAGGCGGATAAAATAGTCTCTGAGCCGCCGTCACAATCGATTAAGCCATTGCCTATAGTTCAAAGCGCCTCAGCACTGCCGCGCGACGCAGCAGCAAGCGAAGCAAGATCGCGTTCCCTGCAAGAGACCTCGAGCTTCAACAGCCCGTAGGGAATGGCCGGGCTTTGTCATATATCCATAATACTCTGGAGATTATTGCGCTGCAGCATGCCGCGCGCGCAGGACGATCCTTCAAAAAACATACAGAACCCTTTCATTTTATAGATCAAACATTCATGTTTTGGGCTCTTGGCCGGTTCCACCTGAGAGATATATTTGCTCAAAAGTGCGTCAGTCCTGCGCCCAGCGCAGCAAGACGCCCTAAAACAGGGACGGAATATTCTGATGTGGACAGAGCTGCGTAATCTTACGGACGATATCGATTATGGCACGCCGCCACGCGACGGCCCCATGGTGTCGCTTGAAATCGACGGCGTGCAGGTCAGCGTTCCGCGCGGAAGCTCGATCATGCTTGCGGCCGCAAGCGCCGGTCGACCGATTCCGAAGCTCTGCGCCACGGACATGCTCGAGCCCTTCGGCAGCTGTCGCGTGTGTCTGGTCGAGATTGAGGGACGCGGCGGCTATCCGGCCAGTTGCACCACGCCTGTCGCCGACGGCATGAAAGTGCGCACGCAAACGGAAACGCTCAAGAAACTGCGCAAGGGGGTGCTGGAGCTGTATCTCTCTGATTTCCCCAAGAGCGAACTCGATGGCGGCTGGAGCGAATTTCACCAGACGATTATCGCCGAGGGCGTCTCTACGCACCCCTACGACGGCTCCTACAACCATTTTCAGGCGCCCGTCGACGTCTCTAATCCCTATTTCCTTTTCGACCCCGCCAAATGCATTGTCTGTAGCAGATGCGTGCGCGCCTGCAGCGACATTCAGGGAACCTTCGCCATAACCATCGCTGGAAGGGGATTTGAGTCAAAGGTGGTCGCAAGTCAGGATCAGTCCTTTTTTGATTCCGAATGCGTCAGTTGCGGAGCATGCGTTCAGGCCTGTCCAAGCCATGCGCTCGTTGAAAAAAGCCTGTTCGAAGGAGATTACGTCCATGCCGAATCCGTCGAAGCCTGAAAAATCGATTGTCACCACTTGCGCCTATTGTGGCGTCGGCTGCGGTTTTAGAGCTGAAACCATCAACGGCAAAATCGTGCGCATGACCCCCTGGAAAGAGGGCAAGTCGAACCACGGCCATAGTTGCGTGAAGGGACGGTTCGCCTACGATTATTATAACGCTCCGGACAGGGTGCGCACGCCGCTGGTCAGGGCCTCTATCTCCGATCCCTGGACTCCAGTCAGCTGGGAGGAAGCCTTCGCGCATGTTGCGCGGGAGTTCAAACGCATCCAGGTAAAATATGGCGTCAAATCGCTTGGAGCCGTTTCAAGCTCCCGCTGCACGAATGAAGAGATCTTCCTTGTGCAAAAATTTGCGCGCGCTGTTCTGGGCAACAATAATATCGATAATTGCGCCCGCATTTGTCATTCGCCAACCCAGTTCGGACTGACCAACACCATTGGCTGGGGCGCGGCGAGCCAGCATTTTGATTCGATCCTGCAATCCGACGTTATTATGGTCGTCGGCGCCAACCCCACGGAGGGGCATCCGGTGTTTGGATCTCTGATGAAGCGGCGCATCCGTCAGGGCGCGAAACTCATCGTGATTGATCCGCGGCGCACGGAAACAGTGGAATCCGCGCATTGCAAGGCAGATGTTCATCTGGCGATACGACCCGGCACCAATGTAGCGATACTTGACAGCATCGCGCATGTAATTGTTACGGAGAATTTATATAACGAAAGCTTCGTGCAGGCGCGGTGCGAGGTTCATGAGTTCGAGAACTGGAAGAGCTTCGTTTCTTCGGAAAAATACGCCCCCGAAACGATTGGCCCGCTCGCGGGGGTCGATCCCGAAGATATCCGCCGCGCGGCGCGACTCTATGCGGGCGGGCCGAACAGCGCGATTTATTATGGTCTCGGCGTGACCGAACACTCTCAGGGATCTACCGGGGTGATGTGTCTCGGCAATCTCGGTCTGGCTTGCGGCATGCTTGGCAGAGAAGGCGTTGGCGTGAATCCGCTCAGAGGTCAGGGCAATGTGCAGGGCGGCAGTTGTCTGGGAAGCTGGCCGCATGTCTTCAGCGGCTACCGCTTCGTGACCGATGAGACGACGCGAAAAAGCTTTGAGGCCGAATGGGGCGTGCCTCTTGACCCCGAGCCCGGCCTGCGGCTGCCCAACATGCTCGATTCCGCGGTCGCGGGCTCATTCAAGGCCATGTACATCATGGGGGAAGATCCCGTTCAAAGCGACCCGAACCAGCATCATGTCATCGCGGCGATGAAGGCGATGGAATGCGTCGTGCTTCACGATCTCTTCCTCAACGAAACATCGAAATATGCGCATGTCTTCCTTCCCGGTTCGTCTTCGCTTGAAAAAGACGGCACCTTCACCAACGCAGAGAGACGGGTCTCTCGCGTGCGCAAGGTTGTAGAGCCGCTGGCAGGTTATGAAGACTGGGAAATAACAGTCAAACTCATGAACGCCATGGGTTACGGGACGACCTACAACCACTCTGGCGAAGTTCTGGACGAAATCGCCCGCCTCTCGCCGGCTTACCGTGGCATGAGCTTCGATCTGATTGACCGGATCGGCTCCGCACAGTGGCCATGCGATGAAAACGCGCCGGAAGGGACTGAGGTTTTACATCGCGAAAAATTCCCCAGAGCCAATGGACTGGGCACATTCATGCTGACGGAATATGTGCCGACGGCAGAAAGGACCTCTGACAGATACCCGTTGATGCTGACGACAGGGCGAATCCTGTCACAATATAACGTGGGCACGCAGACCAGACGCACGCCAAACTCGCTGTGGCACCCCGAGGATGTTCTTGAAATCAACCAGCAGGATGCAGACGAACGCGGGTTGAAGGACGGTCAATGGATAAAACTTACCAGCCGGTTTGGCCAGACCGAGTTGCGGGCGAAGATATCCACCCGAGTGACCCCCGGCGTTGTCTACACAACCTTCCACCATACAACATCAAAGGCGAATGTCGTGACCTCCGATCTTTCGGATTGGGCGACGAATTGCCCCGAATACAAAGTTACCGCCGTGGATGTGACCCCGACCAACAGGGCAGAAACAACGATCTCCGATACCGCGATTGACGTAAGCGCCAAACAGCTGGAGCCGGCGGAATGACGATAAACGAGCAAATCGCCGCCCCTCACTCGCCGATCATGGCGGCGGAGCGAATTGTGTCCATGGCGAAGCAGATCGGAGATTTTTTCGCTCCTTATCCGCCGGAGAGACGAACAGAGGGCGTGCGCAACCACCTGAGAACCTACTGGGAACCGCGAATGCGCGCAGAACTGTTTGCGCTGATTGACTCAGGAGAAAGCGGTCTACCTGGCCATGTTATCGAAGCCGCGATGCTTCTGAGGGAGGACAAACATAGCAAGCCCGGATATTATGGTCCGCCAAAAGCTTGAGATATTGATCTACCAGCCGTGTCGCCCGGATCAGAGAAAGCTATGCGAAGTTTAAAGGATCAATAGCATTCCTGGCCGGGCGCATTAATTTGTTTATGACAATCCACCATTAAGGTGACAATAGACTAACTTCTGATGAATTGAGAGACAAATTAGCGCCCGCGTTTGGCTTTCTGATAATGAAGCGAATTCTTTAAATTAAATTTTTACCGCCGAACGCGCTGACAGTTTGGTCCGTCTACATGCGTGCGATCAAGACCCTGAATGCACCAGTCGATTACCTGTCCGGATAAAATAACGGATTGGTCGGGCGAAATATTATAAAATATGTCACGTTCGACGCCATCACTGAAAAGGCCGATCGATTTGCAGTAACGGCGGGGGGTATAATCGAGCCCATGCACTCTAAGACCCGTCTGTATTACATTGGTGAATGAATTTATAAATAAACCAGAATTCCAATATTCACGCTCGCGAACTTCAAAATTGTGAATAATCTTGCGCAATACGATTGGATCGTCGCATACAGGTAAATCAGCGTTATAGGGCCATGCGCCCTGCTCGGAAGGAGGATTGCTGTAAATGCCCTCGGCTAAAACGCTCTTGCACAGCAATAAAGCGATAAATAATAGTGCAAGAGCGCAAGAATTTTCAATTACACGCCTTTTCATGGCTGGCTCTTTTCCTTCGGTGAAGGAGCCATAGAATCATGATTTAGAATAAATTCTGCGTTCTGCCTGGATTGCGGGGGTATAGTTGATTCAAATGAGAAGTCATCAATAGTGTTATTAAAATCATTAGGATTGCCGTCAAGAAAAGCTTTCTGTCTACGTTTGCAACGACCATCTTGTTTCATTGGAATGATAAAGTCGAAATTATAATTATAGGCTCTCTGTGTCATAAGATTGGTCGAAAGAAACGCCAAATCAGCTGATATATCATTGATTTCTTGTTCACCATTTATAGAAGGCGCAAAGATTTTGACTGCGCTAGGGAAACATTTCTTTTGGCATCGAACTTCGACAGGGCCAGAGGTTCTGGAGAGTAGGATAGCCTCAGGCGTTGTGAAGGAGTTCAGTTCCTGACCACCAGAGAAAAGTCTGCATGAAGCGCCAGGGGCGCCTGGCGTAGTTACGATGATTCTCTGGTCTTTCCCTCGCGTAGAGGAAGCGCATCCGGACAATGAAACAGTCGTTGCGGCGAGAAGGACTATGAGAAAGTTGATGTAGCGAATTCTTCTATTTTTCTCTCCTGAAAGCGCAATCACCCCTGATGAAAGATGATGAGAGACAGCGAGAAAGTGAAAACAAAACCAGTTCATAAGCAGGCAGATCGCTGCAAGCCAGAAAATTATTTCATAATGGGAAGAGATTTCACGCATTAATAAATTCCTACTTCCCATCAGTCGTAGAAACGCCAAACCAGTTATCTTTTATTTGCTCATAGTGACGACTTGGATCATAAGGCATAACATCCAGTTGAAGGCCCTTAACAGAAAGTCTCCCGATCGCAGCCAATGCTGTATAGGCGCCGAGGATCCTGTCATGCTGTGCAGATACCAGATTAACGCGGGCTTCAAGAAGAGCCTGTTGGGCGATAAGGACGTCCTGCGTCGTGCGTTGACCGAAAGCAGACTCATCCCGCACACCGCGCAGGGCAAGTTCGGCCGCTTTGATAGCCTTCTCGCCAAATTCTACGGAAGATTTTGCAGAGAGAAATTGAGCATAGCCTTCGATGACCTTTGCCCTGATCTCATTTCTAACGCTATCAACATGGATTTTTGCTTGACCGAGCTGTTCTTTCGACTGACGAATGGCGGTGTACTCGCCGCCTCCCTGATAGATCGGGATATTAAGCGTCGCCAGCGCCTGGGCGCCAAATTGACGAGTATTGGGATATCCAAAATATGAGTCCAGCGATTGTATTACCTGTCCTCCGACAGAGGCCGTCGGCATAAGCGCTGCTTCAGCGATCTTTACCCCGGCCTCGGCCGCATCGACCGAATGCAGACTTGTTCGGACATATGGGTTTTCCGCCAAGGCTATCTCGATGGCCTCCTCCCTGTTTCGGGGCAAGAGATTTTCGAGTGAGCGCACCGGCATGAGTCGTGTTGGAGGCACGCCGATAACCCTCTGATAAGCTGCGATGCTTTTCTGCAATGTGCCGCTCGCTACGGCATGTTCGGATTGAGCCTTGGCCAACGCAGCTTGCGCCTGGGCGACATCGGTCATGCTCACCTCGCCAAAATCGTAGCGATCTTGCGTAACCTTGAGTTGATGCTGAAGAACCTGAACGTTATTTTTCTTCAGTCTTAAAATAGCTGTATCTCTGAAGACATCCATATACGCCGTTGCGCTTCTGAGAAGCGTCTCCTGTTCAACGGCTTGCAACTCCCCGCGAGCGGCAAAAACTCCGGACTCAGCCTGTCTGACGGCGTTTCGTGTCTTGCCGCCATCAAAAATTGGTTGATCAAATTTGAATGTTCCAGTTGTGGGATATCCACTATATTGGTCAGCTTGGTATATTCTGGAACTAAACTGGTCGATGCCAGCTGGAGCCTTGATCGTGGTCCGCTGCGGCCCTCCATAGATATTGATGCTGGCTTTGGGACGCATGCCCGACATAGCTTTGGGTACTTCTTCATCCCTTACGCGCAGTTTGGCTCGCTGCTCATCAATTTCTGGGTTTTCACTGTAAGCCTTGCCCAATGCATCTCCAATCGATTGAGCCTTTGCTTCATTAAAGGTTTCATTCGAAATGTTAATGCTTAAGAGCACAAAGATAAATATAACGAATTTCATGCTGGGCATGAATTCGTTAATTCCAGACATCCATCGGTGTTGCGCCGATATCAAAGAATATTCCCTATCTTTCTTTCATCGCACGTGATGCGACTTCCACAAGCGGAGAGAAAATATATTCTATGATGCGCCTTTTCCCCGTTTTGATCTCTGCCGTCACAGCCATGCCAGAAGAAAGCGGAATTCTAACCCCCTCGACCGACATGTAATCTTGTTTTGTTTTCAACAAAACCTGAAATACCAGATTTTGCGTACGCTGGGCCCCACCCAGGAAAGAGTCTTTTTTGGATTTTGTCGGCATCCCTTCCGATGTCGTCGCATCGGGTTCGGGTATGGCGTCATGGGATACATGCGTCACCGTCCCATCAAGTGTGCCAAATCTCGTAAATGGAAATGATTCCACCTTGATGATCGCATCCTGTCCAACCTTTACAAATCCAATGTCCTTGTTTTCGACATAAGCTTCGATTTCAAGTGACGCATCGTCCGGAACGATGCGCATGATCTCTTCACCGCTTTGAAGAACCTGATTTTTGGTCGTGATTGTTAACCCGAGGACGATTCCTGAAATCGGCGCACTCAGGGTCATATGTCCTGTCTTTACATGTGCTTTAACGGTTTTTTGTTCCAGCTCATCCGCCTGACGTTCAGACTCGCTGATCTTTTGTTGATTTTCTGCGACAAATTCATCAATTGTTTTCTTTCTATCTTTTTGAAGAACGACAATCGCAGCCTTCGTTTCGTCAAGCTGTCCTTTTTGGCCAGCCCATGCAGTTTCTTGCGTTTGCAAACTCTCCATTGAATCGATGACAGCTGCTTTGGATGTAGAGCCCCGAGCGTAAAGAGCTTTTCTCATGTTGACGCGTTGTTTGAGCGTATCAATGAGCATTTGCTGTGAACGAATCTGACTCTCCAATTTTTTCTGTTCGCTGCCCTTTTGATTGATTTGCGCATCATAACTTTGAACGGCGCTTTTGATCTGTTCAATATCGCTGGTGAGAACACGGCTTTCGCGCTCACGGATATTTTGAGGAATGGCTTCGGGCCATTCTACTTTTGGCAGTTGTTCGTTGGCCAAATGGGCGACGCTCTCCAGTGAGGCTTTCCGCCGGAGAACCTCTGCTCGATAAGCGAGGTAGCTGGTGGAAGAAGAACGTTCGTCCGCAATCGCCTCAGCCGGGTCCAGTTCGACCAGAGTTTCACCAGCCTTTACATGCTGACCGTTATGGACATTGATTGCGGTCACACGACCGGGTTCAAGCGGCTGTATGGTTTTTACGCGACCAGACGGCTGCACCTTGCCCTGAGCAATAGCTAATATATCGATATGACCAAAATACATCCACAAAATCGTTAAGGCGACCAAAGCGCAGATGACGCGCAGCATGGCGATATTGATTGGAGATGGCGGCGTTTCCAATATGGAAATTGCGGCAGGTAAAAACTCTTGATCCGAGCGCTTCTCTTTTTCGAGAGCATAATTTGCAATGAGTTTGCTTGTATTCTCAGAAAATTCACCCAAACCCGATTTTATGGAATCGATGAAAGGTTCTCTGCTTTTATTATCTGTGGGAGCCATTATTCTTCTCCCAGAGCGTTCTGCAGCGACCAGAGATGGGCATAAAGCCCTCCCTTCTTTTCGAGAAGCTCCTTATGCGTCCCGACTTCGACGATTTGACCTTCGTTTACGCCAATAATTTTTGAGCAGTTTCTGACGGCATTGAGTCGGTGCGCGACGATGATGACCGTACGTCCTTTGACAATCTGCATCATATTATTCTGTATGATTTTCTCACTTTCATAATCAAGGGCGCTGGTTGCTTCATCCAGGATTAAAATCGAAGGATTGATGGCAAGCGCGCGCGCAATAGCAATACGTTGACGTTGACCGCCGGAAAGGTTCGCTCCCCGCTCCTCGATGATTGTATCGTATCCGTTTTCCAGCCTGCCGATGAATTCGTCGGCGCCAGACATACGCGCAGCCTGGATGACGATGGCGCGCGGCATACCCGGATTGGAGAGCGCAATGTTGTCATGTATTGATCGGTTAAAGAGCAGGTTATCCTGAAGCACAACGCCAATTTGCGAGCGTAGCCATGCAGGATTGACCTGGGCCAGGTCTATGCCATCAACCATGACCTGCCCGGCTTCCGGGACGTAAAACCTTTGTATAAGTTTTGCCAGAGTCGATTTACCTGATCCCGACCGTCCGACGATGCCGACAACATCGCCCGGGTTTATGCTGATGGAAATTCCTTTCAATGCTTCAGGTGCGCCCGGCTTGTATCGAAAACTGACATTTTTGAACTCAATGGCCCCCCGGGCGCGTGGCAGGTTTCCATGAGCAATATTTAATGGCTCCATGGGGTGATTAAGGATATCTCCCAAACGATCGATTGAAATCTGCACCTGCTGGAAGTCTTGCCATATCTGCGACAGACGCAAAATGGGCTGAGCGACCTGGGCAGAGATCATATTGAAGGCAACCAGTTCTCCAACGGTCAATTCGCCCTCTATCACCGCCTTGGCTCCAAAAAGAAGCAAAAGCGCCGAGGTAGCTTTGTTAACATATTGAATGGCCATCTGACCGCCAGCGCCGATGAGTCCGCTGTCGAAGGATGTCGTGACATAGGAAGCGAGTTTTTCCTCCCATTGCATTTGCATGGCAGGTTCGACCGCAGCCGACTTGATCGTTTGAGCGCCAACGATCGCCTCAACAAGCATCTGCTGGCTCAGGGCGCCGCGATTAAATTTCTCTTTTACAAGCTCGCGTAAAACCGGACGAATAACAGCAGCAATAATCAAATACAGTGGAATCGACGCAACAACGATCAAGGTAAGTTTCCATGAGTAAAACAACATAACGACGATGAAGACAATCGTAAACAAAAGATCCAGCGCCGAAAACAAACCCTGACCTGTGAGGAAGGCCCGTATGGTCTCAAGTTCACGCACACGGGCGACTGTTTGACCTGCTGAGCGCGTTTCAAAATAACTCATCGGCAAATGAAATAGATGGAAAAAAAGCCTGCGGCCCAGCTCCACATCAATCCGGTTTGTCGTATGCGTCAGGGCGTAAGTTCGTAGATATTGTAAAACAACGTCAAAGAGTCCGATGAACAAAATGCCCGCCACCATGACGAACAGCGTATCATATCCCTTATGGCTCAGCACCTTATCGATCACCACCTGGAAGATAAGCGGCGTTACAAGCGCAAATATTTGCAGGAAAAAAGACGCAACCAGAACATGAGCGAGCGGCTTCCTGTATCGCCAGATTGAGGGAAAGAACCATTTTAGATTGAAACTTTGTGGATCGACGCCCGCGCCGCCGAGCTTCCGGGTGACGAGGATAAGCTTCTTTTCGATGGTTGTTTCAACTTCGCTCTCGTCAAGCTCAAGCGCCTCCCGTGTGCCCGGATCGACAAAACGAAGTTTACCGGAAGCCTGTTTGCCGCCAAAAACGAGATAGGGGCCATCGAGACGTTTGGCGATCGCAGGGACAGGAACGCGAAGAAATCTTTCGGTTTTACGGGCCTCGATAATTCTGGCTTTCAATCCGATCAGTTGCGCGGCTCGCAGCAGATCCTCACGGGTGATCTGCTTGCCCTGGAGCGATAATTCACGAATGATTTGTTCGGGATCGGCTGGAATACGGAAATACGCAGAAATTGCGCAGAGACAATTTATTCCGCCAAGGTCATTGGTTTTATCTGCGCCTGACGCGCCTGGGCTATCCATTACTATACCGCCGACTCTGAACGCATTACCCAACAGAAGATTCTGACGCTCATTAATTACCAGGTGGCTTTACACATAGTCGCTACATTTATCGCGCAGCAAGCCTGAACATAGCCTTGATTGGATCAAGGTCTTCGCTGCGTCCCTTGCTCTGCATTGTTGTTTGATGATCAGGCGATTTATCGGCTTATTGAGCGCTACGCCTCGCTAAAGCCATGCTTAGGTTTTTTTCATCCGAGAGGTCAGACGCCCCTCCAAGCTCAAGCTTGTGTATTTGCAATATTTAAAAATACGAGCTCATGTTCCGGGACGTCGCGCATGGTCACTTGTTCGAAGCGCCGGCTGCTGCGACATTTCAATTCATTCTTTCGTCAATGTTTACTGGCGGATGGGCTCTATCCAAATCCTCTTGAAGCTGAGGCGTGAAGCGGCCTTCCCTAACGCCCAAGTCTGAGGCGCATCCAGTAATATTTACCTAAATGATCTTCCGTTCATAAATGGTTCATGTCGCTGCTTGCAATGTTACCTGTTGCGAAATTTACCTCGGTTTGTGATTGACTTTGCAATCACCAACTAAATCGCACCTATTTTCTAAATTTGCGCAGACTCTTCTTGTGAATCTGCAGACGATGTGAGAAGCGTTGCGCAAAATGGCTACCTTCAATCCCGAAACCCTGAGCGTGAGAAAACAAAAATGAAACTTTCACTGAACGACCTCGATTTCTGGTGGAACCAAATCAAGCTCGCCAACAATCAGCCGGTTTTCCCAACAGATCCAACAGGTCTCAGAGATGTTTCGGGCGTTGGAAATAATTTTTTCAACCCAACATGGGGCAGCACAAACCAGATTTTTCCGCGTCTGACGACCAGCGTTTGGCGTAACGCCCAGGGCGTGCTGAATGCTCAATTCTTGCCGGTGATGACGCCGACGAGCTATTTCGTGCGCGGCGTCAATCTTGTTGACAGCGAGCCCCGCAACATCAGCAACTGGGTCGCCAATTCCAACCCTGCGGCGCTCGCCGCGCTCGGATATACGACGCCGGGCCAGCAAAAGCTTGCGGTTCAGGACGATCCGTCAACGACGCCGAACGGACGCGTCTCTCCGCTGACTGGTCCCGATAACCCTCTGTCGGCCAGCTCTTTCATGGGCTTCTTCGGGCAGTTCTTCGACCACGGTCTCGATTTCGTAAAAAAGGGCGTCGACGGGCTCGTTTATGTGCCTCTTAATCCCAGCGATCCGCTCTATGCGCAGGCGACGCAGGCGAATGTGCCGCCCGGCTTCCTGGCGTCGCGCACCAACACGGCTTCCGTTACTTTCGGCGCCGGCGGCTCCAATACCGTGCTCCAGAACCTTCTTGGCGCCAATGGCGTTGAGGGACGCGTTTCCTTTGCTCCCATCACCGGCGTAGCGGCGCTTGGCGCGACCGCAGGCGGCAATGTCATCCTCAATGGCAAGCTGATTACGATTCCCGCCAGCAATGGCGGCGCGGGCGGCGACGCCGCCGTGTTGGCCGCGTTCAATGCGGTCAAGGGCGAAACCGGCGTCACCGCGTCGCTTGATGCTCTGGGTCGACTGGTGCTGACGCCTCTCGCCGGCGCGAGCTTCAATACAATCTCTCCGTTTATCGATCTGAGCCAGTCCTACGGGTCCATCTCCGATCACACCGTTTTCCTCAAGGAATATGACGCGAGCGGCAAGGTGACCGGCGAACTGGTCAGCGGCAACACGGCTGGCGGCTCTGTCCTCAATGGCGGAACCAGCACCGGCGTCTCCCGTTGGTCGGATATCAAGATCAACGCGCTGCGCATCGGCATCACGCTTCACGATTATAATGTCGGCGGCGTGCCCGTTTTCCGCACCAACCCGGACGGCAGCCTTTACCGTGACGCCAACGGCAAGGCCTGGCTGGTCGCGACCGATCTGACGACGGGCGCGATCGCCTTTGTGCAGGACACCGCCAAGGATAAGCTGGCCGCGGCCAATCTGTCGCTTCTGACCAATCCGCAATCCTTCCTCGACGATATCGCCCATGCGGCGAACGGCGCGCTCGGAAACGGCCTGAACGCCGCCGGAGATATCATCAATCCAACCAACAAGGCCCTGCTCGACGCGCATGTGATCGCCGGCGACGGCCGCGCCAACGAGAATCTTGGCCTGACCACCATTCACGATATTTTCCATAGCGAACACTCGAACAATGTTCAGTCCCTGCTGGCGAATTTCCAGGTGTCGAGCGGCGTCGCCGGTCAGCCTGGCGCCGTTTATGTCAAGGACTCCAATGGCGCTTACGTTGATCTGAAAGGCCGCTCCTGGTCGGGGGAGGATATCTTCCAGGCCGCCAAGGGCACGACGGAGATGGAGTATCAACACATCGTCTTCGCCGAATTCGCCCGCAAGCTGAGCCCCAACATCAACGCTTTCGGCGGCTACGACATCACGATCGATCCTGCGGTGACGTCGGAATTCGCGAACGCCGTCTATCGTTTTGGCCACTCGATGATGACCAACTTCATCGAACAGAAGAATGCGGCCGGCGTGGATATCTCGATCCCGCTGCTTCAGGGCTTCCTCAACCCGCTCGCCTATAATGCGGCGACGGCCGATAACATCATGCGCGGCACGACCAACGCCGTCGGCAATCTGATCGATGAATGGATGACTCCCGTCCTTCGTGACAATCTCGTCGGTCTGCCGCTTGATCTCGCCACGCTCAATATTGTCCGCGGCAGAGATACGGGCACGGCCAGTCTCAACGTGGTGCGTGCGGATCTTTTCGCCCAGACGGGTCTTGCCTCATTGACGCCCTACGCCAACTGGGATCAATTCGGCGCTAATCTTGTTCACCCCGAGTCACTGGTGAATTACATCGCCGCCTATGCGGAGCCGGTTCTGAAGGCGAATTTCGCCACCGTAACGGCGTCTGCGGCGGAGATCGCGGCAGTGAACAATAACGCCGCGCTGACGCCTGCGCAGAAAACCTTTGCGCTGAATGCGCTCGATCTGCGCGCCAAGGCTGTCGCAGCAACGCAGGATATCACCTTCATGACGTCGGGCGTAGGCACCGCAGCCTATGACGCCATGAACAGCATCGATCTGTGGATCGGCGGCCTCGGCGAACAGAAAGAGTCGGGCGGCATGCTGGGGTCGACCTTCGACTTCATCTTCGCCAATCAGATGATCAAACTTCAAAACGCTGATCGTTTCTATTACCTCAATCGTCTGGCCGGGACCGATATGCTCCTGACCATCGATTCTCAGCTGTTCTCCGATCTTGTGATGCGCAACACCAATGCGCAGAATCTCTACGCCGATATCTTCTCCGTGGCCGACAGCACGATCGATATGAGCAAGCTGACGCTGGTCCAGAGCAGAAATTACGGCACGCTCACTGCGCTGAAGGCGGTCAGGACCGCGGCTACCGATGTCCTGGGCGCGCCGGTCACACTCGGCACGGCGGGCTTCGTCGGAACGACCTTCTATGGCAACGCCGGCAATTATCTCGATGCGCGCGGCGTGTTGAACCCGAATGGTCCGGGCGTGGCCAGCGAGAACATCATCGGCACGGCTCTCGCTGACAGGATCAACGCGCTCGACGGCAACGACACCGTTTATGGCGGGTTGGGAGATGACGTCATTGATGGCGGCCTCGGCAATGACTTCCTCAAGGGCGGCGCTGGCAACGACATCATCAGCGACTCTTCCGGCGACGACCTCATCTGGGGCGACGCCGGCGACGATAACCTGAGCGGCGGAACAGGCATCGACCTGATGTTCGGCGGCGACGGCAATGACGCCATGGCCGGCGGCATGGGCGCGGACGCGATCCAGGGCAATGACGGCAATGACGTCATCTACGGCGATAATGCTCCGGTAAATGGCATTCTCGACAAGCTGGGCGACGCCGACATCATCGACGGCGGCAATGGCGACGACACTCTCTATGGTCAGGGCGGCGCCGATACGATCAACGGCAATGACGGCAACGATATCATCGTTGGCGGTATCGGCCTCGATGTTCTGTCCGGCGAAGACGGCAATGATCTGTTCATCATGGAGGCCGCCGAATTCGGCCGCGGCAACACCATCGATGGCGGCGTCGACTTCGACGTCGTGGATTACTCGCTGGCGAGCAACCAGACTCTGACCGGTGGTCTGACCATCGATCTCGGCGTTGCCGGCTTGGCGATCGTGCCGCCAGGCCAAACGCCGCTTGACGCCTATCTGAATGTGGAGGGCGCGCGCGGCACACGCTTCGCTGACGTGATGCTCGCGAGCCTGGGCGGAAATATTCTGGCTCCAACTCCGCTTTACCAGAATAATGGGGTTGGCGTTCCCGTTCTCGTCAACCAGTTTGGCGTCGAGGTCGCGCCCAATGCGCTGGCGACGAATGGTCAGAATGTCTTTGTCAAGTTCACCTTCGAAGGCGGTCTCGGCAACGACACCATCACGGGCAGCAATGGTCGGGACACGGTCTCCTACGAGCATGCGGCCGGCGCGGTCACCGTCACCCTGACCTCTCCGATCGCCGGCGCTCCGGCGGGCACGGCGAATACGGGCAGATCGACCGGCGCGGATGGCGTCGATATCCTCTCGAGCATGGAAAACATCCGTGGCGGCGCCTTCGCCGATACGCTGACCGGCGATGGCGGCGCCAATGAGATCGAAGGCGGCGCGGGAGCAGACCGGATCGATGGCGGCGCCGGATTGGATACGGTCTCCTATGAACACCGGGCAACGGGCGTGAACGTTATCCTGTCGCTCGGGTCCAACAGCGATCTCGATACGCTTGTTTCCATCGAGAACGTGAAGGGTTCGGCTTTCGCCGACGCCATCAGCGGTCTCAACGCCGGCAGCGTTCTCTGGGGTCTTGACGGTAACGACGCGCTCGTCGGCGGAACCGGCAACGACACGCTCGATGGCGGCGCAGGCGCCGACAACATGCAGGGCGGCGCCGGCAACGACGTCTATGTTGTCGATAACATCGGCGACGTTGTGTTCGACTCTGCCGGAACCGACATCGTACGAACGTCTCTCGTCAGCTACGCCCTCGGCGCCAGCATCGAGAACCTGACCTACGTCGGTCTGGCGGGCTTTACCGGCACCGGCAACGGCCTCGCCAACGTGATCACCGGCGGCGACGGCGGCGATCTGCTGGATGGCGGCGCTGGCGGGGATACGTTGATCGGCGGCGCCGGCAACGACATCTATATTGTCGACGTCACCGGGGCCGGCAATGCGCTACAGGATACGATCGTGGAAGGCGTTAACGCCGATGCGGTATTTGCTGCGCCGGTCGCCGGAACGGACGAACTTTCGGCCGCCAATCCGCTGACTGCCGGCTTCACTGCGGCCACTGGCGGCGTCGATACGATCCGTCTGCGCAGCACTGTCGCTGTCAACTACGCCTTGCAGAATAACATCGAGAACCTCGACGCCTCGCTGATCGGCGCCGCTCTTGCGGCGACCCTCACCGGCAATGGCGTCGGGAATATCATCAAGGGCCATGCCGGCGTCGACAGGATCAACGGTGGCGCGGGCTTCGACCAGATGAGCGGCGGCGCCGCCGCCGACACCTTCGTGTTCAGCAGCGTGGCCGACATTGGCAACGCTGCTGGCGCGCGCGACAGCATCCTCGATTTCCTCTCGGGAACCGACAAGATCGATCTGTCCGCCATCGACGGCAACACCAATGTGGCGGGCGTGCAAGGCTTCAGCTACATCGGGGCGACGGCCTTCTCCAATGTCGCCGGTCAATTGCGTCTCGCCAATGGCGTGCTCTTCGGCGATACGAACGGTAACAGCGTCTCCGACTTCCAGATCGATCTGAATGGACTTGCTGCGATGGCGGCCGCCGACTTCATCTTCGCTGGCGGCGGCGGCGGCGGCGGTGGGGCGACGCTGCCCCTCAACCCCGGCACGCCGGGCCAGACGATTGTCGCAGGCCCGGCTACGACCGCCATTAACGGAACCACCGGCAATGATACGCTTGTCGGCAACGATCTCCGCAACACGATCACCAGCTTTGCCGGAAATGACGTGATGACGGGCGGTCTGAACCGCGACACCTTCGTGTTCACCAACCTGGATGTGACGAACAACGCCAACAGTTCGGCAGCAACCTCGCTCTATCGGGATACGATCACCGACTTCGTCGCCGGAGATCGCGACAGGATCGATCTGAGCGGGATCGACGCGAACAGCGCCCTGGCTGGAGATCAGGCGTTCACCCTGCTTGGGGCGGGCGCTCAGTTCACGGCGGCGGGCCAGGCGCGTCTCGTCGTCACCGGCGCCAACAGCGTGCTGGAGTTGAACACAACCGGGACAGGGGGCGCGGAATTCGCCATCAACCTGACAGGCGTCACCACCCTGCCCGCCGCCAACGTCGTCCTCTAACCTAAAAACAAAGGCCGGGCGCCCACTATACAGGGCGCCCGGCTTTTTTTCCCCGATACCGCCCTGGAGCCCGATCCGCTGAAGCGGATAACCCTTCAAGCGCCTGGCTCTCGCTCTTTTAATTCGCTGCCTCCAATGCGCTGTCACGCCAGATGATGGCGATGCGACGGACCCTTTGGAGCGACGGGTCCGCCTCCGGATAACACAATCCCTATTCATCAAAAGCGCTGTTCGGCTCATCCCGCGCCTTGCTGGCGGAGAGAGCGCTCAAACCATCGTCGAACCCGTCATTGTCTTTCGGCGGCGCATATCCTACTTTCTCCGTGATGGCATGGAGCGCCCTGCGCCATAAATTCGCTGAGAGGCGCTCTGCAAGACGCAAGGCCCCGACGGCGCTGTGATGACACGCAACAATATCGGACCATTGATAGCGACACTTGCTCTGCTCGTCTCCAGCGCTGCGCAAGCGCGCGCCACCAGGCTAACCTGTCGCGACTCGGGGAATGTCTATGCCCTGCCCTACGCCGTCGTGGTCGATTCACGAAATCTGAGGCTTCAAATCAACAAGACAACAGGCCCTTTCGCCGGCCGCCAGTCCTATCCGATAGAACAGGTCGAACCGGAGAGTGACGGTTTTGTGGTTACGGCGCGCGGTCACACGTTAAACGCGGCGATCAAGGTGACCGTGTCGATCGACGAAAAATGGGTCTCCTGGACCGACGCCTTCACAGATCGATCCTTCGCGATCGATTACTGCCGCTAACTTGACTGAAGTCGCGGCAATACGAGAGCAGAAGCCGCATTATTAATTGATTTACTCTCTCCGCAATAATCACGACGAAAAACGGTCTGCATGATAAGATCGAAACTAGGATCGCCAGCGGAGACAAACTAATACTTGACTATAAATATGGCTCAAAAATTAAACTTAAGCTTATGATCTAACACCATGGCGGTATCAGAGACATCAACCCGAGCTGATCCGATATTGTTGATAACTGTCGCCACGTCTGGTTTCGACATTTAAAACAATTTGTTATGCCGATATCGCAATGACCCGTGACAAAACAGTATGAGGAGCAGGTGTTTTAATTGAAGAATGATGTTTATAGCTATTCTCGACAAAATCCACTTATGTTCACATTCGCAAGCATGAAATATGCACGGATAAAAAATGGCAGACCAGAATAAGAATGAAGAACATGACAATATTTCTTCACTCGAAAAAACTGCGCCTAAAAAGTCCTCTTCCAGGAAAAAAAGAGAGAATTTAGACAGCGCGGCCAAACCGATTGCCGCGACAAGAACCAAACGAAAGGTAAATAATCCTCCTCCGCCAGAGGAGACAACTCACAACAACGCGCCCGAAAGCAACACGAAGAAAAGCGGATCTCGACGAAAAAACCCGGATAGTATTAGCCCGTCGAAAACGCGGATTGAAAGAAAAAGTAAAGTTGCGGCTAAACCAAAATCTGATTTTCAGTCCTCGTTATTTGCCGAGGAGACGCCTTCAGCGGAAGCCGTTGAAACCAACACATCAATTGCCAAGAAAAAACCATTAGACGCAAAAGCTAAATTATATACTCAAGTTCTATCCAGTATTCATGGACAAGAACTGCGGGATTTCTCCGAGAACTTGGCCAATATCTTTGATGGCGCTTTAATAGAAGCGATTAAATTTATTGAAAGCTCCAGCCATGAGACCTTGGTTTTGATATCTGGCTTCAAAGAAGTGAGAGAAATCATTACGCCAGTCGCCTCAAAGGATAGCAAGAACGCCTTCGACGATCTCAAGAAGAGCGATCCCGCGCTAATCAAAAAAGAAATTAAGGAGCTGTTTGCCGAACTGAACAAGAGATACAATTACACAAATGATGACGTTATTAGAAAAGACAACACAGATATTGAAGATAATGAGAAGGATTTAATTTTATTTTGCAACATTATCAGACTTTCTCTGCAATGGTGCTGTGAAATAATTTTGAGGGATAGATACGCACTCAAAAATAGTACATCAGAGAGCGAAAGCCTAAAGTATACTTTTTATAAAACAATAATCGAATCAATTCATACAACTCTAAAGTCATCCCCCGTTTCTATTCAAATGGCCAGCCAGTTGATAGAAACGAATTGTCTTATTCTTGTAAAGGGGATAGTAGATTTTTCAAATGATATTGATGCTATTTCAAGCAACATTCAACTCAGACGAGATGGTGCGAATACAGTAGAGTTCCGCATTTCAAGATTTGCGCAGCAAGGTTTATCAGATTGGATCTCTAATTATTCCGCGATCACATCATATGATAATAGCTTATCTCAAAATCTCATTGGCATGGAAATAATGCTAAATGAAAATAATGTTTCAGCCTTTCACAGCCATGATGAGCCGCATGAAACAAAAATAGAAATTAGCTCCCATCATGCTCATTCTAAGGTAGTCCAACAAACTGAAGTTGTCATAGATCAAGAAGTAGCACCTTATCATGCGAGTAGCGACGTTTTAGAACACCAGGTTTCAGATCAGGGATCAATAACGCCGCTTCCATCACCTGAATCGGTGAATGACATAAATCAAGTTACATTAGACGAGATCCAACCACAAAAAGCCTCCAACAACACCGACGATCATATTGCAATACCTACTTTAAGACACATGAATAATATTTACAGATTATTGACAATGTTTTTTATAATTTTATTATTGATGAGCGTCGCATACTTATTTAAGATTGATAAACATAAATACCTGCAATCAGAACAAATACAACCAAGCATCGCGAGCATAGAGCCTGCCGCAGCTGATTTAACTAAAATGGAGAATACCCTCTATTCAAGCCCTGAAATCGGTAAGTTATTAGTGCTCTACAAAAGCTTTCTTCCAACAGACTATGAAATATTAATTAAAAAATTCATTTACAAAGGTTACACAGTACCCGATTCAAAGGTCAATAGTAATGTAGTTTTTCTTACAATTGAAGATATCGCAGCAAAAAGAAAGGAAGCAATTTCAAAATTACAATTGTCCGATATGGATAAAATTATGAATGATGAGAAGTCTCTGACTCAAAAACTTATAAGCACTGAATGGCGCGACTGCAATGGACTACTACCTCATAACGATAAATTTCTCATCAATTCAAATAATTTAAACTACTATCTTGCAGATATTTTGAATGTCTCTATGTCTGAACTTGATGCTATTCAAAATGCTTCCAGCTATGCAGAAAACAGACTATTTTTAACAGATAAAGACAAGACCGAAATAGATAACAAGGCATCTTCATTACAAAATTTCGAGATTGGCAAAGCTGATGTAGAGTCATTAATAGCCAAACCTCCTGGAAATTTAAGAACTAGTTGCAAAAAAACGCTTGGCATCCTGAATTTCATCCAGAGCATGCCGGATAAAATGAGATTCAAAATAGAGCAGCAGGTATTGTCGCAATGAATTTTAAAATTACAAATTATGCAAATAATGATTCATTAAAATATAGAGCTAGAGCCTTTGTGCCCACCTGTGTTATTTCTTTATTTTACATATTTATTTTAATACTGCCGGCAAGCGCCAGCATAAATAACAAAGCATGCCAGAATTTTTTCATTATTGATTATCTATTTTGCTCCCTTAACGACATTTTATCTTATCAACCACGACACTCTCTATTATCGACAAGTATTATTAATAAAAAAAGATCTGATCATTTAATGAAGAATCGTGATACTCAATTTATATGTTCTGATATTACATACTCAGACGCGCGAAACCCGATGCATTATCACAGCCCCAAGAATAAAAGACGCCTTTCTACATCAAGCTCGAATGGTTATAGCACATATCGAAATTTTAATTCAAAAGCATGTGTAAGATCAGGCCCGGGCACAGAGTATGATATTATAAATACTTACCGATACAAAGATGTCCCGGACTACCTAACAATTTACTCAACTGAGGATGGTTGGCAACTGATCGGTATTCCTGAAGATGGAACTCTTGGGTGGATTAAGACTTTTTCAGTTCCTGGGGATAGGGTTTTAGCAAGACAACGAATGAGGACTGTTTCTAGACAACGATTCCAGAGAAGACATTCTAAAACCGATTCATCTGGCAATAATGCGTCATACGTAAGTCAGATAAACGAAGGCATCGCTCATGATGAACAAAAGGAATTTAGTGAAGAAATTATCAATGATTCAAGATTGAAATTTCCTTCATTTTCTAAATTTGAAAAAAATCATAATGAAGAGGAATATTCATCGCAGCAAATTTCAGATATCAATACTTCTCATGCTTCCCTCACAAGCTTTGCATCATTTATTCCGCATTATTTTGATTTGAATATTAGCATTGGCCAGCGGGATATTAATCTTCCATACTTTATCGCGCATAGATCAGACGAAACACTTCCCGGAATTAATTATATAGTTATTTATGATGATCTTATATATAATAATTCAAGCTTTCCCAGAATTAATGAAGACACATTTGACAAGAACTCTGGCTCAACTATTATGGCGAGCAATCCCCTTGGAAGCTCTATTCTAGAGAAAAAAATGTTTAATTTGGAATCAGGAATAGCTAACTTTGATAAATTTATAATTACTGATGATGGTCATATCCACGTAAGCGCAGGCATTAGCGATCAATTTAATACCTACATGCCAGATAGTGATATAAATGGATTTGTTAATTCTCCACTACAAAAAATGCAGTCTTGGGCTTACATGCCATTAATACTAGCGAGCCATATAAATGCAGAAGATCAAACAAGTTCAGGATTTTATAGGGTTAGAAATATCAAAAGATCCGGAACTTACTCGAACTGCACTCATACTGTAACAGATGGTCTTAAGGGTAGTTCATCAACAACTAAATCTGAATTTATTGTCGGCAATGCAGAGATTTGCTTCGATAACAGTGGAAGAAAAGCAAGGGTATCTTATGGATACGAGTTATGGGTTCCATTATCTTCGACCAACAGTAATATCTGCTTATCCATAAACCGTGATCGAAACCTTTGCAGGGTTAGCGATAGCCGTCTCAAACCTCTGATCTCATTTTGGACGACATCCAACTAATATATTTCTTATCCTATTGAATTTGGATGGCTTCATATTGTTTTTTATTGGTATTTCTTTCGATGAACTTGTTGTTAATCAGGCTGCAAAAATCTATCATATGAATTTTCATGCCACTCTGTAATGATATAGATTGGTTCACGTAGAAACTAAACAATTAGGAATTTTTTATATTGAATTTATAATTCTAGATGCTGTCTGGTCAGGAGGCCAGACTCAGAGCTGGCTCCGGTTGTTTGGACAGTTCCCCGCGGATTTTAAGTGGATCTCTGCCGGGGTTTACTGAACGCGGGGCGTTTCGATTTTAGCGCGGCGTCGGGAGGGCTTAAGCCCGACCAGAGCGGCGATAAAATCGACGGCGACGGTCATGCGGCCATCACCGTATCCTGCCCTCCGAAGTAAGCCTCGTCAGCCGTGCTCCCGTCAAGGCTCGAATGTGGACGTCGCTCGTTGTAAAAGACCAAATAGCGACCGAGTGAGGCGCGGGCTTCGGCGACGCTGTCGTAAGCGCGCAGATAAACCTCCTCGTATTTTACGCTTCGCCACAGCCGTTCGACGAATACATTGTCGCGCCAGGCGCCTTTCCCGTCCATGCTTATTGATACT
>JBBARD010000021.1:23999-34647 GCA_040399965.1 Methylocystis sp. | reverse complement strand
CCCAATGGCGCGCGGATCGAAGTCGATTTCGCCGCCGACGAGCGACCGACGGTTCCCTGATCATTCCTCTCGCTTGGCCCCTTGCAGCCCGATTGCGGCTTCCGGATTAATGTCGGGGTTATGATTCGTCTGTTGCATACCGCGGACTGGCATCTGGGCGCCGCCCTCCACGGGTGGTCGCGTGAGCCCGAGCATCGCGCCGCGCTGGCGCAAATCACCGAAATCGCCCGATTACGGGAGGTGAATGCGATCATTGTCGCCGGCGATATTTTCGACAGTCTCAACCCCTCTGCGGAAGCGCAGCGCTTACTCTACGAAACGCTGCGCAATTTGCGCGCCGCTTGTCCGGCGGCGACCATCGTGCTGATTGCCGGCAATCACGATCCGGCCGGGCGGCTGGAGGCGCCGCGCGCCCTGTTCGAATTCGCCGGAGTCCATTCGATTGGCGTTGTGGCCCGCGCCGGCGGCGTTCTCGATCCCTGCGCGCATCTTGTTCCGGTAAAGGACGCCGCCGGCGCACTTGCCGCATATATTCTCGCCCTGCCTTATCCGCGAGCGGCGGATTTGCCCGTCGCTGGCGCAGATGTTCCGGGGTCGCCGGTTGTATGGGGCGTGCGCGAACTGTATCGCGAGGCGATTGCCGCCGCACGGCGCAAGATTGGCGATGCGCCGCTGATCCTGACCGGTCATTTGCATGTCGCCGGCGGTCTGGAGTCGGAAGGCGCCGAGCGCAGGATTTTAATTGGCGGCGAGGATGCTGCGCCTCCAGATATTTTCCCTTCCGATGTCTCCTATGTCGCTCTGGGCCATCTTCATCGGCCGCAAAAAATAGGGCGAGAGACCATCCGTTATTCCGGGTCGCTTATCCCGATGTCCAAAACCGAAATCGATTACGTTCATGGGGTCACTATTGTTGATATCGACGCCCTCGGCGAGACTTGCATTGATCATGTTCCGCTTGCGCGAAGCGTCGTCCATCAGAGATTGCCGGCGAGTGGAGGTCTGGCGCCAGAGGGGATCGCCGGCGCGCTGACGGAGTTCTGCGCCGGCTTGGCGCCGGATGCGCCCTGGCCCTTTCTCTATCTTGTCGTGCGGGTCGAGGGTCCGGCGACGGGGCTAAAGTCGGAGATTGACGCTCTTGTCGAGAAATTTCCTGTGCGATTGGCGTCGCTCGCTATCGAACGTCCGCGACTGGAGCCGGCGGCGCTGACGGACGCCGTGCGCCTCGCCGATTGCGCCCCGCGCGATCTCTTCGCCGCCGCCTTTGCGCGCGCGCATGGAGTTGAACCGACGCCTGCCCATCTGCAATGTTTTGACCAGTTGACCCAGGATTCCTGAGATGCGGATTCTGGCGATAAGGGGCGAGAATCTGGCAAGTCTCTGCGAGCCCTTCGCACTCGAATTCGAGCAGGAGCCTTTGCGTTCCTGTGGCCTTTTCGCAATTACCGGTGAAACCGGCGCCGGCAAGTCGACCATTCTCGACGCTCTGTGTCTGGCCCTTTACGATACGTTTCCGCGCGTCGAAGCGACCGAGGCGAGCGAACGCGCGCCAGACCCTTCGGGAGAATTGCTGAAAATGCGCGATCCGGCGCCCATCCTGCGGCGCGGCGCCGGCGCGGGCTATTCGGAAGTGGATTTCATCGCCCGTGACGGTCTTCGCTACCGCGCCCGCTGCGGCTTGCAACGTGCGCGCGGCAAAGCCAGCGGAAACCTGCAGCCGCGTCGTCGCAGCCTGTGGCGGATCGATGCGGCGGGGGGCGTGGTCGAGACGCTTGAGTCTGGCATAGGGCCGGTCAACCGCCGGATTGTCGAACTTACGGATCTGACCTTCGATCAATTCTGTCGAACGGCATTGCTGGCGCAAGGCGACTTCGACGCTTTTTTACGCGCCGACGCCGGCAAGCGCGCCGATCTGCTCGAAAAAATCACCGGAGCGGAGATATACGGACGCTTGTCGCAACGCGCCTATGAAAAAGCCCAGGCGGCGCAGGACACGCTGGCTCAACTCAAGCAAAGACAGGACGATATCGGCCTCCTCACTGAAGAAGACCGGGCGTCGAGACAGACGGAAATCGAAACGCTGTCTCAGAGGCGTATGGAGACGGAAGGCGCTCGGGCGGCGATACAGGAAAGCCTGCGCCGTCTCGAAACACATGCTCAGGCGCGTGAAAAATTGCTGCGGGCGGAGACTGAATCGGATGCCGCGACACGGGCGCTTGAGGAATTGTCTCCGCAGGCTGAGAAAATTGCGCTCATGGAGCGCGCCGGACCGCTACGCGCGCCGTGGAGAGACATGCACAGCGCGGATGAGCGCGCGCGTCGCCAGACGCTTGCGGCGCAACATGCCCGGCGACAGCATGCAGAGGCGCAGCAAAGGCTCGCCCGCGCGGACGTAGAGGAACAGGCCGCGAGACGGGCGGTTGACGACATCGAACAAATCTTCGCTGCGCTGAACCCGATCTGGACGCAGGCCAGCGAACTTGATGTTCGTCTCGCTGAGAGCGCAAAGCTGGCGGCGCAGGCGCAAGAAGACTTTAAGTCCGCGCGCGCCGCAGCCGAGGAAAAACAACGCGCGCTTGAGGCTGCCCACGCCACACAGGCTGAAAAATTGTGCGAGTATGAGGCGGCGCAAATCGACTCGAACCGTTACGCATCGGCGCGCCCTCTGGCGGAACGGATGCCGGAAATCGACGATTGGCTCGCAAAGCGGCTGGAATTGTCACAGGAAAATCATCTGGCGGGCAAGGCGGCGGACGAGGTCAGGATCGAACTGAATCGGATCGGTCAGTCTCTTGCCGCCAGCACGGCGGCTGACATGCAGGATCGCGCCGAGCGGGACGCGCTTGGCGCGCAAATCGCTCAACGCGAACAAGCGTTGATGGCGCTCGATGAAGAGAGCGCCGCTTCGAAAGCGGCTCAAATCGCCTCAGAAGTCGTTAAATTACAAGCATTGCTGAGACCGGCGGCGGAGCATGTCCGAGCAGCAGAGGCGCTTGATTTTGCCAAGAGGATCGTCACGGATCGCGGCTTGGTCGTCGCCCGTATGAAGCAGGATCTTGCGGGGTTGCGCGATCGACGCTCTCAGCAAGCGTTGGAGAGCGCCGACGCCGCGCGACTTGGCGAACTGGCAGAAGCGGCTGCCGATCCGCATACGTTTCAGCTGCGCGCCGCGTTGGACGATGAGACGCCGTGTCCGGTTTGCGGCGCGCTGGAACATCCTTTTTCGAGGAATGCCGACGCGGCGCAGCAGCTTGTCGACGTATTGCGGGCGCGCCGCGCGGCCACACGCGCGGCGCTGGGCAAACTGGACGCGGAGATTGTCAAATCCGAAGCCGCCTGCGCCGCCGCCAAGGCGGAGGAGGAGACGGCGCAGAGACAGGGGCGTGAGGCGGAAGCTGAAATTGCTCAGGCCGCGCAAGCTTATGCAGCCTTGGTTGTCGGGTTGCAGGAGTCCTGGATCCCTGAAAAAATCGATGGAGCTGCGCCCATCATTGAAGAATTACTTGCCGAGCGAGAGATCGAGGCGCAAGGGATGGCGCGCAAACTTGAGGCGGCGCGCCATCTGCGGGATGAGCGCGATAGACTAACCAAGCGTTATAACGCGACGCGCGATGCGCTTGATCGACGACAGATCGAGCGTCAATCCACATCCAACCGTCAGCAGGAATTGGGTGAACGCGCCTCGCAGCTTGCGGCGACTCTGGCGCATAACGGAGAACGCATCGCCTCCATCGACCGCTCATTGGCGCCGTTTCTCGATCCCGGCGGTTTGACAACCGCCGATCTGGAACGTGACCCGGCATCGGCGCGCGCGCGTCTGGCGCAGGCGGGTCAGAGTTTCCAGCGGGCCCGGGACGCGTTGGATCGTTTGACGCAGGAGCGTAATGCGCTTGATCTGCGCGTCGCGATCCTTAAGGCCGAGACGCAGGCGGCGTGTGACGCCCTCACGGCGCGGAGTCGGGTGCATAACGATCGTGTCAAGGCTCTGGACGATTTGCGCGTCTCGCGCGCATCACTCTTGGACGGCGAATCGACGTCAATACACCGCCTGCGTCATGAAGAAACGCGCAAGGCGCGGGTCGCAGAACTTGAAATGAGACGTGAGGCGCGATCCATCGCCGGGGAGAGCGCCGCCGCCGCCCGGACGCTGGCCGATGAGAGCGCTCACGAGGTTGAAAAGGCGTCGCAAGCGGTTCTCATTGCACAAGAGGCTTTCATTCAGGCCTGCGCCGTCGCCGGATTGGCGCAGGAGACGGTTGTGGAGTTGCTCGCCGCGCCGCAGGAGGACATTTCCGCATTGCGTGAGCAGTTGCGACTTGTGCAGGAAAGATGCGCTGCGGCCCTGGCCACTGTTTTAGCGCGTCGTCAGGATGTCGAAGCGTCGCGCGCAGACTTGCCGGAAACGCCGCAGGACGAGCTGATTGCGCGCCATGAGGATCTGGCGGAACAGCTGGAGACGATTACGGCGCGGATTGGCGCCTTGTGCGAGCAGATCAGGCTTGATGAAGAGGCCCGCGTCAGGGCCGAGAGCCTGTCGCGCAACATAGATGCGGCGCGCGCTGCCGGTAGACTCTGGGAGGATATCAATGCGGCCATCGGATCTCGCAGCGGCGACAAGTTCAGGCGTTTCGCGCAGAGCGTCACGCTCGATCAACTTGTCGCTCTCGCGAACCAGCGGCTGGCGTTGTTGTCGCCGCGCTATCGTTTGGAGAAATCGGGAGAGATTGACTCACTTGGTCTACAAATCATCGACCGAGATCTTGGCGAAGAACGGCGTTCAACTCGCTCGCTTTCGGGCGGAGAGCGTTTTCTTGCTTCTCTGGCGCTGGCCCTGGCGCTCGCCGGACTGGAGGGACGCGACTCCTTCGTCGATACGCTCTTTATCGATGAGGGTTTCGGTTCCCTCGACTCAATGACGCTCGATATCGCTATTGATGCTTTGGAGAGTTTGCAGGGGCAGGGTCGTAAAGTGGGCGTAATCAGTCATGTCGACTCATTGCACCAACGTATTTCGACAAAAATTTCGGTGGAGCGTCGCGGCGGCGGGTTAAGCGTGGTGCGCGTGCGGGCTCCGGGATGGACGGTGTAGCGTGGTCAGGCAGCATGCCGCCCAGACTTGAAATGCGTTGAGCCGCTGCTCTATTGATCCGGTGCGTCAGATAAGGATGTCGGGGTGGATCAACTCTACGATCTTCTGATTGTTGGCGGCGGCGTCAATGGTTGCGCTATTGCGCGCGATGCGGCGGGTCGTGGATTGTCTGTGCGGCTGATCGAGCAAGACGATCTCGCCAGTGGAACATCGTCGGCCTCGACAAAACTGATCCATGGCGGTCTGCGCTATCTCGAACTCTATGAGTTTCGGCTTGTTCAAGAGGCTCTGGCCGAGCGCGAAAGGATGCTCGCCGCCGCGCCGCATATCGTCTGGCCGCTGAAATTCGTGCTGCCGCACGAGAAAGGGGGACGGCCGATCTGGATGCTGCGGCTAGGACTTTTCCTCTACGATCACCTGGCTCGCCGCCAACGTCTCGACGGCTCTCACATGGTGTCGCTTGTCGGCAACGCGCTGGGTGCGCCGTTGCGATCTGTCTATGGGATCGGTTTTACCTATGCCGATTGCTGGGTGGACGACGCGCGACTGGTTGTGCTGAACGCTGTGGACGCCAGGGAGCGCGGCGCCGAGATTGAGGTTGGCGCCAAACTGATCCGGGCAGAGCGTCACGAGACTCACTGGCGCGCCGTTCTGGCCGACGGTCGCGAAATTGTCGCGCGCGCGTTGATTAACGCTGCAGGGCCGTGGGTGTCTTCGGTCGCTGACAGGGCGCTGCGTGTAACGACTAAAAAACATGTCAGGCTGGTGAAGGGGTCCCATCTGGTCGTGCGCCGACTGTATGAGGGTGAGCACGCTTACATTTTGCAAAATCCCGATGGTCGGATTGTTTTCGCTATTCCCTACGAGAGTAACTTTACGCTGATCGGCACCACCGATGTGCCCTTTGAAGGAGCGCCGGACGCAGTCGAGATCGACGAGGCCGAGACGGATTATCTTCTGGATTCGATCAATCGTTTTCTGGCGCGACCCTTGACGCGCGATGCAATCGTCTGGAGCTACGCGGGATTGCGGCCCCTTTACGATGACGGCGCCGTCGCGGCCGCTGTCGTGACCCGCGATTACGCCTTCGATCTCGATGCGCCGGAAACCAGCGCGCCGGTTCTCTCGATCTTCGGCGGCAAGATCACCACCGCCCGAAGACTTGCCGAACATGCGCTCGACGCCTTGCGGGGTTTCCTGCCTCAAAAGGGGCCGGCATGGACGGCCGCCGCCAAGCTGCCCGGCGGCGATATCGACTTCGACAGTTTTCTGGCGCATCTGCGACGCGCGCGCCCCTATCTGGGCGACGCTCTGTCGCTGCGACTCGCTCGCGCTTACGGGACCCGTGTCGATCTCATTCTGGGATCGGCGCTTTCGATGGCCGAGCTGGGACACAATTTCGGATGCGGCCTCACCGAGGCGGAGGCGCGTTATCTCATGGCGCAAGAATGGGCGCGCACGTCGCAGGATATTCTCTGGCGGCGCACAAAACTCGGCCTGCACATGAGCGCCGGGCAGCAGGCGGCCTTGCGCGCCTTCATTGGCGCGTAAAGCCGAGACGGAGTGGCGATCAGCCCGCCAGCAATTTTCTTGCCGCCGCCGTCACATCGCTCTGGCGCATCAGGCTCTCGCCAACCAGGAAAGCAAAGATATGCGACTTCTCGAGTCGCAGGCAGTCCTCGTGCGTGAAAATGCCGCTTTCGGAGACGATGATCTTGTTTCGCGGCACACGTTCGGCGAGACGTTCGCTGACGTCCAGAGACACCTTGAAGTCGTGCAGGTTGCGGTTGTTGATTCCGATCAGCCGGGTCTCAAGCGCCAGCGCCCGATCCAGTTCGCGTTCATCGTGGACTTCAACCAGCACATCCATCTTCAGATCGTGCGCGGCGGCGTTGAGCGACTTCGCTTCGGCGTCGTCGACGGCGGCCATGATGATCAGGATGCAATCGGCGCCAAAGGCGCGCGCCTCATAGACCTGATAGGGATCGAAGAGAAAGTCCTTGCGCAGGGCCGGCAGATGCGTGGCCTTGCGCGCAGATTCGAGATCATCGAGCTTGCCCTGAAAAGACGGCCCGTCGGTGAGAATAGAAAGACAGGCCGCGCCGCCGGCCTCATAGGCTTTCGCCAGCGCCGGCGGATCGAAATCGGGGCGGATCACGCCCTTCGACGGGCTGGCCTTCTTCACCTCCGCGATCAGCGCGATGCGCCGTTCGGAAAGCTTGCGTTCGATGGCGTGAACGAATCCGCGCGGCGGATCATGGTCGCGCACTTTACGCTCCAGCGTCGCGAAGGGCATGCGCACCTTGGCCTCGGCGATTTCTGTGCGTTTGTAGGCTTCGATATGATTGAGGATGTCGGTCATGTTTTTCATCCATAGGCGCATTGGGCGCCTTTTTGGTTCTTGGTCCTGATTAGCCGATTAGCCGCTTTTCGACCATCCCGCGCCCTGCGGCGTCAGGCTTCCCGGTTCGAGATCCGGATCAAAGCGTCGAGTTTGTCGCGGGCCGCTCCGCTGTCGAGGGCCTGCGCCGCCAGTTGCGCCCCCTCGCGCAAATCCCCGGCGCGTTCGGCGATGATCAGGGCGATGGCGGCGTTGAGCAAGGCGATGTCGCGATAGGCGTTTTTGGCTCCCTCCAGAACGCCGCGCAGCGCTCTGGCGTTATGAGCGGGATCGCCGCCAACCAGATCCGGCGCTGAGGCGCGCGGCAGTCCGGCGTCTTCGGGAGAAATGTCGAAAGCGCGGATTGCGCCATTCTCCAGCGCCACGACATGGGTGGGGGCGGTGGTCGTGGCTTCGTCAAGCCCATCGGAGCCATGCAGCAGCCAGATGCGTTTTGAGCCGAGATCGCGCAGGGCGCGCGCCAGCGGCTCCAGCCAATCGCGGGAATAGACTCCGATCGCCTGCCGCTCGACCCTAGCCGGATTGGACAGCGGACCCAAGAGGTTAAAGATCGTCCGCACGCCAAGCTCGGCGCGCGCCGGCCCAGCGTGACGTAAGGCCGGATGATGGGTTGGCCCGGCCATAAAACAAAGCCCTGCCTCGCGCAGGCAGGCGCTCGCAGCTGCCGGGCTGACGCCGACGCGAACGCCAAGTTCTCCCAGCACGTCGGAAGCTCCGGAACTGGAGGAGGAGGCTTTGCCGCCGTGCTTGGCGACAGTCGCGCCGGCGGCGGCGGCGATGATCGCGGCCAGGGTCGAAATATTCCAGGTGCAAGCGCCGTCGCCGCCGGTGCCGACAATATCGATGGCTCCGGGCGGCGCCGTGACGGGAATCATGGCGGCGCGCATGGCGCGAGTGGCGCCGATGATCTCATCTACCGTCTCGCCGCGCAGACGCAGGCCCATCAAAAAGGCGCCCAGCTGCGTCGGCGTCGCTTCGCCGATCAGGATCATGGAAAAGGCGTCACGCGCCTCTTCTTCTGACAGCGATTCGCCAGCTGCAATGGCGGCGATGCAGGATTTGAAATTCTTCATGAGAGATCGAGAAGACGCGCGCGAACCGTCGAACCGGCGCCGTGCATCGTCACGCCACCTTGCTCCGGCCCCGCCGCCCGGCGTTCCACTCCGATGCAAGATCGAGGAAGTTACGCAGGATCTTGTGGCCATGCTGGGAGGTTATGCTCTCCGGATGGAACTGCACGCCATGAACCGGCAAACTTGTGTGCGAGAGCGCCATGATCAATCCATCGGGCGTCTCTGCTGTGATTCGCAGGCATTCGGGCAGGGTGACGCGCTTAACGACCAACGAGTGGTAGCGGGTCGCCTGAAAGGGTCCCTCTATGCCGCGGAACACGGCGTCGCCAGTGTGATGGATGGTCGCCATCTTGCCGTGAATCGGAAGGGGCGCGCGCACAACTTCACCCCCGAAAACCTCGCCAATGGACTGGTGGCCCAGGCAGACCCCAAACATTGGGATCCTTGCGCTGGCGGCTTGGATCAGGTCCAGACAGATGCCCGCCTCATGCGGGGTGCAGGGCCCCGGCGAAATGACAATAGCGTCGGGGTCGCCGGCGACAACCTCTTCGACGGAGACGGCGTCGTTGCGATGAACGGTCACTTTAGCCCCCAATTGCCCGAAATAATGGACAAGATTGAAGGTGAAGCTGTCGTAATTATCGATCAGCGTGACATTGGCCATGTTTCAAGCGTCTCGTGAACCGTAGCATCCAAGGCATCAAGCGTCGTCAAACCATTAAGGCGCACGACGGCGTTAGGCAACAGGAGTCGGGTTTTCCTTGTTTTGGCCGAAACGCCAGTCCGGCCGCGTTTCGCGAATCATCATGATCTCGGCCAGCGACTGACGGGTCAAAAGACCGACCAGCCGCCCTTCGGCGTCAACCACCCCGACCGGATCGCCAGCGTTGAGGTGTCGAAGCGCCGCGCCAACCTGCTCATGGCTGCCGATCGTTGGCGGCGCGGACTGTGCGAAGGGCGCGATCGGCGCGTCCGGCGGGCTGGATTGCAAGGCGGCGACGATCTCGGTTCGACCCAGCAGGCCATGCAGCCGGCCGGATTGATCGACCATCGGAAACACATCCTGAGAGGTCGCGAGGAGCAGATCGACAGCCTCCCTGACCGTCGCCGCGCGGTCGATGGCGGCGATTTTGGTCTCCATGGCGGCGGTCGCGTCGAGATGGCGAGCGGCCTCGGCCATAGTGGTCATCTGCGCCTCGCCGGCGGCGGCCATGAACACGAAGATGGCGATGAAGATGAGCATCGGGTGGCCGAAGAGACCAAGGAACCCCAGCAGGAAAGCAAAGATTTGGCCGATCCCGGCGGCGATGCGGGTCGCTTTGTCCTGACCAATCCACATGGCGAGGCCGGCGCGCAGAACCCTTCCGCCGTCCATCGGGAAAGCGGGCACAAGGTTGAAAATCGCAAGAAACAGGTTGGTCGCCGCCAGCCGCTGAACTAGACCGATGGCCGGGTTGCTGATTTCGACCGCATTGGCGAGGTCGGCCGCCCCGGCCGCTGCGATCAGTCCGATGGCGATCACAACATTCACCATCGGTCCGGCGATCGCGACGAGCAACTCTTGCCAGGGTTTATCTGGCATCCGGTTCATGTCGGCGACGCCGCCGATAGGCAAGAGCGTCACCTCGGACGACACGATCCCGAACTGCCGCGCCATCAAGATATGGCCAAATTCGTGAAGCGCCACGCAGGCGAAGACCAACGAAATAAACAAAACGCTTTGACCGGCGACCTCCGCGCCGCCTTCTTGCCATGCCCGCAGGCCGATCCAGGCGAGAAATAACAACAGGGTCAAATGAATGCGAACCGCTGTGCCCTTGAAACGGCCAATGGTGATAGACCAGCCCATGACGACTTCCGCTGCTGGAGTAATGTCTTCCAGAGATAGGCGTTCACGCCTCCCGCCGCCAGTTGGCGGCGACTACAACCAATGCTCCCGGGACGAAGCGCGATCCGCCCGACCGCCGGAAGGAGCAGGCGCGCCCGCAAGCGCCAAAGGACTCAGAGACAAAAACGAACCTGATCGGTCCAGAAGCGCTCCAGCCGGCCCAGAGAGACATTGAGCGACCTGAAATCGTCTGCGGA
>JBBARD010000021.1:22132-23899 GCA_040399965.1 Methylocystis sp. | reverse complement strand
ACAGCGTTGATGTCGTTGCAGTCGCGTCGGTCCAATTCGCTCTTGACTACATCGAGCAGCCGTCGATGCAGCCGTTCGACCAGGGTTAGCGCCTCGACGTAAACCGGCCGAATGTCGGCGGCGCTTGCGGCGGCGGTTCGCGGCGCGTCGGGCGTGATTGCAGGTTTCATCCTTTTCCCTCCTGTATCCCGGTTGCGGATCGCAAGTCTTGTTGCGTTTTGTGGGAGGAAAATAGGCGGCTTCCGGTGAAGGCAAGTTTAAATAACAGCCTGAATCCGGCGTTTACCCTGTCGAATCGATTTTCGGTGAATCAATCCTGAAACAAAAGATAAAATTGACGATAATTTTGGTTAAAAACTACAAGCGCGGCGAAACTTTATCGGCGCGCCGGGAGCGCGCCGGCCATGAATCCGATCCTGAATACGGATAGTTATAAAACCAGTCATTAGCTTCAATATCCGCCGGGAACGACGCATATTTTCTCCTATGTCGAAAGCCGTGGCGGGATTTATTCGCGCACCCTGTTTTTCGGAGTTCAGGCGATTTTGAAGCAGGAGTTATTGACGCCCGTCACGCCAGCGCATGTCGCGGAAGCCCGTGCGCTGCTTGCTGCGCATGGAGAGCCTTTCAACGAATCCGGCTGGCTTAGGCTTGTCGAAAAATACGGCGGCCGCTTGCCGCTCGAAATCCGCGCGGCGCCGGAAGGTCTCGTCATTCCGGTCCACAATGCCCTTATGACGATCATTAACACGGATCCGGAATTTTTCTGGTTAACGAGCTATGTCGAAACTGCGTTGCTGCGCGTCTGGTATCCTGCGACGGTCGCGACGATTGGCTGGCATGTGCGCCAGACGATCCAAGAAGCGTTGGAGAGGACATCCGACGATCCTGCCGCCGAACTGCCGTTCGCGCTGCACGATTTCGGCGCTCGGGGCGTCTCCAGCTATGGCGGCGCGGCGCTGGGCGGCCTCGCGCATCTGGTCAATTTCAGCGGCACCGATACGCTGGCTGGCGTGCTTGCGGCGCGCGATCTGTATCATGCGCCAATGGCGGGGTTCAGCATTTCCGCCGCCGAGCATTGCACGATCACAAGCTGGGGACGGACGCATGAATATGAAGCCTATGAAAATATGGTGACGCAATTCGGTCAACCAGGAAAAACCTTCGCCGTCGTTTCCGACAGTTATGATATTTACGCCGCCGTCAATCATCTCTGGGGCGAGAGGTTACGCCAACGAGTCGTCGATAGCGGCGCGACGCTCGTGATACGGCCAGACAGCGGAGATCCGGTCGAAATCGTTGCAAAAACCCTTGCATTGCTGGCGCAGCGCTTCGGATACGATATCAACGGCAAGGGCTATAGAGCCCTGAGACATGTGCGTGTCTTGCAGGGCGACGGCGTGAATCCCGCCAGCATTACGGCGATTCTCGAACGCGTCAAAGCCGATGGGTTCTGCGTCGGCAACATCGCCTTCGGCATGGGCGGCGCCCTTTTTCAGCGCGTTGATCGCGACACGCTGCAATTCGCCTACAAGGCCAGCGCCGTGGCGATCGATGGCTTCTGGCGCGATATTCAAAAAGACCCGATCACCGATCATGCCAAGCGCTCGAAACCGGGATTACTCGGCCTCGTGGCCTCGCCCAACTACGCGACGATTAGAGTCGATGAGACCCAGTTTCAGCCACCGGGTGGCGGCGTCAATCTGCTGCGGCCGGTTTATCGTAATGGCGCACTTCTTGTCGACGACACGCTCGCAGCTATTCGCG
>JBBARD010000021.1:0-22032 GCA_040399965.1 Methylocystis sp. | reverse complement strand
CCGGTTTATCGTAATGGCGCACTTCTTGTCGACGACACGCTCGCAGCTATTCGCGCCCGCGCCAATCCTGTCGCATAATACATACAGGACTCAGGGAGCATCGTCTTTGGTTGCTTTTTTCCCTGCCGCCGCTTTTTGTTTTTCGAGTTTTCGTCGTCGCCGTCGTTCATATAGCCGAACCGCGTCATCGTCGCGTCCGGCTTCAAAGGTCAGAGTGAGATAAAACAGGATTAACGCCGCATTGATGCCGATTAGCCAGTAACCGCCAATGAAGAATCCGGGCAGGCTGAGGGTGATGAAAATCTGGGCGCTGGCGATGAGCAGCCAGAGAACGCCGCCCCATGGCGTCGCGAGCCAGAGGCCGACGCCGGCGACCAGATCCAGAACGGCGAAAAAGATGATTGCAAAGGCCGCGTTGCGAGGCATTGTGTCGAAAATCGATTGCTCTGAGCCCAGAATGATCCGCCAGTGCATCAGTCCCTGCACCAGCCAGAACAGGGCGACAATGCGCATGAAGCGAGACAGCAGGACGCCCCATTTCGGCGCATCGGAAACGGATAAAGGGTCTCCAACGCGGATCGGGCGAAAGGGATCCTCGCCTTCGTCGTAGATTGTCGGCTCCGCCATCCCCGGCTCCCCGCCTATCGTCCCCGACGGGCGCTTGTCGCAAAACGCACCGCCTCCTCGGCGGCTCTGAACAGGGCTTTCGCCTTGTTCTCGCATTCGCGATTTTCGTATTCCGGTTCGCTATCGTAAACGACGCCGGCGCCTGCCTGCACGTGCATCTGGCCGTCCTTGACGATAGCGGTCCGGAGAACGATGCAGGTGTCCATTTGGCCGCCTGCGCCGAAATAGCCGATGCAGCCGCCGTATATGCCGCGCTTGTCGATTTCGAGTTCGTCGATGATTTCCATGGCGCGCACCTTCGGGGCGCCGGAAACCGTGCCTGCAGGGAAACCAGCGGATAGCGCGTCGATGCAGTCGTGGTTCGCGTCGAGTTCGCCCTCGACGTTCGAGACGATATGCATCACATGGCTGTAGCGTTCGATCGTAAAACTGTCGGTGACGCGCACCGTGCCGGTCGATGAGACGCGGCCGACGTCGTTTCGGCCGAGATCAAGCAGCATTAAATGCTCGGCGCGTTCCTTCTCGTCGGCGAGCAGATCGGCGGCCAGTCTTTCGTCCTCGGCTTTTAGATCGCTACGCCAGCGGGTGCCGGCGATGGGACGTATGGTCACCTTTCCGTCGGCGACTCGTACGAGAATTTCAGGGCTGGAGCAGACGATCTGGAATTGGATGAAGTCGAGGAAACACAGAAACGGCGCCGGGTTGACCCGTCTGAGCGCGCGATAAAGCGCGAAAGCGGGAAGAGTAAAAGGCGCAGTGAACCTTTGCGACAGCACGACCTGGAAAATGTCGCCGGCGCGAATGTATTCCTTGGCGCGCTCGACCATGTCGAGAAAGCGCTGCTTCGGCGTATTCGAGCTTGGCGCCGGCGCCTCGAGCATCGCATCGCCGCCAGAGTCGCGATGCTCAAGCGGCGCGTCCAGCGTCGCTACGACACGGTCAAGCCGTGTCACCGCCGCTTCGTAGGCCCCGCGCGCGTCAACGCCGGCCTGTGGCCGCACGGGCGTCACAAGGGTGATTTCATCCCGCACGGTGTCGAAGACGACCATGATGGTCGGACGCACCAGCAGCGCATCCGGCGCGCCGATCCTGTCGGCTTTCGCCGGGGCCAGCCGCTCCATCTGGCGGACCATGTCGTAGCCGAGATAGCCGAACACGCCGGCCGCCATTGGGGGCAGTTGCGAGCCCTGGGCCACGGCGGACTCTGCAATTAATTCACGCAGGGCGACCAGTGGCGCGCCGTTGCAAGGCTTGAACGCATTGGGCTTGTCGAGCGCATCCCGATTGATTTCGGCCTTGTCGTCGACAACTCGAAAAATCACGTCCGGATCGAGACCGATCATCGAATACCGGCCGCGCGCCGCGCCGCCTTCGACCGATTCCAGCAGGAACGTCGCGCCCGCGCGCCCGCGCGCGAGTTTGAGATAGGCCGAGACAGGCGTTTCGAGATCGGCGACCAGGCGCGTGACGACCAGCCGCGGCCGTCTGGCGTCATAGTCGCTGGCGAAGTCCTGAAAAGCGGGCTCGATAACGGGGCCGGTCACTGTTCCTTTTCCGCCCCTGTCGCCGCCGCAAGCGCCTTCTGATTGATGCTGACGTTAAAGGCGTTCTCCAGACCGCCGATATATTGTTCGAGTAGGTCGTTTTGCAGCGCGGGCTTGAGTTGTTCGGCGATGGTTTTGGACTCAATTGAATTCGGATCGAATGCCGGCGCGGAAGAGTCCTTTACGAAATACACCAACCTTCCGTTGTCCGTCGCCACCGTGCCCGCCCCATGCGGCGCGACATCGAAGAAGGCGACGATCGCGTTGCTGGGAATATCGGGGCGCGGCGCGCGTTTCACATCGGTCGCGCGCTTGACCTCTGCGTTGAAAGCTTTCGCCACATCGTCGATTGATTGACCGCCACGGATTTTGGCGACAGCTTCCTCGGCCTTTCCGCCGAGGGTTTTTTGGGCCGCTTCCGCACGAATGGCCTCCAGCACGGCGCCCTTGACCTCCTCGAAGGTTTTCTGTCGCGCCGGCTCGATGGCGTTAACCTCGAACCAGACATAGCCGCCGTCGCGGGTGGCGACTGTGTCGTTATCGACGCCCACATCCGACGCGAAGGCCGCCTTGAGAAGATCGGGGCCGCCGGGAATGTCGGCGATCGGTTTGCCGGAATGATCGAGACCAGTGTCGTCGACGCTGTCGATGGTTTTGACCTCAAGTCCCGCCGCCTTGGCGGCTTCGGCGAGCGGCTTGCCGGAGGCGCGCTGATCCTCGACAAGGTCCCGAAGGCGGCCGAGGTCAGGAGTCGCTTTCAAGGCGGCGATTTCGGCGCGCAGCTCGCTCTCGACCTGTTCGTAGCTTTTTGTGAACACGGAGGGTTGGATCGTCTTGATCTGGGAAATCACCGTGCCGAAGGCGGTTTTCACCGGTTCCGCCAGTCCGGGTTTCGTAATGGCGAAGACCGCCGCGCCCACCTTCGGGTCGCCGAAGTCCCGCTGCTCAACGAGCCCGAGATTAACGTCCTTAGAATTAAACTTCAGCTCAGCGGCCAGGGCGTCGATGTCCAGCCCGCCTTTCAGCCGGGCGAGGGCGTCGTCGGCTTCCTTTTCGGTCTTGAGCACGATCTGGTGAACTTCCCGCTTCTCCGCCGTTCCGAACCGTTTGGTTTTCACCTCGTCGTATAGCTTGCGAATTTCGTCGGTAGTCACGGCGTCGGGTTTCGAGAGGCTCGACGGGCTGACGGTGAGCGTCGTCAGCTTGCGATATTCTCTGGCCCGAAAACTCTGTTCGCGGTCGGCGAAATATTTCTTCAGTTCCTCGTCCGGGGGCGTCGCAGCTGGCCCGGCGGCGGAAACCGGCAAGATGAAGTAATCGACGGCGCGCGATTCGTTTCGGAAGCGGTGAATGGCCTCGATCATCAACTTCGGCGGCTCGGTTCCGGCGATGACGACGTCGGTCAGCAGTTTGCGCAGATAAGCCGCTTTCTGGGCGGCGACGAAGTTTCGCTCCGTATAGCCGGCGTTAGCGGCGATGTCCTTGAAGCGGGCGGGGTCGAACTTGCCGTCGGGTCCGTGAAAAACCTTTTCATCGGCAAGCAGGCGCTGCGCGGTCTCATCGCTGGAGGCCAGCCCCAGCGCGAGGATTTTCTGGTCGAGGGCGGTTTCGGTGATCAGCCTTTGCAGCACCTGCTGATCGAGACCGGCCTGACGCGCCTCCTGGTTGGTGACGGCCCGGCGCAGGCGTTGCTGAATGTTCCGCAGTTCATTTTGATAGGCCGTACGGAAGGCGTCGACCGTCACTTCGCTAGAGCCGACTTTCGCCAGCCGCTGGGTGGTCATGCCACGAAAGACGTCGCCAACCCCCCAGATTGCGAAACTGACGACGATCACGCCCATGACCAGCGCCATCAGGGCGCGACCAATCCAGTTCTGCGAAGCGACGCGCAGGCCTTCCAGCATTGTTCCGGCTTCCTCTATCTTGAATTTCAGGGGGCGGTGCCCCCTTTTTGGCGCGGACTATAGGGAGGGGCGACGATCGTGGCAATGAGCCGCGCAGCGGCGGAGCGACCGGTCGCCGCGGGTTGCGCTGAAATGCGCTCTTGCCGGAATGCAGCAACGGTTCCATCCTCGCAGACGGCGATGCGGTTTGGGGCGGCCCCATGGCGCGAAATTAAGCAACACTTCTGGCGGCGTGCGGGAAAGTATTGGAGAAAAGCCGATGGATGAGACCGAGGACGTTGTGAAGCCCGCCGAGATCGAGGCCGCGCTGGAAAAAATTGTTGCCAGCGTCGAGGGCGCGGCGTCCGCCGGGGACGTAGAGCAGCCGCCCCGGCACGAGGATACGCGTCGCCTGCGCGCCGATCCCGACGCCATCCGTCACGCTTTCGAAACCGGCGAATTCCCGTTCAAAAGCCGGATGCGAGAGAAAATCTATCTTGAGCATATGGCCGCGCTTCAGGTCGAATTGCTGAAAGCGCAGAATTGGATCAAGGAGACGGGACAGAGAGTCGTCGTCCTGTTCGAGGGACGCGACGCCGCCGGCAAGGGCGGCACAATCAAGCGCTTCATGGAGCATCTCAATCCGCGCGGGGCCCGGGTCGTGGCGCTGGAGAAACCCTCCGAGCGCGAGCGCACGCAATGGTATTTTCAGCGCTACATCCAGAATCTGCCGGCTGGCGGGGAGATCGTGTTCTTCGATCGCTCTTGGTACAACCGGGCCGGCGTTGAGCGAGTGATGAATTTTTGCACGCCCAATGAATATCTCGATTTCATGCGCCAGTGTCCCGAACTCGAGCGCATGTTCGTCAGTTCGGGCATGCGCCTGTTCAAATACTGGTTTTCGGTGACGCGTGAGGAGCAAACGCGCCGATTCAAGTCGCGCGAGACGGACCCGCTCAAGCAATGGAAGCTCTCGCCGATCGATCGCGCCTCAATGAACAAATGGGACGATTACACCGAAGCCAAGGAGGCGATGTTTTTCTTCACCGATACGGCGGATGCGCCCTGGATCGTCATCAAGTCAGACGACAAGAAGCGGGCTCGCCTCAATTGCATGCAACACTTCCTCGCAAGTCTCGATTATCCCAACAAAGACTTCGGTCTGGTGCGCGGACCCGATCCGTTGATCGTTGGCACCAGCGCGCATGTGATTGGCCGAGACGAGCACATCATCGGCAAGTCGCTCGATCTCGACAAGAAGCGCAATCGCAAGGAAAGGTGAGTTAAGCTTCTCTGGCGCGCCCGGCGCAGAAGTTTCACTCAGTCTATCAAGCTTTATTGAACCTGGCCGCCGCCGGATGCGCTGGAGGCAGGGATCTCTCGCTCGTACCAAGGCCTGGTTCTGTTGACGATCCAGCATACGCTGAGCATCACCGGCACTTCGATCAACACTCCGACGACGGTCGCCAGCGCCGCGCCGGAGTCGAAACCGAACAGGCTGATTGCTGCGGCGACCGCAAGTTCGAAGAAATTGCTGGCCCCGATCAGCGCCGACGGGCCGGCGACGCAATGCTCTTCGCCGGCTACACGGTTCAGGATATAGGCGAGGCCGGCGTTGAAATAGACCTGGATCAAAATCGGAACCGCGAGCATGGCGATGATGGCGGGTTGCCGCACGATCTGTTCGCCCTGAAAGCCAAATAGCAACACCAGCGTCGCCAGCAGCGCGACAAGCGACAGGGGCGAGAGCTTCGACAGCGCCGCGTTGAGTGCGTTTTCCCCGCCGGCCGCCAGCAGGGCGCGCCGGGCGATTTGCGCAATAATAACGGGCGCAACGATATAGAGAGACACGGATAAAATCAGCGTGTCCCAGGGGACGGTGATCGCCGACAGGCCAAGAAGGAATCCGACGATGGGCGCGAAGGCGACGATCATGATGGCGTCGTTGAGCGCAACCTGACTCAGCGTAAAGTGCGGTTCGCCCTTCGTCAGGTTTGACCAGACGAACACCATCGCCGTGCAGGGGGCCGCGGCCAGCAGAATAAGGCCGGCGATGTAGGAATCGATCTGATCGGCGGGCAGGTAACTGCGAAACAGGCCGCCAATGAAAAGCCAGCCCAGCAAAGCCATCGAGAAAGGCTTAACCGCCCAATTTACAAACAATGTGACGCCGATGCCGCGCCAGTGCCGGCCAACTTCTCTCAGCGCGGAGAAATCGATGCGGATCAGCATCGGTATGATCATCAGCCAGATCAGCGCCGCCACAGGCAGATTTACCCTGGCGATTTCGAACCCGCCTATGGCCTGGAAAAGTTGTGGAAACAAATGCCCTAGCCCGACGCCTGCGATGATGCACAGCCCGACCCAGACAGAGAGATAGCGTTCGAAGAGCGTCATGCGTCTATCCCGAGACTTTTGATGGTTGGGTTGCGCCTTCGATGTCGCCGATCTCGCGCAAGCGTGTTTGGAGTGCAAGTTTGTCGAGGCGATGCAGCGGAATGGCGCAGAACAGTTCGATGCGATTCTTAAGTTGATGAAAGGCGGCGGCGAATGCCCGTTGCTTCTCGATATCAGAACCGTTTTCCGCCGCCGGATCTTCGATGCCCCAATGCGCCGTCATCGGATGTCCCGGCCAGACTGGACAGGCTTCGCCGGCGGCGTTGTCGCAAACGGTGAAGATAAAATCTATCGACGGCGACTCCGGCAGAGAGAATTCGTCCCAGCTTTTGGAGCGTAAACCCTCGACGGGAAAACCGCTGGCCTCAAGCGTCGTCAGCGCATAGGCGTTGACCGCGCCTTTGGGTTGGCTGCCGGCGGAAAAAGCGTTGAACTTTCCTGCCCCGATCTTTCGCAGGATGCTTTCTGCCAGAATCGACCGGGCGCTGTTGCCAGTGCAGAGAAACAGAACATTGTAGATTTTATCGCTCACGGGAACGTCTCCGTGCAAGTTATGGCGGATTGAACCTCGCATCCGCGCCCGCCGCAACAATCCTGTGCGAGAAAAGTCGTCAATGCGGTCAGCCGCGAAACGCTGGCGCGGTAGATGATGCAGCGGCTTTTGCGAGTCGCCGTGGTTAATCCGGCCTGCGACAGCACGTTCAAATGCGCGGAGAGCGTGTTGGGCGGCACGACCAGCAGGCGGGCGAGTTCGCCGGCCGTCAGTCCCTCAGGTTCGTGCTGAACCAGTAGCCTGAAAGCCTGCAGCCGGGTCGGTTGAGCCAGGCTGGCGAGGACGGTGATGGCTTCTTCTTTTTCCATAGTTCCAGATATATCGAAATATGTGACAAGTCGATGACGAAATATGCCGGTGATCGGGCTTGTTGCTCCCGCCGGTCGCCTTGGCTACGAAGGCGCGGATCGTCTGGAGCCCACCCCGCATGACCCGTCGTCCGCTTGTCGCCGGAAACTGGAAGATGAACGGCTTGCGCGCCGCGCTCGCCGAGATCGCCGCTATGGGCTCAGGCTATGACGCGGAGCTCAAGGCCAGGGCGGAACTGGTGATCTGTCCTCCTGCGACCCTTCTTGCCCCGGCCGCCGGGATCGCCGGCCCCGCCGGCCTGGGTCTGGGCGGACAGGATTGCCACCCGGCCGGCAGAGGCGCCCATACCGGCGATCTCTCCGCCGTGATGCTGAAAGACGCCGGGGCATCCTATGTGATTGTCGGCCACAGCGAGCGGCGGGTCGACCATGGCGAAACCGACGCGCTCGTGCAGGCGAAAGCGCGCGCCGCGATGCAAGCCGGGCTGATTCCCATCATTTGCGTTGGCGAAACCCGGGTCGAACGCGACGCCGGTCGCGCCGGTGAGATCGTCGCGGCGCAAATTATGGCCTCTCTGCCGTCCGACGCGCCTGCGGGCGTCGTCCTCGCCTACGAGCCGGTCTGGGCCATCGGCGCCGGCCTGACGCCGACGACGGCCGAAGTCGCGCAGATGCACGCCTTCGCGCGCGAGACCATCGAGGCGCGGCTTGGCGGCGGCAAGAGCGCCGCCGTGCGAATCCTCTACGGCGGCTCGGTGAAGCCCGGGAACGCCGCCGAACTTCTGGGCGTCGCCAATGTCGACGGCGCGCTGATCGGCGGCGCCAGTCTTCGGGCGGCGGATTTTCTGGCGATCGCGGGGGCGTATCGTTAAAACGACTTTTCTCTCGCTTGCCGGGGCGCGGCGGCGCCGTTATAAGCGCGGCGCTCATCCATTTTCGCACTCCAACGACAAGGCGATACGCTGCCATGGCGATCGAACGAACTTTTTCCATCCTCAAGCCGGACGCGACCCGTCGTAATCTCACCGGCAAGATCAACGCCATCATTGAAAACGCCGGTCTGCGCATCGTCGCCCAGAAGCGCGTTCAACTGACCCGCGCGAAGGCCGAGGCCTTCTACGCTGAGCATAAAGAGCGTCCTTTCTTCGGCGAACTCGTCGATTTCATGATTTCCGAGCCGGTTGTCGTGCAGGTGCTTGAAGGCGAAAACGCCATCGCCCGCTATCGCGAGGTGATGGGCGCGACCAATCCAGCCAATGCTGCGCCTGGCACGATCCGCAAGGAGCATGCGGTGTCGGTCGGCGAGAATTCCGTGCACGGCTCTGACACCTCGGAAGCGGCGGCGAAAGAGATCCCCCAGTTTTTCACGGAGAGTGAAATCGTCGGCTGAGAATTCGGCCGCAAATCTGATCACAAGGCCGGGCGCTCGCCCGGCCTTTTGCTTTTCAGCTTGAATAGAAATCTGGGAAAAATCGCGCCATCATGCGGTCGCGGTAGGCGACGAGCGCAGGGTTCGCCAGGGCGGCGTCTCGCATCGCCGTTTCGGCGATGGGCGCCATGATCGACGCCAGAAAGGCGAACACCGTCGCATCCGCGCCGTGGGGCGCATCGCCGAACAGGAAAGGCTTGTCGCCGATCAGCGCCGCCAGCGCGTCGATATCGCGCGCGCCCAGTCGATCCGCCTCCGCCGCGCTATGACGGTCAGTGCCCTGACCAGAGAGACTTTTGGCGACCCGGCGACGTATAAACCATTTGGCGAAGGGCCGCGCCGGCGCCGGCAATTCATCGAAAAATTTCCCCGGGCCGCGTTCAAAATTCGCGTCGTCCATCCATCTCGCGCGGACGATCAGCCAGTAGAGATGATCCTCGCACATTTTTTCGGCGCACCAGCCAATAGCTTTTTGTTCAGCCGTCAATCCGGCGTCGAAGTCGACGCCATGCGCATCTTCGAGGTGAAAGCGGATAAAGGTCGAGTCGGCGACGATCGAGCCATTATCGTCAATGTAAGGGAGCTTTCCCTTTGGCGCCCGGGAGAAGCCGGTGCGATCCTCGACATAATCCAGACCGGCCATTTTCAGTAGGGTCATGGCCTTGAAGACGAAGGGCGAGGCGTCCGGCAGACCGCCGGCGGGTTTGAAACAGAAAAGCCGGATGGACATGAGCTTTACTCCTCAGCGCCAAAAGGAATTATCGACTCCCTCAGCGCCAAAGGCTTATAACGTACACAAGCAGGATTTAAAGATCAAAAGGGTTTTGGCGCGAACAGCGTCGCGTCGCTGTCCATCCAAGCGCCGAGGACCCGGTTTCCCTCGATCCGAAGGGCGTCGGACGCCGCCAGCCGCAGGGCCAATGGATAAATCACATGCTCTAGCGCCAGCACGCGAGCGCCAAGCGACTCGGGCGTGTCGTCGTCGAGCACCGGCGCGGCGGCCTGCGCGACGATCGGACCCTCGTCCATTTCCGGCACGACGAAATGCACAGTGCAGCCATGAATCTTCACGCCGTCGGCGAGCGCGCGTTCATGCGTATGCAGGCCGCGATAGGCGGGCAGCAGGGCAGGGTGGATGTTGAGTAGACGTCCGCGCCACTGTCCGATGAACCATGGCGTGAATAGTCTCATGAAGCCCGCAAGGCACACGAGTTCGACGCGATGCGTTTCCAGCACGATGTGCAGGGAGCGTTCGAACTCTTCGCGGCCGGCGTAAATTTTGTGATCCACCGCCGCGACGGCGAAACCGGCGGCCTTCGCGCGCGCAAGGCCCGGCGCATCCGGCCTGTTCGAGGCCACGAGCACGATCTCCGCCGGAAAATCCGACGTCCGGGCGGCGGCGATCAGCGAGTCCATGTTTGAGCCGCGACCGGAAATCAAAATCGCTGTGCGCTTGCGTCTCACAGACCGAGCGAACCCTGCATCGCAACTCTCTCGCCGCCGGCCTCCGGCTCGAAGACTTCGCCGATTCGCACGGGATTTTCGCCGACCGACCGCAGAATGGTCTCGACTTCGGCGACGCCATCCTGCGCCACAACCAGCGTCATGCCAATGCCGCAGTTGAAGGTGCGCAACATTTCCTTTTCGTCGACGCCGCCCGTCTCGCTGAGCCAGCGAAACACCGGCGGCGGATCGAAGGCGGAGAGATCGAGGGCGACCCCGAGAGCGCCGGGGAGCACGCGCGGCAAATTGTCCGGAAAGCCGCCGCCAGTGATGTGCGCCATGGCGCGAATATGCGAGGTGCGCCGCAGCGTGGCGAGCAAGGGTTTTACGTAAATGCGCGTCGGCGTCAGCAAGGCGCGCGCGACGGTCATGCCCGGGGCGAAAGGCGCCGTGGCGTTCCACGCAAGGCCGGAGCGCTCGACGATCCGACGGATCAGCGAAAAGCCGTTGGAATGCGCGCCCGAAGACCGCAATCCCAACACCACATCGCCGGGGAAGACCTCGCGCGGCAACAATTTCTGGCGTTCGACGGCCCCGACCGCAAAGCCGGCGAGATCGTAATCGCTTTTCATGTAGAGCCCCGGCATTTCCGCCGTCTCTCCGCCGAGCAGGGCGCAGCCCGCCTCAAGACAACCGTCGGCGACGCCCTTGATCACAGAAGCGGCAATCTGCGGATCGAGCTTGCCGGTGGCGAAGTAATCTAAAAAGAACAAAGGTTCTGCGCCCTGAACGATCAGATCGTTAACGCACATGGCGACCAGATCGACGCCGATCGTGCCATGCATGCCGGACTCGATGGCGATCTTGACCTTGGTGCCGACGCCATCGTTGGCGGCGACAAGAATCGGGTCGTTGAGACGCGCGGCGCGCAGGTCGAACAGCCCCCCGAAACCGCCGATTTCGCCATCGGCGCCTGGACGGCGCGTGGACCTCACGGCCGGACGGATCAGATCGACGAGGCGATTGCCGGCGTCGATGTCGACGCCGGCGTCTGAATAGGTGAGGCCCATGATCGCGTCCGCTCCCCGTCGTGATTTTTCGCCAGTTTCCCGCTTATTGGGCGCAAGCTCCCGCGACTGTCAAATAGGCTGACAAATAGGCTGATTAGCGGTCTCCAGCGACGGCGGCGCCCCGGGAGAACGGGGGGCGGCGAATTTTAACGCGTTGATTGCGCTTTCGATCCCGGCGGTTTATAAATATTTCCAATTCCCGTCATGAACGAGCAGTCGTGAGGGTCGCGCGCCAATGAGCGCTGCGTCGCAGGCTTCTCTTGCGTCTGAAATTCAAGGAGATCTCTCATGACCAACGCCCCGTTGATGCCCAAGGCCACGGCAGTCTGGCTCGTCGAGAACACGTCGTTGACGTTCGATCAGATCGCCAATTTCTGCAAATTGCATCCGCTTGAGGTGAAGGGCATCGCCGATGGCGACGTCGCGGCTGGTATCCGGGGGCACGATCCGATCACCTCCGGGCAACTCACCCGAGAGGAAATCGCGCGCGGCGAGGATAATCCCAACCATCAACTCGCGCTTTCCGTCTCGAAGGTGGTGATGCCGGAGGTCAAGAAAGCCCGCGGCCCCCGCTATACGCCGCTGTCGCGTCGTCAGGATCGTCCAAACGCCATACTCTGGCTGGTGCGCAACCATCCAGAGCTCAAGGACGCCCAGATCATGCGTCTGGTCGGCACCACCAAGGCGACCCTGAAAGCCATTCGCGAGCGCACCCACTGGAACGCGGCGGCGCTGACGCCGATGGACCCTGTGACATTGGGACTGTGCTCGCAGATCGATCTTGATCTCGAGGTCGGCCGCGCCGCCAAGGATCGGCCGACGGTGGTCGAGGACCAGAGCCAGACCCTGGTGCCGGCGAGTGTGACCACAGGCCCGCGCGCCGAACCTTCAACGACCGAGGATATTTTCGGCAAAACAACCCCGGTCCCGCAAACCGAGGAAGAGCATTTCGACGCCGATAGCGTATTCGCCAAACGCTAGGCGAACGTCAGGACGGCGCATGGATGGCTGAAGGGGCGCGGGCAGGATTTTTGCAGATCAAGGTTTTGCACATCAAGGTTGCGCAGATGCAGGAACCGCGTCGGCGACCGTTCGGAGATCCCGTCTATGTCCGTTTCTCCCTATGATCGCGATCTCGATCGCAATCCGGCGAATTATCAGCCCCTGACGCCTCTGACCTTCCTGGCGCGGACGGCGGCGGTGTTTCCTGATCGAATCGCCATTATTCACGGGTCGGCGCAGCTCACTTACCGCGATTTCTATTCGCGGAGCCGCCGCCTCGCCAGCGCGCTGGTCCGTCGCGGGGTCTCGCGCGGCGACACCGTCTCGGTGATGCTCGCCAACACGCCGGCTATGCTGGAATGCCACTACGGCGTCCCGATGACCGGCGGCGTGCTCAACACCCTGAACACGCGTCTCGACGCGCCCATCCTGGCCTTCACGCTCGATCACGCCGAGACGAAAGTATTGATCGTCGACCGCGAATTTTCCGATCTGATGCGCGCAGCGCTGGCTCTTGCGCAAGCCAAACCGTTGATCATCGATTACGACGATCTGGTTTACGACGGACCGGGGGACCGGCTTGGCGACATCGACTATGAGGATCTTCTGGCGACGGGCGATCCTGATTTCGACTGGCGCCCGCCTGCGGACGAATGGGACGCCATCTCTCTCAACTACACCTCTGGCACAACCGGCGATCCCAAGGGCGTCGTTTATCACCATCGCGGCGCCCATTTGCTCGCGCTCGGCAATGTGCTGACTGGCGACATGGGTCGTTTCCCAGTCTATCTATGGACGCTGCCGATGTTTCACTGCAACGGCTGGTGCTTTCCCTGGTCGCTTTCCGTCGCCGCCGGAACCCATGTTTGCCTGCGTCAGGTGCGCGCCGGGCACATGTATGAACTCATGGCCGAGCATGGCGTCACCCATTTGTGCGGCGCGCCGATTGTGATGTCGACTTTGCTCAACGCCGCAAGCCACGAAAAAATGCCGCTCAAGAAAACCGTGCGCTTTTTTACCGCGGCCGCGCCGCCGCCGCAGGCGGTTCTCGCCGCTATGAAGACTGCCGGCTTCGAGGTGACGCATCTTTACGGTTTGACCGAGACCTATGGACCCGCCGCTGTCAACGAATGGCAGGAGGCCTGGGACGAGCTTGACGAGACGGGTCAGGCGCAGATGAAGGCCCGACAGGGCGTGCGTTACCAGGTGCTCGATTCGCTCGACGTGATCGATCCGGAGACCATGCAGCCCGTGCCGCGCGACGGCGCAACCATGGGCGAGGTGATGTTTCGCGGCAATATCGTCATGAAGGGTTACCTCAAAAATTCGGGAGCGACCGAAAAAGCCTTCCACGGCGGCTGGTTTCACTCCGGCGATCTCGGCGTGATGCATCCCGATGGCTATATTCAGCTCAAGGATCGCTCTAAGGACATCATCATTTCCGGCGGCGAGAATATTTCTTCGATCGAGGTCGAAGATGTTTTGTTTAAACATCCCAAGATCGCCGCCGCCGCCGTCGTCGCCGCGCCGGACGACAAATGGGGGGAAACGCCCTGCGCCTTTATCGAACTGCGTGAGGGCGAGGACGCCACCGCCGAGGAGATCATCGTCTGGTCGCGGGGGCGCCTCGCACATTTCAAATGCCCGCGTCACGTGGTTTTCGGACCGCTGCCAAAAACCTCGACCGGCAAAATCCAGAAATACATCTTGCGCGAAAAGGCCCGCAACCTCTGGCCGGGAGACGCATCGACGGCGTCGCTTTAAAGCGACGCCGTCGAAGTGGAAAGCGCTCACGACTGGCGAGCCGTATTTCTCGGTCGCGCATCGTTCAGTGTGCGCCCGAAAAAAGCACACAGCCAGCAATCGTCGCCGATTGCTGGCTGTTGTCGACGTATTCAGTTCCAGACGTAGTCTGGTGAAACGTCGTTACCTGATCATTAGAAGAAAATGCCGAGGCAGCCGCCCGCCAGAGCGCCAACAACGCCTGCGGCGACAATGTTCTGCATGCCGCCCAGAGCAGCCGCAGCGAGGCCAGCGAGAATCACGCCGCCGACGCCAGCGAAGATGTAGGTGTTTGTTGTGATCTCGAAATCACCGTCTTTATTCGCCATGTTCTACACTCCTCTTTTGTTCCCTCGCACAGCCGAAACCGTTGATCAGTTTTTCTTCCAGCTGTTTGCTCGCCCCATCGGGCCGCGTCATTTCGACGCAGGGTGAAGGTAGCACAAGTTTTCGTGCTGTCCAGAGCTGAATTTTCAAACCCATAATCTGCTGCGACAGCGTGTCGCACGAATTAAGTAATTGATTCAATTGAATATAATAAATTCTATCACGAGAATCGTCGATTGTCCCGGCCAATTTTTTTTTGTTCGGCGGGGCGTTTTTTGTTTCTGCGCCTGCGGCGAGGGACGGGGGCGGGGTCGTTTTCCGCGTCTCCGGGGGCTATACGGCCACCTATGACCAATCCTGCCGCGCCCGCCCGCCCCGAAGACGAGAATCGTCCTTCCGATTCCAGAGGCCGCCTTCGGGCGACGCTGGACCCCCTGAAGCCGCTTCTGCCTTATGCGTTTCGCTACAAGCCGATCATCGCGTTGGCTTTGGCGGCGCTCTCCGTCGCAGCAGGCGCCACGCTGACCCTGCCTCTCGCCGTGCGCGGAATGATCGACCATGGCTTTTCCGCAGAGAGCGCCGGCGCGGTAAACGCCTATTTCGGCGCAATGATCGCCGTTGCGGCGACTCTCGCGCTGGCGTCCGCCACCCGCTATTACTTCGTTATGATTCTCGGCGAACGCGTCGTCGCCGATTTGCGCGCCGATCTGTTTCGCCATCTCGCCGGTCTCGACGCCAGTTTCTACGACACCGCACGCACAGGGGAGCTATTGTCGCGGCTCACGGCCGACACGACTCATCTCAAGGCGGCCTTCGGCTCATCAGCCTCTGTGGCGCTTCGCAACCTGTTCATGTTTCTCGGCGCCGTCGTCATGATGGTGGCGACAAGCCCCAAACTTGCCGGGCTGGTGTTGTTGGCGATCCCGGTCATCGTGCTGCCGCTGATCGCTTCGGGACGCGGCGTGCGGGCGCGTTCGCGTCATGCCCAGGACATGCTGGCCCAGGCTTCAGCCTATGCCGGCGAGAATCTTTCGGCGGTGCGCACCATGCAGGCCAATGGCGCCCAGACGTCGACCGTTGCGCGCTTTAAGCGCGTGGTCGAAAACGCCTATGAGGCGGCCCAGAAGGCGACGCAGTTACGCGCCTTCGTCACCGCCGGCGCCATTCTGATCGTCTTCACCAGCATTGTCGCCGTGCTGTGGCTGGGCGCCCAGGATGTGCTGGCCGGACGCATGAGCTCCGGCCTTCTGTCCCAATTCGTGCTCTACGCCGTGCTGGCGGCGAGTTCGCTTGGCGAACTCTCGCAGGTGTGGAGCGAGGTGTCTGCGGCGGCCGGCGCCGCTGGTCGGATTGCGGATATTCTCGCCGTTGAGCCGAAGATCGTGGCGCCCGCGCAGCCGGTCGCGGCGCCGCCGCGCTGGCGCGGCGCAATTATCTTTGACAATGTGCGCTTCGTCTATCCCACAGCTCCCGACAAGGTCGCCCTGGGCGATTTGTCCTTCGCCGTTGCGCCCGGCGAGCGCGTCGCCATCGTAGGGCCCTCTGGCGCCGGAAAGTCGACGATCTTCGCTCTGCTCTTGCGCTTTTACGATGTCGATTCCGGCGCGATCAGGCTCGACGACGTCGATGTGCGCGCGCTCGATCCGCAGGTTCTACGCGAAGCGATCGCGATTGCGCCCCAGGAGCCCGCCGTATTCGGTTTGAGCGTCGCCGAAAACATTGCTTATGGCCGTGACACGGCGCCGCGCGAAGCGATCGTCTCGGCCGCAAAACGTGCGCAGGCGCATGAATTCATCATGGCCTTGCCGCAGGGCTACGACACGATGCTGGGCGAGCGCGGCGCGACGCTCTCGGGCGGCCAGCGCCAGCGCCTCGCGATTGCCCGCGCGATTCTCGCCGACGCTCCGGTATTGTTGCTCGACGAGGCGACCTCCGCGCTCGACGCCGAGAATGAGGCTGCGGTGCAGGCGGCCTTGCATGATGTGATGTCCGGCCGCACCAGCATCGTCATCGCCCATCGGCTGGCGACGGTGCTTGAAGCCGACCGCATCCTCGTTCTGGACGATGGCCGGATCGTCGAGGAAGGCAATCACGCCAGTCTCATCGCGGCTGGCGGACTTTACGCGCGGCTGGCGAAATTGCAGTTCGACACGGCGCGCGCCGCAGCGGCGAATTAGGGGCCCTCACATGTTGAACGCCCGAGATTTGCCTTTGCGTCGGGAGGTGATATGAGCACCCGCCAACCCTAAACGGCGCAAATCGCCGCGACTTTATCGCGATTGAGGAGTTGGCTTCATGGCCCAGATCACCGCCGCGTTGACCGAGGCCTTGACCTTCGACGACGTTCTGTTGCGGCCGGGTCATTCCCGCGTCATGCCCTCGGGCGTCGACACCACCACCCGGTTGACTCGCGATATTTCCCTGAACTTGCCGATCGTCTCTGCGGCGATGGACACGGTGACCGAGGGGCGGCTCGCCATCGCCATGGCGCAGGCCGGCGGCATTGGCGTCATCCATCAGAACCTGTCGCCCGAGGCCCAGGCCGCCGAAGTGCGGAAGGTCAAGCGTTACGAAAGCGGCATGGTGGTCGATCCGATCACCATTTTTCCCGACGAAACGCTCGCCGACGCGCTGGAGTTGATGGCGGCGCAGGGTATATCCGGATTTCCCGTCGTCGAGCGCGCGGCGGGCGGCGGGCGGGGCCGACTCGTCGGCATTCTCACCAATCGCGACGTGCGCTTCGCGCAGGATCGGCGTCAGCCGGTCTCGGAACTCATGACCAAAACGCTGGTCACTGTTCGCGAGGGCGTTTCAGAGTCCGAAGCGCGCCATCTGTTGCACGAGCATCGCATCGAGAAGCTGTTGGTCGTCGATGCGGATCACCGTTGCGTCGGATTGATTACCGTTAAGGATATTGAGAATGCGACGCATCATCCCAACGCCTGCAAGGACTCGGAGGGGCGCTTGCGCGTCGCCGCCGCCTCTACTGTTGGCGATCATGGTTTCGAGCGCGCCCTGCAACTGATTGACGCCGGAGCCGATTGCGTCGTGATCGACACGGCGCATGGCCATTCGCAGGCGGTGATCGATCAGGTTTCGCGGGTGAAAAAACACACCAATCGCGTGCAGATCATCGCTGGCAACATCGCCACGGCTGAAGCGGCGCGCGCGCTGATCGACGCGGGCGCCGACGCCATCAAGATTGGCATCGGTCCCGGTTCGATCTGCACGACCCGGATTGTCGCCGGCGTCGGCGTGCCGCAACTGACGGCGATCATGGAGGCGTCGGCGGAAGCGCGCAAAGCCGGCGTGCCGGTCATCGCGGATGGCGGCGTCAAATATTCCGGCGATCTGGCCAAGGCCATCGCCGCCGGCGCCGATGTGGTGATGATCGGTTCGCTGTTTGCCGGCACGGAGGAATCCCCCGGCGAGGTTTTTCTCTACCAGGGCCGCTCCTTCAAAGCCTATCGCGGCATGGGATCGGTGGGCGCCATGACGGCGGGTTCGGCGACTCGCTACTTCCAGGGCGATGTGAAGGATCAGCTGAAACTTGTGCCGGAAGGCATTGAGGGTCAGGTGCCCTATCGCGGTTCGATTGCGCCGATCCTCTATCAACTTGCCGGCGGTTTGCGCGCATCGATGGGTTATGTCGGCGCGCCGACGATCCGCGAATTTCAGGAGCGCGCCAGCTTCGTGCGCATCACCAACGCCGGTCTGCGGGAAAGCCATGTCCACGATGTGACGATCACGCGCGAAAGTCCCAATTATCCCACCGGAGCGTGAGGAAACCTAAAATTCCGCACGCAGGCGCAGACCGAAAAAATTCACGGGGCCGCGGGCGGTGTTGTAGCCGGGATTGATAAGAAGCTGGTGATCGATCGTCGCCTCCAGCCAGTCGGTCACGCCGCAGCGGTAGAAGCTTTCAAACACGGTTTCCGAGCCGTACGACAACCGTCCGTCGCCCGTCGGGGATCCCTCCCTGCCCGGCAGGTAGTAATTGAGAGAACCGCCCGAGCCAACGCCGCCGTCGCCGATGAAGCTGCCGAGACCGCCCAGCCGCAGATAGCGCGCAAAGGAGCCGGATATGCCGCTGACCGCCGCTGCGACCCCAATCCGGTCGGGGGAGCGGTCCCACAATTCGCCATCGAACACGACGCCCGCCGAGATCGACCGATTGACGTCAGTGTAGTCGATCGTTTGATATCTGCCGTCGTTGAGGCCGCCGCGCGCGAACACGCCAATGCCTGGCGCAACTTGTTGGGCGAGATTGACTCCGAAACCGTTTTTTTGCCCGCGCCGTTGAAAATTTGAGACGCTCGGCGGGAAGCTGCTGCTCAAAAAAGCCCCTTTGATCACATCGTCGAATTTGCTAAAATAGCCATTGTTGCTGAATAACAAAAGCTTCGCTACGCCTGGTTGACCGGCGATTTCGTATCGTCCTTCCAGTTCGCTCACCGCCATGAACTGGCGCAGCAGCACGGGTTCGATTTTGATTCCCCCCGGCGTTTGCGCCAACTGGAAGACGCCGCTTCGCGCCGTCCACCAGTTCTGCCGCCACTCCACGGCGGCGCCATCGGTGTAGCCCCATGCGTTCGCCGCATAGTCGAAGGCGCCGAGGGTGATAAAGGCGAAGTTGAGAAAATCGCGCGTCGGGTCGTGCGCGTATTGATTATCGTCGAAGATGTCCTGCACAGACAATTTACCGACCGTGAGCGTCACGCGATCGCGATCAACCTTGCCGGCGACCTGCGCCAGCGTCGACTCGAGTCGTTCGCTCGCCGACGACGCGTCCTGCGTGTCCGTTTCGCCGCCGCCGCCGAGGCCAATGATCTGGCGCAGAAAGTAACGCTGGATGCGTAAATAGGGTGCGCCGGTGCCCACCCTGGTCGTCGAACCGTTCACGTAGTTGGCGGCGCCGAGAGTGTTTTGCGGCCCATAGCCCTGATTGATTTCCGGATTGACGAATGCGCTGGCTCCCTCCCAGAGACGAACGCCCATAAATACATCCGAGATTGTGCCTGAGCGCACCTGACCGTTTGGCGAAAAGCTTTGTTTTCCGGTGTAGTCAGCTCTGAAGGGCGAAAAGCCCTGAACGGCGGTCGTTGAAACGCCATGAACGCTGTAGATTTCCTCGGTGACGTCTTCGCCGTCCCCGTTCTTCTCGATGGGCGCGCCGGGGACGCGATTTTCGGCGCCGAAGTGATGGTTGAGGCCCAGGCGAAGGATATGGTTCTCGTCGCGGGTTTTTGACCAGTAGAGCGTCTCGCCGCCGCCGGGGAAAAACTGGCCGTTTAAACCCTGATTGAGGAACAAATATTCGAGCCTGACGCTCGTATCCGCCGAAAGCGGATGCTCAGCCCCAGCCCCGACAATAAATTTGAAATCGCGCGATCCGGATTGACTGGCTCGATACGCGCGTCTGTCCTCTCGATCGAATTGGTCCATTTTCGCCGCGCCGCGCGTGCCGCCGAGCGCAACGCCGCCGGTGAGATAAATCAGGGTTTGTTCGAGCGAGAGGCCAATGCGGCCGCGCAGGCTGGCGAAAAAAGTCGAGCCGGGATCGTAATTCAGCGCATAACCGACGATTTCGCGAGACGTGGCGAGCTTGGGCGCAAAAAACAAACCGTTGCGCGGACTTTGCCCATCGAGGAGATTGAAATCAGTTTCAAGTCCGTAAACCAGTTTCCCGACTTGCCAGTTGTAGCCGACCTGCCCGCCGACGGTGACGCCAGAGCGGCGACCTGAGGCGGGGTAGAGGTCGTTTACCGGCGGCAGCCGCGAGAAGATGGGCTGCAGATGCTCGCCCCTGTAAAGCGGAATGGCCCCGCCGGCGTTGACGCCGGCGTACATGCCCGCCCAGGAGGGAGCGGGGGCGGTGAGAAGAGTCGGCGTTGGCCTGTCGCCGCTCACGGGGCTTTCCCCTCCAGAGGCGCGCCCGGCGGCGGCCGTCAGCAAAGCCGCCAAAATTGCAGACGCAATCCGCGCGCTGGAAGCCTTGAGGGCAGCGCTGATCCTGGCCCTCATAGGTTACGTTGCCCCCTCATTCGTACGTGCGCGCGATGCTATTCAGGCAAATCATCCTACAAAAGAAGACAACAATAGGACCGCCGACAACGTCCCGGAGACCCGGAGACCCGGGGAAGCGTTTCGGGATGCTCATGCCCCGCTCCAGATGGGCAAGGCAGTGGGTAAGCCGAGCAGGACAATGCGGGAACGGGGCTTTCTCGAAACCCCGCTATGTGATAGCCGAACAAACGCATGCGCGGCCTCGGGCGCGGCCGGAGGCTTCAGAAACGCAGCGCAAAAATTTTCAAGGGGAGCGAAAACATGTCGAGAATCGGGATCGCCATCGCCGGCCTGGCCCTGCTGGCGCCCTTTGCGGCGCAGGCCGGGGACTTGCGCGCCGACGCGAAAGACGTCTTCAAACCCATCGACCCGGCAAGCGCCGCATCGGTTCTGAAAGGCAACGAATTGACGCCGGCGCGCGTCGATCTCGGACGCCAGCTTTTCTTCGACCCACGTCTGTCGAAGAGTCAGGTAATCAGCTGCAATAGTTGTCACAATCTTTCCACGGGCGGCGTCGACGCCGGTCCAACCTCCATCGGCCACAATTGGGAGAAGGGGCCGCGTCGGGCGCCGAGCGTTCTCAATGCCGTCTTCAATGTCGCCCAGTTCTGGGACGGACGGGCTCCCGATCTCAAGGCGCAGGCCAAGGGACCTGTGCAGGCCGCGGGCGAAATGGCCAACTCATCGGCCAACGCCGAGAAGATGATGCGCAGCATCCCGGCCTATGCGAGCGCCTTCAGGTCGGCTTTCCCCAACGACGCTAATCCGGTGACCTTCGACAACATGGCTCTGGCGATCGAGGCCTTCGAGGCGACGCTCACCACGCCTAATTCGAAGCTCGATAAATTTCTCAAGGGCGACGACCAGGCCATGAACGACGTCGAGAAAAAAGGCTTGCGTCTCTTTATGGACAAGGGATGCTCTGCTTGCCACAATGGCGTGAACATTGGCGGCGGCGATTATCAAAAGTTCGGCGTCGCGCAGCATCCGGGACCGGAGATCATCTCGCAGACCGACAAGGGCCGCTCGAAGGTCACTGGCAAATCAGAGGATGACTTTGTCTTCCGCGTGGCGCCCTTGCGGAATGTCGCCCTGCGCGCTCCTTATTTCCATAGCGGCAGCGCCTGGACGCTTGAGGACGCTGTCGGCGTGATGTCGAAATACCAACTGGGCCAGACCCTGTCTGCGGATGAAACAACGGCGATCGTCGCTTTCCTCGGGGCCCTCACAGGCGATCAGCCGAAGGTCGTCTATCCGGTGATGAGCGCAAGCACCCGGGACACCCCGCGTCCGCAGCCCTGATCGCCGTTCATTCTGCAGAATCGAGACGCGCCGGCTGGCGCGTCTTTTTTTTTGCTTCCTGCTTCGACGCCGTCGTCACTTTTAAGCGATCAAAATGTCGCAATCCAAGTGACGGGAAGCCCGGCGAATGAAGAGTCATGCGAAACCTGTTATAGCGGCGGCAAATTGAAAGTATTAAGTGATTGAATTAAATATGGTATATGTTTAAATTCAGAGCGACAGGCCATCTTCCGCCAATCACTTAGGGTAGCATATTCCCTATCCACTGGGGTTGATTATACTATTCGATAGAGAGGGAT
>JBBARD010000020.1:12107-34967 GCA_040399965.1 Methylocystis sp. | reverse complement strand
TTGATGTCGTAGAGCTGTTCGACCAACGCCTCGATGCGATTCTGGTTCAGGGAAAGCGATTTGACGTCGGCGACGATCTCTTTCTTGAGGGTTTTGTATTTGCGCTCCTGCGCCGGCGTCAGCGTTTCGTTTTTAAGTTTGTTCTCGACATTCTGATCTTGCAGACGTCGTAACTTCTTGTAGGCGTCGGCGACGCGGGCGAAGGTTTCGAGCACTTTCGGCTTGAGTTCGGACTCCATGGCGGAAAGCGACACGGAGTTGTCCATGTCGTCGTCTTCCTCGAAGACCTCTTCCGGCGGCGCCTCTTCCTCCCCCAGACCCGCGGGCGGCGTGCGCGGCGCTGTTGCCGGCGCCATTTCGGCGGTCTCGGCTGGCGCAGCCTCCGCGGGCTTGGCCGTCTGCTTGCCGTCCGGACCGGCGTAGGTGGCCTCAAGATCGATGATGTCGCGCAGCAGAACCTTGCCGGCTTCAAGCTCCTCACGCCAGATGATGATCGCCTGGAAGGTCAGCGGGCTTTCGCACAGGCCCGCAATCATCGCTTCGCGGCCGGCCTCGATACGCTTGGCGATGGCGATTTCGCCCTCGCGCGAGAGAAGCTCGACCGACCCCATCTCGCGCAGATACATTCGCACCGGATCGTCGGTGCGGTCGGCAGGCTCGGAAGCGCGGGTGGCGACGGCCGTAGGGCGCGCGCCTTCGACGAGATCGCCGCCCTCTGCCTCTTCCTCGGCCTGCTCCTCTTCCTCGACATCGTCGGGATCGTCGGCCTCGGAAACGGTGATCCCCATCTCGGAGAGCATGGCATAGACGTCTTCGATCTGATCTGACGACACTTCCTCGGAGGGCAGAACGGCGTTGAGTTCGGCGTAGGTGACAAAGCCGCGCTTCTTGGCGGTCTTGATCATTCGCTTTACGGCGGCGTCGTTGAGATCCAGCAAAGGTCCATCGGCGGCCTCCACCGTCGCAACCGCTTCGTTGTCGCCCTTTTCTGCGTCTTTTTTCGCCATTAAACGCTCCGCACGAGGTGGCGGCGGAGCGCGCGTCGCGCCCCGCCGGCTCTCGCATCTATCGTCTCGTCATTCGAACCGGCGTCGCCGGTTCACCGGAAATTCGTTGAGGGCGCGCGAACCGCTCGCCCCGATCAGCCCATAACAAGTATCTAGAGGCTTGCGCCCCGCCCAACTGCGACCACAACTAAAGCGAGCGTGACGGACGCCCCGAGAGAGCGCCAAAGCCCTCCAATGCCGCCTCGGCGCCATCAAGCGCCGACAATTGCGTCTGAATATCCCTGAGGCGCGCGGCGTCCCGCTCGTTTGGATTTTCGGCGAGCCGGGCCTCCACCTCGCGAAGTTCTCTATTTAACGCCCGCGCGCGGCGATGCAAGACTAAAGCCTGTCGCAGGCTCTCTGCGGCGTCCGCCGCCGCCGCCTCGGGGCGCACGCTCCACAACAGCGCGTGGGCGACCATGCCGGAAAGCCGTTGGGCGGCGGGAGATAGTCCATTTTCATCAATAAATTCAGTAAGAAGCTGTGCTTCTTCGCCGCCTGACTCCCGCCAGCGCACCAAAGCGTCGCGCAACGCCATGGCCTCCGGGGAGACAAGATCCAGCTCGGCGATCTCGTCGATCCGTTCCGCCAGTAACTCCGGGTGGTTCATCAGGATCAATAAAATCAGGCCCTCGCGCGGGGAGATTGGCGCCCTCACGCCCCGAAACAGCGGCGAATTGGCTAACGACGGCCCAACCCTCAAGGGGCCAGCCGGAAGGCCGGGGCGAGCGGCGAACCCATTTCGGCGCGGTCCGAAATCGCGCCCACCGCCGGCGAAGGCTCGGCCGTCGATGCGGTGGGAGGTCCCGCGACCAAGCAGTTTCGCCAGTCGATCGGCCAGTTCCCGGTGGTAGTGTCGACGAAGCGTCTCGTCGCCGATCTGGCCCGCCAACTCGCGCAGGCGGCGCTCCAGCCCCGCCCTGCGCTCCGGCGTATCAAGGACGAGGCCATCGGTTTCGCGCATCCACAAAACGTCGACGAGCGGCAATGTCGCGGCCAGAGCCTGAGCGACGGCCTCCCGCCCGCCTGCCCGCAGCAATTCGTCGGGGTCCATCCCGCCCGAGAGCAAAACAAATCTCAAGCTGCGTCCCGGTCCGATCAACGGCAGCGCCGTGTCCACCGCCCGAAAGGCGGCCTTCAGCCCGGCCTTGTCGCCGTCGAAACACAGCGCCGGCTCCTCCGCCATCCGCCAGAGCAAAGCGCATTGCTCAGGGGTCATGGCCGTGCCGAGGGGCGCTACGGCGTGCGGAAAACCGGCCGCATCGAGCGCGATCACATCGATATACCCCTCAACGGCGATAACCGTTCCCGCCTCATGCGCCGCCTTTCGGGCGTGGTGCAGATTGTAGAGGGTCGCTCCCTTGTGAAAGAGCGGCGTCTCCGGCGAGTTGAGATATTTGGCTGGCGCATCGGCATCCAGCGCCCGGCCGCCAAAGGCGATCACCCGACCGGCGCTGTCGAAAATCGGGAACATGATCCGGTTGCGAAAGCGATCAAACGGGACCGCAATCTCCTCGCCATGGATCAGAAGACCCGCCTCAATCATTGTTTCGACGCTCGCGCCCTTTCCGGCGAGGAAATCGCGCAGGGCGTAACGCTCGGCCGGCGCATAGCCCAATCGAAAACGCGACCGCGACGCCGTGGAGATCTGGCGGCGCTCCAGATAGGCGCGGGCCTCGCGACCAACCGGCGCGACAAGCTGACTCTCGAAAAATGACGCCGCCCATTCCAGCGCGTCGCCAAGGGTGGCGCGTCGATCGTCGGCTTCGCGCTGCTCCCTGGTCTCCACCGGCATCGGCAGGCCGGCAAGGCCGGCGAGCCGCTCCACCGCCTCGGGAAACGACAGCCCTTCGGTCTCCATCAGAAAGGTGAAGCCGTCGCCATGTTTGCCTGAGGAAAAATCGTGGAAGAAACCCTTTTGATCGTTAACGTAAAAGGAAGGCGTCTTTTCCGCGTTGAACGGCGACAAGCCGCGCCACTCTCGCCCCTGTTTGATCAGCTTCACCTTGCGGCGCACAACCTCCGAGACCGGGACCCGCGCCCGGATTTCATCGAGAAAGGAGGGAGAGAAGCGCATGGCCGTTTCATAGCACACTCCGGTGCGCCTTGAGCCGCCGGGATCGCAAGGCCCATCAGGACACAGATTCACCCTTCCGACGAAAAGCGGGTGCGTCGGGCCGGCCCGCTTGCTAAAGACGCCTCCTATAGAAAGGAAATCGCCGCGTGACAGACGCGTACGCCCCCGACGCCAGCGCGCGACAGCGCCTTGCCGCCATTCTCGATTATTTCGGCCGCGCCGGCTTCACCCGCCGCGAACCGAGACTGCTTCAGCCTGCCGGGGTTTTTCTCGATCGCGCCGGCGAGGATTTCCGCGGCCGCCTCTATCTGACCAGCGACGCCTCCGGGACGGAACTGTGTCTGAGGCCGGAATACACCATTCCGATCTGCCTTGATTACCTCCTCGGCCAGCCGGCGCCGACCGCTCTCGCCTATGGCGGCTCAATTTTCCGGGCGCCGGAACACAGCGGCGCCGGCCAGGGGGAGTTTCTGCAGGCCGGCATCGAAAGCTTTGGCCGCACTGACCGCGAAGCGGCCGATTCGGAAATTCTCGCCGCCGCGCTTGAGGCCGCAGCCGCCGGGGGAGGCGGGCGCTTGCGCGTGCGTATGGGCGACGCAGGCCTTGTCGCCGCCTTTCTGGACGGTCTCGGCCTTCCGCCGGTCTGGCGCCGACGAGTCGAGGCCGGCCATGCGCGCGGCTTGTCGCCCGCCGACATGTTCGCTCCGCCCGGCGGGGCCGGCGCGGATCAATCCGGCGTGCGCGCGGCGCTGACCCGGGTCGATCCGGCGGACGCCCGCCGGCTGGTTGAGGATCTTCTGTCCATCGCAGGCATCGCCACTGTCGGCGGACGCAGCGCCGCAGAAATCGCCGAGCGCTTTCTGGATCAGGCGACTCTCGCTGAAGGCGCCGGCGTCCCGATTGAAAAACGCGTTCTGGCCGAGGACTTCTTCGCCATTGAGGGATCGCCGGACGACGCGTCTGCGGCATTGCGCAAACTTGCCGAGGACGCCCGTCTCAATCTCGATGCGGCGCTCGACGCCATCGACGCGCGCGCCGGTTTTATCGCCGCGCGCGGACTACCGCTGAACGACATGGTCTTTTCGGCGAGTTTCGCGCGGCAACTCGATTATTATTCCGGTTTCGTTTTCGAGGCTTGGGCAAGCGGCGCACAGGAGCCCGTGATTGGCGGCGGCCGCTACGACCGTCTGCTCAGGACGCTTGGCGCCAAGGAGGACGTGCCTGCTGTCGGCGCCGCTATCTGGATCGATCGTCTGGGAGGCGCGGCATGAGCGGTCGGAAACTCATCATCGCGTCGCCGTCCAAGGGAAGGTTGCAGGAAAACGCCGCCGCCTTTTTTGCGCGCGCCGGGCTGGAGTTGACGCAGGGACGCGGCGCACGCGACTATCGCGGCGCCATCGCCGGACTGGACGGCGTCGAAGTGGCGTTTCTATCGGCTTCTGAAATCACCAGTCGTCTTGCCCGCGGCGAAGCCCACCTCGGCGTTACGGGCGAGGACCTCATACGCGAGGAGATCGCCGACGTCGCCGGCTCGGTTGAATTGCTTGCGCCTTTGGGATTTGGGGCGGCAAATGTGGTCGTCGCGGTCCCACAGGCGTGGATCGATGTGCGGGTCATGGCGGATCTTGCCGATATCGCCGGCGGTTTTCGCGCCCGGCACGGACGCGGCCTGCGCGTCGCGACAAAATATGTGAACACAACGCGCCGTTTCTTCGCGCGTCACGCCATCGACGATTACCGCATCGTCGAAAGCTCCGGCGCAACGGAGGGCGCCCCCGCCGCTGGCGCCGCCGATCTGATCGTCGACATCACCACGACTGGCGCGACGCTGGCCGCCAATGCGCTGAAAGTGCTCGACGACGGCGTGATCCTGCGCTCGCAGGCCAATCTTGTTGCAGCTCTCAATGCGACATGGAGCGAAGCGGCGCGCGAAGCGGCGCGGATCATTCTTTCGCGCATCGCCGCTGAAGAAGAAGCGCGGGTCAATCGCGACGTGCGCGCCGATCTCCCAGCCTTTCTTGAGGAGCCGGCTCAGGAGGCGAAAGCGTTGTTCAACGCCGAAGCGCGCAAGATCGACGCGGGCGAGGTCGTTTTCTCCTGTCCCGGGAAACATGTCGCAGCGCTGGCCGACTGGCTGATCGGCAAGGGCGCAACGCGCGTGACGAGCGCAAAATACGATTACGTCTTCTCCGCCGACAACGGCCTGTGGCGACGGCTCGCGATCCGGCTGACGGACAGCGCATGACGCCAGCGACCAATCACCTGTCCTGACAGAGCGTTGCGACCGACGTGATCGGATCGCTGTCGAGCAGCGAGAATAAAAGGTGATCACGCCACTCGCCATTGATGTTGAGATAGCTGCGCGCATAGCCCTCCTGACGAAATCCCACGCGCTCCAGTAGGCGGCGCGACGGCTCGTTGGTCGGCAGACAGGAGGCTTCGATCCGGTGCAATCCCTGTTTCTCGAACACATAGGCGCAGGCGGCGCGCACGGCGCGGGTCATATAGCCTTTGCCGGCGTAGGGCTCGCCCATCCAGTAGCCCAGCGACGCCGATTGCGACACGCCGCGCCGGACATAGCCAAAGGAAAGGCCGCCGAGCAGCACATCGTCGCTCTCGCGAAATACGAAAAAGGAGTATGCTTCGTCGCGCGCCATTTCCTCTGCGTGACGACGTACGCGATAGCGAAAACTGGTTCGGGTCAGATCGTCGGCCGGCCAGACTGGCTCCCATGGCGTGAGAAAGGCGCGGCTTTGTTCGCGCAGGACGGACCATTCCACATAATCGCGTAATTCGGACGGCCGCAGGTACACGCCATCGCCAACAATCGGCATGCCACGACGTCCCAACACACCGAAAAGGGCCATCCTCAAAACCCTCCGTCAAACTCTTGCGGCGCGCGCGCGATCGGCGATAAAGGCGGCGACTCGAGCGGCGTCGTTCTCAAGAACCGTAAATCGCTCGGTTCCCTCAAGCCTCGCCGCGATTTCCGCCGGCAGGCGCGGTCGCGCGCCGATGGCGCGCTCGATGGCGTCGGGGAATTTCGCCGGATGCGCAGTCGCCAGGGCGACCACAGGCGTGGCAGGATCAACGGCAAGCCGCGCCCGCGCCGCGCGCACGCCTGTCGCCGTATGCGGATCGAGCACGTAATCGGCGTCTCGAAAGGTGCGGGCGATTTCATCCGTCGTCGCCGCCTCATTGACCGAATGCGCGTCGAATTCGCCACGTATCGCCGCCAGCGGTCCCTTCGGAATATCGAAACCGCCCGATTGATCAAGCGAGGCGAACAAAGCGCGGATCGCCGCGGGATCGCGTCCCGTCACATCAAAAAGCAGCCGTTCGAAATTCGACGACACCTGAATATCCATCGACGGCGACTGCGTAGGCGTAACGCCGCGCGGTTCGTAACGACCCGTCTCCAGCGCTCGCGCCAGAAGATCGTTGGCGTTGGTGGCGACAATCAGACGATCGATCGGCAGCCCCATACGTTTGGCGACATAACCGGCGAGCACGTCGCCGAAGTTGCCGGTCGGCACGGCGAAGGAGAGATGACGATGCGGCGCGCCGAGCACGACCGCGCTGGTGAAATAATAAACCGTTTGCGCGACAATACGCGCCCAGTTAATCGAATTCACGCCGGCAAGGCGGACGCTTTCGCGAAATGGCGCATTACGAAACAGGCGCTTGAGGATATTCTGTGCGTCGTCGAAGGAGCCCTCCAGCGCGATGACATGGATGTTGTCGTCGGCGACCGTCGTCATCTGACGACGTTGCACGTCAGAAACGCGGCCGTTCGGATAAAGGATAAACACGTCGACGCGCTCAAGGCCGCGAAACGCCTCTATCGCGGCGGCGCCCGTATCGCCGGAAGTCGCGCCGACGATGGTGGCGCGCAGGTTCTGCCGCTCCAGCACGTCATTCATCATCCGGCCGAGCAATTGCATCGCCAGATCCTTGAAAGCGAGCGTCGGCCCGTGAAAAAGCTCCAGCACGAAAAGATTGTCAGCGATCTGCGACAGGGGCGCAACGGCGCGATGTCTGAAGCTCGCGCAAGCGGCTTCGGTCTGGCTGCGGAGCAGATCGGCGTCGCTTGTCCCGCTCATGAATGGCGCGATCAGCCGAGCGGCGGCGTCTGCGTAGGGGACGCCGGCCAAGGCGGCGATATCGACGGGCGCGACATGCGGATAGGCGAGCGGCGTATAGAGGCCGCCATCAACGGCTAGTCCGGCAAGCAATACATCGTCGAAACCAAGCTGCGCGGCTTCGCCGCGTGTCGAGAGATAGCGCAAGGAAAATGTCCGTCAAATCCGCCGCCGACCGGCCCTGTCGGAGCTTTTCATAGCACATCCGCCGGCCTCGCAAGGAGCTTGTTAGGACCGCCTGTCCGGCGAGGACAATCTGCCGCGCGCAAAGAGCGCAAAAACGATCAGCAGAACGCCAGCGAGTCCAAACCATGTCACCGCATAGGAGAGATGATTATTGACGATCTGCGGCGCGCTCGGAGCCGGCCGGGGTTGGCCGGGATCGAGCCTTCCGGCTGAATCCGGCGCCAGGCTGAAGGGCGCCGCCTCGGGAAATTTCAGTGTCGTGGCGATCGCAGCAGGCTCGCGCGTGTACCATATGCGCTGCGCCGGTAAGTCGGCGGGCGTGAAGGGATTGCGCGACTGCGGCGCATGAAGATGGCCGATGAGGGTTATATCGCCGGCGGGCGGCGGGCCATAGGTCTGCTTTTGTGATTCGGGAACGAAACCGCGTTCGATCAGCGCAACGCCGCCGTTGGAAAATTCGAAAGGCGTCAGAACAATATAGCCAGGTTCGCGCCCAAACCCCTGCGGCGGTTGCGCATAGAGCAGGGCCTCGGGCGCGGCGAGATAGCGGCCAGTGACGCGGACATGGCGGAAATCGTAATCGGCGGGCGTCAACGTCCCCCATTCAGCGCGAGGAGGCGGCGCTTGCGGCGGCGCGTCAAGCCGCGACTCAATGCGCGCTACAAGCGCCTCTTTTTCGCCAAGGCGGCGTAACTGCCAGAAACCAAGCGTCGTCAACAGCGCAAAGGCGAGCGCGGTTGCGGCGCCCGGAAGGAACAGCGCTCTCGCGCCGCGCGTCATGACTCGCGCCGGCCTTCCTCGGCCTTGTTGAAATATTGCAGCGCGATCAACAGACCCTTGGCCGGTCGCAGCAAGCCGATGCACACGATCGCCGACAGCGGAAGAAAAATCGCGACATGCACCCAGTAAGGCGGCTGATAGGCGACCTCGATGTAAAGACCCAGACCGACAATAATGAAACCGGCGATGGTCATCACGAAAATCGCGGGACCATCGCCGGTGTCGGCGAAGGAAAAATCAAGGCCGCACACCTCGCATCTGGGGGCGACGGCGAGCAGGCCATCGAACATGCGCCCCTTGCTGCAGCGCGGACAATGACCGCTCAAGCCATCGCGATAGATGGACCCCGGCGGATATACGTGTTCTTCGGACATCGAAGACTCTCCAAACGAAAACGGTCACGGGAGGCCCGTGACCGCGATTTCAGTCAAGGCGTGCGCGCAGCGCCTATTCCATTGCGCCGCCCCAATTCCCCCAGACATATATGCAGCAGAACAGGAACAGCCACACGACGTCGACGAAATGCCAGTACCAGGCGGCGAATTCAAAGCCGAGATGCTGATCAGGCTTGAAGTGGCCCTTCATCGTGCGAAACAGGCAGACAATCAGGAAAATCGTGCCGACGATCACATGGAAACCATGGAAACCTGTCGCCATGAAGAAGGTCGAGCCATAATTGGTCGCCGCCGGATGCGCCGGATCGAAAGAGAAGGCGAAAGGCGCATGGGCGTATTCGTAACCCTGAATACAGGTGAACAGCAGACCTAGACCGATGGTCGCCATCAGGCCCTTCTTGAGGACATCGCGATCATTATTGAGCAGGCCATGATGGGCCCAGGTCAGCGTCGCGCCCGAGGTAAGCAAGATCAACGTGTTGAGCAACGGCAGCTTCCAGGGGCTGAGGACTTCAACGCCCTTCGGCGGCCAGACGCCCTGGAAAATTTCAGTGCGGGTCACCTGCGCCGGATCCGCCGGAAACAGCGAAGAGTCGAAAAAGGCCCAGAACCACGCGACGAAGAACATCACCTCTGACAGGATGAAAAGGATCATGCCATAGCGGTGATGCAACTGAACGACCGCTGTGTGATGGCCCTCACGCTCCGCCTCGCGGACGATATCGCTCCACCATGCGAACATGACGCCCAGCACCGAGGCGAAGCCGACGAAAAACATCGTGCCGCCATAAGTGAAGCCATAAATTGGCGATCCCTTGTGCTGAGCCATCCAGGCGATCGCCCCAATCGCCATGACAAGCGCCGCGAAGGCGCCGGTGATCGGCCACGGGCTCGGATCAACCAGATGGTAATCGTGATCGGGTTTCGCGTGTCCGGCCATTGTCTCTCTTCCTCATCATGCGTCCGGGCGCCCGGGCGCTTTTTTTGTCGCCTTAACCGCGTCGAGCGCGGCGATGGATGATCAGCTCTTCGGTTTTCCGGCATCGGCGCCGCGCGCGGCGGCCTTTGTCGGGAAAAAAGAATAAGACAGGGTGACTTCCTCGACGCGCGCCATGGACTCTTCCTTTTCGAGGGCGGGATCGAGATAAAAAACCACCGGCCATTCGGCCGTCTCATGAGGTCCGAGCCGCTTTTCCTCAAAGCAAAAACAGGCAACCTTAACGAAAAAGGCGCCGGCTTGATCGGGACTGACGTTATAGGCCGCCTGCCCGCTTGTTTCCCGATCCAAAAGGCTCGACACCTTGAAGTAGACCGTGGCGGTTTCGCCGGTGCGGAGCGATAGTTTCGATACTTCCGGCTCAAACCGCCAGGGAAGATCGCGCGCAACATTCGAGTCGAAACGCACCGTCAGGCGCCGAGCGCCAGGCTTTGTGATTGCGGACCTGGTTAGAGCGGTTTGCGGCGTGCCGCCAAAACCGGTCGCGGCGCAGAAGGCGCGGTAGAGCGGCGCTGAGGCGAAGGAAAGCGCCAGCATCGCCGCTGAGCCGACAAGCAACCACGCCGCAATATTGCGTTGCTTGCTTTTGGTCTCGGGAGACGACTTCAGCATCAGCGGCTCAGAGCGTGCGATTGGCGACGACGCCGCCAAGCCGAACGACGGTGATGGCGTAGAACAGAACGACCAGCAAGGCGACTCCGACGCCGATCGCGATATTGCGGGCGCGACGGCCGCGCTGCTGTTCCGGCGTTAGCATGACGCCGTCGGTTTGCCCTTCCCTGTCGCCCATATTTGCGCTCATCCGCTTGCTCCTCCCTCAGATCAGCTCAAGAAGATGCAGCGCCCGTTCGATCACGAGCACAAGAAAAAGGCCAAAAAGATACAAAATCGAAAAGCCGAACATGCGGCCGGCGGCGCGGCGGATGTCCGCAGCGTCGCGGGCGCTGAACATGCGGGCGGCGATATTGACGATCATCAATCCGCCCGCCATGGCGACGACGCCATAGACCGGGGAGGCGAAACCAAGCAGCCATGGCGCAAGACCGAGCGGCGCCAGCACCAGCGTGTAGAGCAGAATTTCCAGACGCGTGCGCTCCAGACCCGCGACATTCGGCAGCATCGGCACGCCAGCGCGGTCGTAATCCTCGATTTTCAGGATCGCCAACGCCCAGAAATGCGGTGGGGTCCAGATGAAAATAATTGCAAACAGGACGACGCTGGCGAGATTGATTTCGCCGGTCGCCGCCGCAAAGCCAACGATGGGGGGCAGCGCGCCGGCGGCGCCGCCAATCACAATGTTGAGCGGCGTCCAGCGCTTCAACCACATCGTGTAGATTGCGACGTAAAAGAAAATCGTGAAGGCGAGCAGCGCGGCGGCCAGCCAGTTGGTCGCAAAGCCGAGCGTGAACACCGAGAGGATCGACAGCACCACGCCAAATGCAAGCGCCGATTCCGGGTCGAGACGACCGGCAGGAATCGGTCGCTTGCTGGTCCGTTCCATCTTGGCGTCGATATCGGCGTCATACCACATATTCAGCGCGCCTGAGGCGCCGGCGCCGATTGCGATCGATAGCAGAGCCACAAAAGCGATCAGCGGATGCGGCGGAACCGGCGCCAGCAGTAATCCCGCAAGCGCGGTGAACACCACCAGCGACATCACGCGCGGCTTGAGAAGGCGGATGTAGTCGGCAGGCTCCGCCACAGGGATACGCGGCAGTTCTCCGTTGTCCAGGTAGGATACGTCGCTCATTGCCGGTTACATCGTCCCTGCTGTTGCAGTACTTGCTGTTGCACGCCATTGGGCGTCGTGAACGCCGGCGCAATCGTTCGCGCCGACGGTTCCTGGCCTAGTGCTCCGTTCCGGTGATGCGCGGAAGCGTTTCGAACTGGTGGAATGGCGGCGGCGACGGCAATGTCCATTCCAGCGTCGTTGCGCCGGGACCCCAGGGATTCGCCCCTGCTTCCCGCTTGCGGAGGAAGGCTTCGATAACCGTGTAGAAAAACACGATCATGCTGAACGCGCCGATGTAGGCGCCGATCGACGACAGGTAATTCCATGTCGCGAAGGCGTCCGGGTAGTCGACATAACGACGCGGCATGCCGGCAAGGCCAAGGAAGTGCTGGGGGAAGAACGTCAGATTAACGCCAACGAAGAGGATGACGAAGTGAATCTTGGCCAGCGTCTCGTTGTAGAGATAACCGGTCATCTTGGGGAACCAGTAATAGAACCCTGCGAAGACCCCAAACACCGCGCCAAGCGACATTGTGTAGTGGAAGTGCGCGACGACATAATAGGTCTCGTGCAACTGACGATCGGCGCTCGCGTTCGCAAGAACAACGCCGGTGACGCCGCCCATGGTGAACACGAAGATGAATCCAATGGCCCAGATCATCGGCGCGCGGAAGGATATCGACCCCCCCCACATCGTCGCGATCCAGGAAAAGATCTTGATGCCTGTCGGCACGGCGATCACCATCGTAGCGAAGACAAAGTAGCGCTGGGCATTGAGCGAGAGGCCAACGGTATACATGTGGTGCGCCCACACGATACAGCCCAGGAAGCCGATACACACCATCGCATAGGCCATGCCCAGATAACCGAACACCGGCTTGCGCGAGAAGGTCGAGACAATGTGGCTGATCAGACCGAAAGCCGGGAGAATCAGCACATAGACCTCCGGATGTCCGAAGAACCAGAAGAGATGCTGGAACAGCAGCGGATCGCCGCCGCCGGCCGGATCATAGAACATGGTGCCGAAGTTACGGTCGGTCAGCAGCATGGTGATTGCGCCGGCGAGCACCGGAAGAGTCAGCACGAGCAGGAACGCCGTCACCAGCATCGCCCAGGCGAACAAGGGCATTTTGTGCAACGTCATGCCCGGCGCGCGCATGTTGAAGATCGTCGTAATCAGATTGATCGAACCCAGAATCGACGAGGCGCCGGCAAGATGCAGCGAGAGAATGACGAAATCCATCGCCGGCCCCGGATGGCCGATATTAGCCGAGAGCGGCGGGTAGAACACCCAGCCGCCGCCGAAGCCCAGCATGCCGGGCGCGCCTTCGACGAACAGCGACATAACCAGCAGGATCAGCGACACTGCAAGGAACCAGAAGGAGATGTTGTTGAGACGCGGGAAAGCCATATCCGGCGCGCCAATCATGATCGGCACGAACCAGTTGGCGTAGCCGCCCATCAACGCCGGCATGACCATGAAGAAGATCATGAGGACGCCATGGCCGGTAATGAAAACATTGTAAAGATTCTTGCCGGCGTCCGTCGCCATGGACGCATCCGCGCCATTAAGCATTTGTGCGAGACCCGGGAACACTGTCATGCCGGGATGCATGAGTTCGGCCCGGATCGCGACCGACATCAGCAACCCGACCATGCCGCCAATGACGGCGAGAATCAGGTAAAGCGTGCCAATGTCCTTGTGATTGGTGGAGAAGAGAAAACGACGCAATCCCGTCGGATGATCATGCGCCCCGGCTGTTGAACTCGCCATGTTCTTGTTCCTCGACGTGTCGTGACGTTTTAGTCTTGCGAATCTAGCGGATCGTATTGCTCTCGGCCAGTTTGACCGGCGCTTCGGCGGCGGCGAATTTCTTTTTCGATTCCGCCAGCCATTCGTCATATTTCTCGCGACTCACCACTCGGATCGCCGCCGGCATGAAGGCGTGATCCTTGCCGCAAATCTTCGAGCACTGACCGTAATATAGTCCTTCCTTCTCGGCCTTGAACCAGGTCTCGTTCAGCCGTCCCGGCACGGCGTCCATGCGAATGCTGAAAGCCGGAATGACAAAGGAATGAATGACGTCGTTCGCCGTGATTTGAAGCTTGACGACTTCGTTCACCGGCACGACGGCTTCATTGTCCACCGAGAGCAGTCGCACATCCCCTGGCATCAAATCCGCATCTGCCTTCATCAACTGGTCGAAACCGAAGCCGCCGCCCTGATCCTCGGGATATTTGTAGGACCAATACCACTGGTTGCCGGTCACTTTGATCGTGATCGCAGCTTCCGGAATCTCCACCTGTTTGGTCAGGAGACGGAAGGAGGGAATCGAGATGAAGACCAGAATCAGGATCGGGATCAGCGTCCAGACGATTTCGAGACCTGTATGATGCGTAAGCTTCGAGGGAACCGGATTGGCCTGCTCGTTGAATTTCCAGCAGACGTAAATCAGAAGCCCGAGAACCGACAGGGCGATGAAAGTGATGATGGGCAACAGGATGGTGTTGTAGAAAAATTGCGTTTCATGCCCGACTTCGGTCACCGTCGCCGGCAACCCGACGCCGCCCGGCGTCGGCTGGCCTTCAACCTGCGCCCAAGCCATTCCGGCAAGCAAAACAACGGGAAGCGCCACGGCGGCCGTCAGCGCGCCGCGGGAGATGAATTGACGTGTGTCCGTGGACATGCAGGTCGCCTTTCGCACCTTTGCCGTTCAACTTGTTTTCAAAGCAATTTCGCGATCACGTAAGCCTCTCCGGCCCTGACTCCGCGATTTCCGCCGGTTCAACCACAATCACCCGGGGAGCGCAATTGCTGCAGCGCACAGTTATACATCAATGCGACGTAAAGAAAAGCGCTGCGGGCGCCCGGTCGATCTGCGCCATCCGCTTGACAGTTCGGGTCCATTTGTTAGGCAGAATCGTCGCTCGGATTTGGCGGAACCGTCCATGATCGGCGGCGACGCCGGGAAATCCGGGAGCGAAACGAATGCCGCCGGGGCCATCATGATGAATTTTCGCAGTGCGAAAAAATCCGCCATATTGCGACAACTGGTCGCGGCGACTAGCGGCGTCCTCGCGATGGTTCCGCCCAGCGCCCCCGTCCACGCCCAGGGCGTGGTCAAGGGCAAGTTCGGCGACTGGGAGTTGCGTTGCGAGCAGCCGGCGGGGGCGGCGCGTGAGCAATGCGCCCTTATCCAGAGCGTGGTTGCGGAGGACAAGGCCAACGCCAACCTCGTCGTCATCATCCTCAAAACCAGCGATGGCAAAAGTCGACTGATGCGGGTGATCGCGCCGCTGGGCGTGCTGTTGCCAAACGGGCTGGGTCTCAAAATCGACGACGCCGATATTGGCCGGGCCGGCTTCGTCAAATGCCTTCCGAGCGGTTGCGTCGCGGAAGTGACGATGGACGACAAGCTGATCGACCAGTTGAAAAACGGCAGGACCGCCACTTACATCATCCACCAGGTGCCCGACGAGGGCATCGGCCTTCCTCTCACACTTGGCGGCTTCAAGGATGGGTTCGCCAAATTACCGTAACGGAGCCAACCGCGTGTTGACGGATAGAGCCCAAGCTCCCGCCCGAAGCAATTTTGTTCGCCGTCTGGGGCTGCTCGTTGTCGCAGGCTGCCTCGTCGCCGACGCGGCGTGGGCGATCGACATGCCTTCTCTGAAACTGCCGTCCATGTTCGGCGGCCAGGAGCAGGGCGGCCCCAATGTCACGCAGGATTGTCCGTCGGTGTTCATCGACAATGGCGCATCGAACATACGGTTCCCCGCCGACGCGGATCCGCACAGTGTGCGTTATCAGCTCCTGATCGATCAAACGGCGCGCGAATGCATTATTGATAGCGGGAATGTGGTCATCAAGGTCGGCATTGAAGGCGGCGCCGTTCTGGGGCCCGTCGGCGCGCCAGGAAACTATGGCGCGACCATACGCATCGCCTTGCGCAACATCAAAACCTACGCCGAAGTCTCCAGCAAAACCTATCGTGCGACGGCGACCATTCCGACAAACGGCACTCGCGGCGATTTCAGGCTGCTAGCGGACCCGATCATCGCCCCCCTGGTCGGCAAACGTCCGCAGGAAGACTACGAGATCATCGTCGGCTTTGCTGAAGGCGCGATCGCCGATAACGCCGAACCACACCCGAAGTCCTCAAGAAAAAAAGGCCGGCGCGGCGCGCCAGCCTTGGCTCAGGAGCCTGCGCCGCAACCGGCGCAGTAAAAGGATCCCGTTACCCTGCTTGCCGAAGCTGAGGGCGGATCAGTGGCCGAGCGCCTTGATCTGGCTGATGCCGGAAGCGACAAAGTCCTTACCCGCGACGCCCCCCTTGCTCAACACGCCTTCAGCGATCTTCACTGCGGCGTCGGCTGCGGCGGCGCGCACTTCGGCGGCCGCCTGCGCCTCGGCCTGAGCGATTTTTTGCTCGACCTGCCGAACGCTGCGGGTCATGAAGTCGTCAAGCTTGCGACGCCCCTCGGCGGCGAGAAGTTCGGCCTCCTCTTTCGCCTGCGCGACGATGGACCTGGCTTCCGCCTCGGCTTCTTCGCGCTTCTTCTCAAAGGAGGCGAGCAAGGCCTCGGCTTCGCCGCGCAGCCGCTCCGCTTCCGCAAGCTCGCTCTTGATCCGATCGATACGAGCGTCAATCAGCGCGGTGAATTTGGAATGCGCGCCCGTCCAAAGCAATACGCCTAGAAACAGCGCAAACCCGACCAGGACGTAAAATTCGGCGTCGAAATGAATTGCGGGCATCGGGCCTTCTCCTTTAGCTCGACTTGACGCTGCGGTGTTCGGAGACAAGACGATCCCTGTCGACGCTCACGCCCGAGAGCTTTTCAATAATCGACGCCGCCGCATCGACGGCGATCTGTTCGACATTGCCCAGAGCCTGAGCCTTTGCGGCGCTGATGCGCGCCTCAGCGGCGCGGATCTTCTCAGCCGCCTCGGCCTCGGCGCGCGTGCGTTGCGCGGCGGCTTCAGACGCGATTTTCTGCTGGGCGTCCCGACCGATAGCCTGAGCTTCTTCACGACGCAGGCGGATGCTCTCCTCATTGGCCCGGGCCGCAGCCTGCGCTTTGGACTGCATCTCGCGCGACGCCTCCAGATCGGAGGCGATTTTGGTTTCACGATTTTCGAGGATGCCGCCAACGCGCGGCAACGCCACGCGCGACATCAAGAGATAGAGGATCGCGAAAACGCCAATGAGCCAGACAATTTGCGGCGCAAAATTTTCCTGCTGGAAGGGCGGGAAACCTCCCTCGTGATGCGCCTCGCCGCCAGCTGCGCCGACGGTCTCATGCGTTTCCGGCTCGCTCTCTGCGGCGAAGGCGGGAGATATAATCTTCATCATCATGGGTCTGATCCCGATCGTGCGTCCTGGCGAACGTCACGGCTGGCGGAACATAATGACGTCCGCCGCGAGGTTCCTGCGCGGCGGACAAACTTGGCGACCTCTGTCGGCCGCTAGGGCCTAAAAGGCGCCTGATCAGGCTTTCAGGAAGAGCAGGATCGCGATCAGAAACGCGAAGATGCCAAGACCTTCGGCGAGCGCCGCGCCGATGATGGCGTTGGTGAACTGGCTCGACGCCGCTGACGGATTGCGCAAGGCGCCATTGACGAAGTTGCCGAAAATGATGCCGACGCCGATCGCGGCGGCGCCAGTGCCGATCGCGGCGAGGCCCGCGCCGATGAGCTGATATTCTGACATGGTCTTTCTCCGGTTCTGTTGAAGAGGCCGACGTTTATTGTTGATCGTTTATCAGTGGCCAGGGTGAATTGCGTCGTTCAGATAAACGCAAGTGAGGACGGAAAACACGAATGCCTGAAGACACGCGACAAGCAGTTCGAGGGCATAGAGCGCGACAATCGCCAGTAATGGCACCGGGGCCAGAAAGGCCCAGCCTTTCGAGCCGAGCAACAGCACCACAAAGCCGCCAAACACGGCTAGGGTGATATGGCCGGCAAGAATATTTGCGAACAGACGCACCGAAAGCGAAATCGGACGCGACAGGAAGGAAATGATTTCAATCGGAACCAGCACCACCAGAACTGGCAATGGAACGCCATGCGGCACGAAAAGCTTCAGAAATCCGAGCCCGTTACGGTAGACGCCATAGACAACGACGAGCGTCAGGACCAGTGCGGCGAAGGCGAAGGTGACGACGATCTGACTTGTCACCGAATAGGTGTAGGGCACGAGGCCGATCAGATTAGCAATAAGGATGAAGGAAAATAACGAGAAGACGAAGGGGAAGAACTTCATGCCCTCTTTGCCCGCCGTCTGGCGCACCATATTGGCCACGAATTCATACATCATTTCCGCCAGAGCCTGGATCCGGCCCGGCACAATCGCCTTACGGGAGGTGGCGAGAACCATGAGCGCCACCACGCCCAGAGCCGCCAGTAGCATGAAGAGCGAAGCGTTTGTGAATGAAGCCTCTACTCCATTGATTTCAAGAGGAAATATCCGATGCAGCTCAAACTGCTCGATCGGATTAGGCTGGGATACCGTTTCTTCCGCGCTCATCGCCCTGCCCGAACGTCGCCGCCCGGCCCTTCTGTCGACGCCTCAGGCGTCCTGATCAAAATCTCCGGCGCCGGCGGTCCCGTTCCTCGGTCGCGCGACGCGATAGACATTATAAAAGCCTGCGGCGACGCCGAGGCCGAGCAGGACGATCAACAACCAGGGCTCGGTGCCGAGCCATTTATCGGCCTGCCATCCCATGACGCCGCCGAGGATGACCGCCCCGACGAACTCCGACACCGCGTTGAGGCCCACTCGCATGGCTTGCGAGAGACCCTTTCGCGCCGGGGGCGGAGTGTCCCGGGCGGATTTTTCCTCTTCCACCCGGCGCAAAGCCGCGCCGAGGTTTTCAAGACGCGCATTTAGCGCGGCTTGTTCCGCATCTTCCCGGTCGTCGATCATCGGCGGTCTCCATCGCGCCACAAGTCGCGCGGAATCATCGATGTGGCGAAAGCCGGTCTCAGGCGGGGCGGAAGGTCTCGATTAACGAATATGAAGGCCCGACGCAGGCGTCGACCCCTTCAAGCCGGGCGCACATTAGGTTTGAGCCCGAACGAAGTCAAGATCGCCTCCGAGCCGCTTAAGAAGCTGAAATAAAACGATAATAACTGGTTGCGACAATTGCGCGCCGTCAAAACGCCGCGCGGGGCACATGGAAGCGGGACAGGTGAGTCGGGGACACAGGCGTCAAATCCTTTCCCGCTGCCCGTTGCAATGCAACCCGGAGGAGTCGCCGCCTAGCGAGATTAAACTATGTTAAATGGCGAACTCCTGCGGGGAGTCTGACGCGGCGGGCCGACCAAACGGCGCAGGCCGTCGAGGAACTTAGGGAGCGGACAAAGGGTACGGGACAGGCGACATCTGTCACAATCGTGGCCGAAACCCGGGCCGGGGTAGCGGCCTCGCGGCGGGGCGGATGGCGGCGAAAAGACTATTTGCGGGAGGACCAGGTGTTTGATTTCAAGAGCGCGAAACCGGAAGACGTCCGAAAGAAATTAAACGAAATCGTTCAAAAAAGTTCTGGCCACCTCACGCTTTCCAGCCGCGCCCTGAACGATGTCGAAGACGCCATTTTCCCGGAAGAAGATATCTTCGCCATTGGCGAAGGGCTCTACAATAATGATCTGTGGTTGATCCTGGTGACCGACCGGCGTGTGCTGATGCTCTGCCGGGGTATTTTTTTCGGTTTAAAGTCCAAAACAATCCGGCTGGAGGACATCAAGTCCATCCAGTCCATCGCTGGCCGGATCATGACGAATCTGGTGATCCAGGAGGGAACGACCAATCTCGTCATCGAGAATGTTCACACGCTCTCAGCCCAGTTCATTGAAAATAAAATCAACCTGTTGCTCAAAGGCCAAAAACTGGGCATCGCCGCCGCAGCCATCCCTGAAAACGAACATCTGGCCGCGCTTGCTGCGCTGGTGAAACAGAGAGAAGCGCGCCTCATCGACGAGGATGAATTCGATCGTCAGAAAGCAGAGTTGATGCAGAAATATCTCGACTCCTGAGCCCATCCGTCGGTCTCGGTCCATTCGAGTTTGGGACGCCTCAACTTCGCGACTCCGGCGCATGAGCCAAAGCCGCTTCTGCGTCCTGGGCGCTCATCGTCGAAAACATTAATTGCAGCTCAGCGCCGGTGCGCGGGACATATTCCCCAATACCGTCGCGGCTATAGAAAGCCCGAAACATCCGCCGCGCGCTCTCGCTCGAAAGCGGTCCAATCTCGATCACATCGTCGATGCGTCCCGGGCGAATGATCGCCGGATCAAGCCGATCGATATGGTTCGTGGTGACAATGAATTTAAGCCCGTCCGGTGTTTGCATGCCGTCCATGGCGTTGAGAATTTCATGCAGGGGGGCGCCCGAGAGGCCGCGATCCTCGGCCGTTTCGCGGTCCTTGCCCGCGTCCCGCTTCAGACCGTTGGCGATCGTGTCGATATCCTCGATCACAAAAAGATCGTTGCGCGCCCCGGTCATAAAAGCCGCGCCCAAACCATGCAGGGATTTAATGTATTTGATGTCAAAACCGAATTCGGAGGCTAGCGCGTGAATAAGGCTCGTTTTACCTGTTCCCGGCGGGCCATGAAGGATAATTCCAAGTTTCCACGGAACGCCGCGCGTTGCGTGCCATTCTTCGGCGCCGATGAACCAGTTTAACCGCCGAACAAGCCGCTCCTTGATCTCTTCCTCGACGAAAACCGTGTGCAACCCGCGTTTGCGTCGTCTCAGGCCGCCGCTGCAACCGCCGGCCGCATACATGGAGACGTAAATCGCGTTTTTATGCTCCTCTGGTCGGCAATCCTGAATAAAGCGCTCTACGAGCGCACGATCGCGCGTAAGGAAGGACACCGTAATGGTTTCGAAAGGCGCAATCTGCTGCGTGGATTTGGTCTTGGCGTATTTGAACAGGACCCCGGCATAATTTCCCCAGCCGCCGCCAAAGCCGGTCTTGAGGGCGCCATCCTTGATTTCTAGCGAGCGGCTGAAAAAATCGAGCCGATGTCGCTCGATAAAGGCGTCGACATCGCGGTATTCATTGGACAGGCTTTCGACAAAAACCGTGGTCCAGAGCGTTCGTCCAAGAATATCGGCAATGCTCTCGGGTACGGCGCGCAAAACATACATCGCCGATCCGAAAGCCAGGGTTCCAACGCCGCCGACCAGAAGCTGATTGGATGCGAAGGCGGCATAGAGCGTATCGATAATCGTCATCGCAAACCGTAGGATTCCCGCAGCCGTTTGCGGCGGCGACAATCGCCTCTGCAAAAAGACCCTCGTCACCGTAAATGACGAACGTTGTCGGGATCGGCAAGTAGTCTGGTTATCGGCGGGCGGGCTCGGGATCGGCAAGCGGCCCGAATGTCAGATCTTGCAAGAGCCTGCGGGCTCAAAACTTTCGGAATTGTTTTTATTTGGTTTTTGGCCTCTCATAGTCCACATTGTCGCAGGGCCGTTTTATCGCGGCTTGCCAATTCCCGGGACATAAGGCGTGATAAGACCCGGACCTCGCCACGCCGTTTCAGCTTTGCGTCGGTCAGAGACATGAAATTTCATTGATCCATCAGGACCAATCTCCCCATCATCTCCCCCGAAGCGTTGAAGGTCTGCGCGTGGCGGACATTCTCGACTGGCAAGGAGAGGCCCAGAACAAATGTGGCGACCGCCATGGCCATAATCAGACCGATGGACAGTCGGAATTGTCGCCGAATGGAGTCACGGTCGTAATGCGTCTCGAAGCTGTAAGTCATGGTCAACCTCCCGAAATTATCATGAATAAAGGGTTAAGACCCGCCCGCTCCGATTGATGTGCGTCAGCGCACATTCGTGCACGCCCTGTCAGCGCCCAAACCGGGGCCGCATGTGATTTTTTCAATATTTCAATAAATTAACAAATGGAGCTCAGGAGCCGTCCTGTTCTTCTTTTTGGTCCAGCTTAGGTCTATATCCTCAGGGTCGGGTCATTTCGCCGGTTTGTTCGCGAAACTCTTTCGCAAAATGGGCGCGACGTGCGCTTATACGTCGCTCCGGGCCTGATGAGGAGGAACCATGAGTTATTCTGCCGGATCGTCGCTTGAAGAGCTTGATTTTTCTGAGCTGAAGAAAAATTGGGTCTGGACGGTCGCTTTTGGTCTGTTGCTGTGCCTTGCCGGTGCAATCGCGCTGGGCAGCGTAACCCTGACCACCATTTCCAGCGTCTTTGTTGTTGGCGCGGCTATGATCGTGAGCGGGATCGTCGAAGCGGCGCATGGTTTCGCCATGCGCTCATGGCGAAAATTCTTCCTGTGGCTGGCCATTGGCGCGCTCTACATTATTGCCGGAATCGGAGCCATACAAAACCCGCTTCTCGCGGCGGGAGTCTTTACCCTCATGATCGGGGTCAGTTTGATCTCTTCGGGTTTGGTGAGAGGCTATCTGGCTTTTCAGTTGCCAGAAAGCGCGCCCCGCATCGCGATTGCCATCTCGGGCGCGCTATCGTTGTTGCTCGGCGCGGCGATTCTCGCCCAATGGCCGGTATCGAGCCTGTGGGTGATTGGCGCCTTCCTCGGAGTCGATCTGTTTTTCGCCGGCATGAGCTGGGTTGGCGTCGGGATCTCTCTGAAAAACGCCTGAAAATTTCGCGCCGGCCAGGCTGGGCCCGGTCGGCGCGATATCCAGCGGTCATTCGACAAAACCGAACTTTCTCAGAAGCGGCGTAAAAGCCATATACGCGAACACCGTAGCCGCCGACGCCAGCGCAAGACTGCACCACACATTGACTCCCGCCCTCAACAGAAAGGCCAGTAACGGAAACAGGACGAGGGAAGGCATGATCAACCAGAAAATCTGACTGGACAGTTCCGCTATTTTCTCCGGCTCTGCGCCCTCAACGCCAAGCCACACGAACGCGAGGAGGGACGTCAGCGGCAAGGAAGCGATCAGAGCTGCAAATCCGGTCGAACGCCTGGCGATTTCAGAGATCAGGACAATCAGAGACGCTGAAATGCAAAACTTGATCGCATAATAGATCACGGCTTCCCCCGCATGCGCTATGTTCTTAAAGACGGTCTGGACGACCAGATGGAGTCTGCCGGATGAAGGGACGGCAAGCGCTTCGAGCTAGCTATTATCACATGAGATCGCTCTGACGAGCCCTTGCTCCAGGGCGCAACCTCTCGCCGACGGCGTGCGAGGGCACCTGAAAAAAACCATCATTCGAATGAAAGTGCCCTCCGGTCGGATCGGGGATTTTTCGGATCGATGAAAAAGCTGATTATTATTGTCGGCGCCTTGGCGACAACGGCCTGTGCAGCGGATCGTGTCAACAAGGACGCCTACGCCGTTTCAAAAAAGAAGACCTACCCCTCGCTCGTGATGGCCCCGCCCGGCTGCAAGTTGCCAGAAAATCGTTACGCTGGCATGTGCTCAAGCTACAACTATCTCGAACTGATTACGGCGCCTCCCAAGCTTTGATGAAACGGCTGCGCCGACTCTGGCT
>JBBARD010000020.1:0-12007 GCA_040399965.1 Methylocystis sp. | reverse complement strand
GAACTGATTACGGCGCCTCCCAAGCTTTGATGAAACGGCTGCGCCGACTCTGGCTGACGCGGCCATTTTTCGGCCGCAATCCTCCATTTGTTCCAATCCGGTAATTCGGGCAATGGGAACAGGCTGCAGGATCCCGGCCACGCTCACCGCTCACCCGTCGCATTCCCCCGCGCCGCGCTTTCCCTCGGGCGAACGTCGCTCTTCTTCTGCTCCTTGCCGGCGTCGACATTCACCCATGTTGCGCACCGATGTTGCGCCCATATTGCGGCTCAATCCGGCAGCCGCCCGCTGCGGCCGATCTTCCCCTTTTTACCGTGTGCTGTCGCAACCACAGGCGCGCCGATCCCGCCCCCTCACCCTGGAGCATTTCCCGGTCTGATTGCATCAGACCGGGGCTCTAAGTCTTTTGTTTTGTCGCGCTTTCTTGCGCCGAACCAGTTTCCGCTTCGGCGGAACGCGCTCTAGATTGCGAGCTAAGACATCCGCCGCCGAAGCTCAAAGGCAGCGTGATGAAAATACAACACCATGTAAATCAATGACTTTTCCCCGTTGACCCCGGCTCGCGCGTCTTGAACGATCCCTTTTTGGCACGTAGCAAGACGCTGTCTTTGCTGGTCGCGGGCTCTTCCCCGCCTCCGGATCAGGCGTCAGTGCGAGGGAGTCGAAGCTGAACGACATCCAACGGAAAATCGAGGATTGTCGCCCCCGCCCCGGCCCGGGCGGGGACCGCGCGGGGTCACGCGAGTTTAAGCCTGAATCTGTCGGCCCGGCCATGATTTTAGCGCAAAACGGCGGCATCTTCGTTCACGTGTATCGGACCGCCAAACTACTCGGGCAAGCTCCCTTGCGCGTCGCGCCTGTTGTCGTCGAGCATTTATTGCTGACGGCCGCGACATCGCTTGTTCGACGCGCTCTCGTCGAGCCGGATGTTTATCATTTGTTAGCGCTGATCGAAGGTTTCTATACTCGGCTGGGCCTTACCGCTGGCGCGCGGCAAGGCTTCATGGTTTATTTTTTTCACGTAACTCATGGAAAATTCGACGGTTCGAACGAACGCCCTTCGTTCGTCAGGAGAGTTTCACCAGCGATTTCAGGAACCATGCCCAAGACGCTGGAGCCGGCGATGAAAAGGTGCGGGCGATGACGCCGATCGGCGCCCGTCGACTGCGAGAACATCTGCGCGCCATCGGCGCGAAGAAATCATCTTGCGCGCGCGCCCTGGCGATTATTTTCCTCGTGCTTCTGCCCCTGAACACGGCGCTGGCGGCCAGCGACGCCGGCCCTGATCGCATGGTCGTCGAAGCCAATGAGATGGTCTACAATCAGGACGCCAAAACGGTTTCGGCCAACGGTCATGTTCGGGTCCTCTACAAAGGCAAAGTCCTTGAGGCCGATCGCGTTGTGTATAATCAGAGCGCGCAGCAAATCTTCGCAGAAGGTCACGCCAAGCTGACGGAGGTCGACGGCAGCGTGGTGCGCGCCCAGCGTTTCGAATTCACCGACGAATTCAAGGCCGGCTTTATCGAAAGCCTGCAATATGACACCACCGACCAGACCCATATGAGCGCGCCGCGTGCGGAACATGTGAACGATTTCACGGTGTTTAACAAAGGCACCTATACAGCGTGCGAAGCCTGTAGCGACAATCCGGCGCGTCCGCGACTCTGGCAGGTGCGCGCCAAGCGCGTCATCCACGACGCCAAGGAGAAAATGCTTTATTACGAAGATGCGTCGTTCGAATTTCTTGGAACGCCCATTGCCTACATACCCTATCTTTCCCAACCTGATCCGAGCGTGAAGCGCAAGACCGGCTTTCTGATGCCGAACCTTGCCTATGCGGGGTTCGTCGGCGCCGGCGTCAAGATTCCCTTTTTCTGGAACATTTCGCCGGACACAGATCTGACTCTGACGCCGACGTATTTTTCGCAAGGCGGCATTCCTTATCTTACAGGCGAATTCCGAAAGCGTTTCGATAATGGCGAAGTCATGCTGCGCGCCGACGGAGCCTATGTCAGCGACGCCGCCAGACAAAACTTCGCCGTTGCCCCCTATGGCGCGCGCGATCGCTCGTTCCGCGGCATGGTGCAAAGCCGCTCGAACTTTGACATCAACGACCGATGGAAAACAGGCTGGGACGGCGCCTATTTCACCGACCGTTATTTCATGCAGGACTTCGGCCTGTACAACACCTTGAACAACAACTTTTTCTTCAGGGAAAGCTCATCGACGCTCTATGTGACTGGCCAGGGTCCGAGAAGCTATTTCGACATGCGCGGTTACTTCATCCAGGGTCTGCTGCCGGGCGATATTCAGGCGCAAATGCCCGTCACCCATCCGATGACGGATTATAACCGGGTCTTCGACATCGATCCCGCGAAAACGGCGGGGATAGGCGGCCAGGTCGAGGTTGACGCCAACTTCAATAGCGTTTCGGCGAATCTTCCAAATTATCAATCCATCCAGCCGCAAACGCTGGATAGCCAGTATACGCTGTATAATGTCTGTCAGATCTATTCGCCGAACAAGGACCCGAATCAGAGCCAATGCTTGCTGCGCGGAGTCGGCGGCAATTACAATCGCGGCGTAGCCAGCGCCCTGTGGAAACGCAAGGTCATCGACCCGGTTGGCGGCGTATGGACGCCTTTCGCCTTCACGCGTCTCATGGGCAGCTATCTCGATTACAACGAATCTGGAACATACCCCGTTTATAACAACGCCAATCAACCGATCCCGAACTTTAATCAGTCCTTCTTCATTCCCGGCCAGAATAATTCATTCCGCGGTCAGGCGACGCCGGGCATGGGCTTCGACTATCGTTATCCCGTACTGGCGCGCACGCCGATTGGAAATATTGTATTCGAACCAATCGCACAGTTGATCGCGCGTCCGAGCCAGACGTCGATTCCCTCGCTGGTCAATCTCGATGCGCAAAGCCTCGTCTTCGACGACTCGACCCTCTTCGAATGGAGCAAATACTCCGGTTACGACCGCTTCGAGACGGGCACACGTCTCAACTACGGCGGTCAGGCGACCATGAGCTTCTCAAACGGCGGATTTATCAACGCCATGGCCGGTCAGTCGCAACAGGTCGCCGGCCCCAACGCTTATTCCATGGCGGACGCCGCCAATGTCGGCCTTGCGTCTGGTCTCAACACTCGCACCTCGGACTATGTCGGCCGCCTGGTCGTCGCGCCGGCGTCCTTCCTCAATTTTACCGCCAAGGGGCGTTTCGACAAGAACAGCCTGGACGCCCGCCGCATCGATATGCTGGCGACGATCAATCTAAACCCGTTTACGCTCGGCGTTCAGTACGCCAATTACGCAAGTCAGCAACAGATCGGTTTCGACGTACGTCGCCAGGGACTGTCGACCACGGCGCGCTGGGACATCACCAAAAACTATTATCTGAACGGCTCCGTGACCTTCGACATGTCGCGTGGCGGAATCTATAATGCTCTATACGCCAACAGCGCTAACTCATCTTTCTTCGCTACCGCTCTATGGGGCTTGGGCGGCGGCTATAATGACGAGTGCATGAATGTGGCGATGAATTACTCCTCCATCTATCAGCCCTGGTATACCGGCTCCACGCGCAATGACACCTTCTTTCTGTCGATTAATCTGCGGACGCTCGGGGAAGCCAAATTCAACGCCAGTCCAGGCAGACTCCTGAACGACGGCATCAGCGGCGGGCCGAGGTAATGGCTCCTGCCACGCCGGCTTCCCGACTGAGCAACTGATCATCCTCCTGAACTTGGGTTTGTCCGCCTTCATTGTGAAACGGGCTTCTGTGGCGCGGTTCGTCGAACGCGCGTGAGATGAGGCGAAGATGTTTCAATTCATGTTCAGCCCGGCGAATTACGACAAGAAAAAATGCGCGTATCTGAGTATTTCAGCCGAAGAGGAGCTCATTGTCCTCGGAAAATGTTTTGCCGTCTCAGAATAAGATTAAAGTCAACGCCAGCGTTCTCATCCCGCGCCTGTGCGGCCGACGCGAAGCGCAAAGGGCTGGAGTTCGCGCTGATTGCCTGGTCGTTCATGTGTTTCATGTCATACATGCTCGCGAAGCGCGCCAGAAAACGTTCCATTTTTTGCGAATCGGAAAAATCCTCGGTCTTTATTTTAGCCTTGAGCAACCGGGCTTGAGTATCGATCGGCTGCGAAGACATACGCGGCGAAAGATCAAGCGCCGTCTGTACGACTTCCAGCAGTTTTTTGTCGGCGAGAAGGCCATAAATACTTGTGACTTTTGGAGCATTATCGCGAAAATGGAGCGCCAGTTCGACTCCGGCGTTTTGGCGGCCCTGCGCCGCGCGCAGTGAATTATCGATATAACGGTCAACGATGGTTTTGATGGCTTCAGGCTTGGTCAGCGTCGCGGCGCCCTTGCCGATGAAATCGAATGCCTTTGCGAAATCGAGAATCCGACGATCGTTCAACTTGCGGGCAAGAGCGTCCGGTCTGTCGACGCCCTGTTCGAGCACGCGCCGCATCAGCGCGGACGCCTGTATCCTGTCGCCCAATCCATAGGCGTTCAAGGCGTAGGCCAAAAGGCGCCGATCTTTGACGAAAGCGTCTATGGTGGCGATTTTCGGAAAACGGTCTCTGAAGTAACGCGTCTCAATCTGGACATCGGGATTTTTCGCCGTGATTTGACGCCATCGATCGATATTTGCCGTGACCGCCAGATAGGTGGAGAGCGTTGTCATCGACCCGGCGCCAGATTCGAACTATCAAATGAAAGATTAGAGCGCATCCGGCTGGCGCGAAGCTTGCGCCGGTCGCCCTGCGCCAACGCCGGCCATGCTTCGACCCCCTATGGCGCGCCGACCTTCCCACATGGAGTTGTCTTCAGAAAGGTCAGGGCGACCAACTCGCCGCTCATGGCAAAATCTCCATAGTCCAGCCGTAAAGCGCGAGACACGCCATTTTCGTAGAGATCGAAGGAGAGGACGTAGAGGGGCTCGCCATCGGGCTTGCCCGAGTCGAAGTAGGAGGCCGACACAGGCCAGCGCATCGTCTGCTTGAGGCCTTGGTCCTGTGCAGCCTTTTCGGGCGCGGGATCTTTAACCGGCGCGCCGATCATGGTGAGAGTCTCGAGGGGTTTGTCGCCCTCCGCAGAGCCATCGAACACCCGGGCTTCGAGAAATTTATCCCCGGCGCGCGCCGCAGCTAATATCCGCCGCAGATGTTCAGTCGGGAAGAGCGTTGGCGCGGGAATATTTACAGGAGACTTTTTCGATTTCTCAAAGGAGATCTCGACGCCCCCCTCCCTCTTCCTTGCGCTTCCATCGACATTTGCGACGACGGTTGGCCCAAAGCGTGTTTGAGATTTGAAACGAAAACTCTCGCCGTTCGGTTCCTCGAAGGTCGCAGATGTCATCTGTGATAATCTGCTGTCGCCTTCGGCTGGCTGCAAATCGGTGATCTGACGGAAATTCTGCACATAACCCTCGCAGGCCGATCCTGTGAACTCCAGAACGATGCGGCCATGCGCCTGAGTCGGCGCTTTCGGGCCGTTGCTTTTTGACAGAGCAAGGTCATAGACCGCTCGGTGCGCAGCCAACAGGGCTTCCGCATGGGTTGACGTTGAGAGCAGCGTCTCCGCGAGGAGGATGAATAGAATACGCGACCAAAACATGCGATCACTCCCGTCGCTCTCTTCCATTACGCCAAACCTCTGGCCCCATTGCGCAAAACTAATTGCAAAAGTAAGCTCGACCCAGGTTTGACGCAAATACTATATCGTCGAGGAATTACCCCATGAGCCCTTCAGCCCCGACCACGCCCGACGCGCGACTGGCAGCGCTGGGTTTGTCCTTGCCGGCGGCCGCGGCGCCAGTGGCCAATTACCTCCCCGTCACGCGGAGCGGCGATCTGCTGTTCGTGTCCGGTCAATTGCCGGTTGGCGCCAATGGCCTTGATCCTGCGCACAAAGGCAAGCTTGGCGCCGCAATCTCGCTCGACGCCGGACAGGCGGCTGCGCGCCAGGCGGCGCTCAATGTCCTTGCCCAAGCGCGGGCGGCGACAGGCGATCTGGCGAAACTCCGCGCGATCCGCATCGGCGGCTATGTTAATTCGACTCCGGACTTCGCAAATGTGCCGCAAGTCGTGAACGGCGCATCCGATCTCTTTGTGGACGTTCTTGGCGAAAATGGCAAACATGCGCGCTTCGCTGTCGGAGTGGCGCAATTGCCGCTCGATGCAGCGGTCGAGATCGAGGGAATCTTCGAAATCCTGCCGTGAACACGGGCGATCTGACCGCGCTGCTGTCGCGCCCGATCGCGCATCGTGGATTACATAACGCGGCAGGCGGCGTGATCGAAAACTCGACAAGCGCGGCGCGCGCCGCCATCGCAGCCAAATTCGCAATCGAATGTGACATCCAGGCGACGCGGGACGGCGCCGCCGTTGTCTTTCATGATGACGATTTGAGCCGATTGACGGAGTTGACCGGTTACGTGCGTGACTGGTCGCTTGCGACCTTGCGGCGTCAGCGTCTGCGGGGAACGATGGAAACAATCCCCTCGCTCGCCGACTTTCTGGCGACAATCGACGGACGGGTCCCTCTCGTCATCGAACTCAAAAGCGCCTTTGATGGCGATCTGCGGCTTTTGCAAGCTGTCGCCGCCGCGCTTGAAGCGTATAGAGGATCTGTCTTCATCGAAAGCTTTGATCCGTCCTTGATCGCGAGATTGCGGATTGACGCCGCGCAAATGGGAATGGCGCACATCCCGCTCGGCATAGTCGCGCAAGCGCATTATGGCGAAGAGGACTGGCCGCAGCTTTCGTCAGATCAGCGTCGAGAGATGACGCATTTCCTGCACTATCCGCAAACCCGGCCGGATTTTATCTCCTGGAACGTCGCCGATCTGCCGCACGCCGTTCCGTTCCTGGCGCGGCAAGGACTACGCTTGCCGGTGACGACATGGACCATTCGCACGCTCGATCAGGAACGACAGGCGCGTCGATGGGCGGATCAGATCGTCTTCGAGGGATTCGCGCCGGGGTGAAGCGCGATTAATGGTCGCTCTCTTCCAACTGATAGATCTCGTCGATCTCGCTTCCGGCCGGCAGCGTCACCAGTTCGTGCAATATTCCGTCATCCAGAGCGTAAACCCAGCCATGCAACATGGGACTTTGGTGTTGCTTCCATGCTGTCTGGACAATCGCCAGATGCGATAACCGGCGCACCTGTTCGATGACGTTCAACTCGACCATCCGATCTGCTCTCTGGGTCAGCGTCTCCAGCCGATCAATCTCATCCCGATGCATTCGGTAAACATCCTTGAGGCTGATGAGCCATTTGTTCAAAATATCCAGATTGGGCTTTTTACGGCCCATCGAGGCTTTGACGCCGCCGCAATTGTAATGGCCGCACACGATCACATGTTCGACCTTGAGCACCTGAACGGCATATTGAATGACGCTCAGACAATTGAAATCAATTGCTATCACCTGATTGGCGATATTGCGATGCGCGAAGATTTCGCCGGGTTCGGCGTTGACGATGATGTCGGCGGGAACACGACTGTCGGCGCAACCGATCCATAAAATCTTGGGATGCTGGTCCGCCGCCAGCCGGACGAAATACCCTGGATCGCGCTCGCGGGTCTCCTCGGCCCACGCCTTGTTCTCGAGCAACAGTCGTTCGTGCGATTTCATATCTATCCTCGGCATGGAGCCTAACGAGACCACAATGACGGCTCTTGTCGAAACTTCAATGACGGGAAATTAGTCCGACGCCGTCCCGCTCTCCCTTACCCGGGTTCCCGGACGGCGTCGGGAACCACGCCGGAGAGTTCTCGCCAGACCAGAGGCAATCCGTCGATCAGATCGTCCGCGATCAATCCCGGACCAAACAGCGATGCGGCGCGGGCGTGCATCCAGGCCCCGCAGCAGGCGGCGAGGAAGCCCTCCATCCCCTGCGCGAGCAAGCCGGCGACGATCCCGGTCAAAACATCGCCGGACCCCGCCGTGGCGAGCCAGGGCGACGCCTCCGGCAAAATGGCGGCGCGTCCGTCCGGCGCCGCGATCACCGTATCCGGCCCCTTGTGCAACACGATTGCGCTGCTCGATTGCGCCGCCGCGCGGGTCCGTTCGAGTTTGGCGACGCTCCCGGCCGCGGCCGGAAACAGGCGTGAGAATTCTCCTGCGTGCGGCGTCATGACGACGTCGCCGGCCGCAGCCCCGATCGCCCGCCACAGACGCTCCGGTTGGGCCGCAAAGCCGGTCAAGGCGTCGGCGTCGAGCACGACGGCGCGCCGGCCGCCGCCCGACGCCAGCGCCGCCTCGACCTGTGAACAACCGGTTTCGCCGACGCCCAGTCCGGGACCGATCGCGACAGCGTTCATGCGGCGGTCGGCAAGCAAGGCCGACAATCCTGCGGCGCCGTCGGCGACGCGCACCATGACGGCGGTGAGCGCGCCGGCGTTGATGGCCAGCGCCTCGGCCGGAGTGGCGAGCGTCACGAGGCCAGCTCCAGCGCGCTGGGCGGCTGCGGCGGAGAGACGCGACGCGCCGGTAAAGGATGCGCCGCCGGAAACAACCACGGCATGGCCGCGCGAATATTTGTGGCCCTCGATTTGGGGAATCGGCAGGCGATTTTGCCAGAGTTCCGGCTCATTGACGAAGGCGTTGACGCCGAGTCCCTCCAGAGCGCTGGGACGAATGCCGATATGGGCGCAGACCAGACGGCCGCAGAGCAATCGACCCGGCAACTGCAGATGACCGGTCTTGAGGCGAAAGAAAGTGACTGTGACGTCGGCCTCGACAGCGGCGCCACGAACGCCGCCAGTGGTCCCATCGACGCCGCTCGGAATATCGACGCTCACCACCTTTTGGCCGGTTGTGCGACGCCATTCGTTCAAGCGGTTGACCAGTGAGATCGTTCGGGCGTCGAGATCGCGGCTCAATCCGGTTCCATACAGCGCGTCGATCACCAGATCGACGCCCGTGAAATCGACGTCCCAGATCGATGTCGTGTCGCCCGTCCAGGCGGCGGCGGCGCGCGCGGCGTCGCCGCGCAATTCGCCGGGCGACGTCAGCGCGGCGACGCGAACCTTGTAACGCTGTGTTCGTAACAATCGCGCGGCGACAAATCCATCCCCGCCATTATTGCCGGGACCACACAGCACAAGTATGCGCCGGCCGCTGGTCTTTTGCAGGATCTGACTGATGACGCCGGCGAGCGCCGCCGATGCGTTCTCCATCAGCGTCATGCCGGGCACGCCTCCCGCGATGGTGCGGCGGTCGGCCTCGGCCATCTGGCCTGTCGTCAGGAGTTCGAGCGGGTAGGATCTGCTGGCCATGGATCAATCGTGACCGAAGGCGCGTCGCCATGCAATGGCCGGCGCCCGAAATCATGGCGCAGCGCATGAATATACGGCGCCGCATTCCGTCTGCGTCTCCTTTCGGCTATGTCTGGCGTCCATGCTCAGCGCAATCATTTTCGCTACAGACACGATTGATGGGCCGGCGCGCGCCGATTTCTTGGCGCGCTGTCTCGCGTCACTGATCGACGCCTGCGTGCAGGGCGTCGTCGCGGACGCCGCAGTGATCGGCGAACCCGGCCGCGGCCTCGGCAAGATTGCCGAAGACGCCGGGTGCGGCTTCATCGAAACCAGCGACGCATTGGAGGGGTTGCGACAGGCTCTGGCGGCCGTGCGGCGCGATCAAATTCTCCTGCTTTCCGCCGACTATGCGGTCGATCGGGGCTTCGCCGACGAACTTAACGATCTTTTCGCCTATGGCGATCCGGGCGCGCCGCGAACGTTGCGGGCCGCCTCGACAACATTCGCCACGCGACTGTTTCCCGCCCTGTCGCGGCCGGCGGGAGTCGTCGCGCCCCGCCGGGCGCTGACGCCCATCGACGCTTTCGATGGCGCGTCGGATGGCCTCCAGCGTCTCGTGAGAAAACTGAAAAGCGCGGATCTTTCGACCCGCGCTCGTCGTTTGAGCTGATTGCTTCCGTATTTTGCCGGGCGAAATTTTACCGGGCGAAGGTGTAGCAGGCGTCGACGTCGCCTGACTGAAGCCCCTTGAGCAGCCATTGGGTGCGCTGAGCGGAGGAGCCGTGGGTGAAGCTGTCTGGCACGACATAGCCGCGCTGGGCCTTTTGCAGACGATCGTCGCCAATCGCCTGCGCCGAGGCGACGGCCTTTTCGATGTCGCCCTCCTCAAGGAAGCGTTGCTTCTTGTTGGCTTCATGCGCCCAAACGCCGGCAAGACAGTCCGCCATCAGCTCGACGCGAACCGAGAGATTATTGGCCTGAGCCCGGTTTCCGGAGCGCGCCTGCGCGTTTTGCACCTTGGGAAGAATGCCCATAAGATTCTCGATGTGATGGCCCATCTCGTGAGAAATCACATAGGCGTAGGCGAAATCGCCGCCGCCGCCGAAGTTGCGCTGCATGTCGCGGAAGAAATCGGTGTCGAGATAGATTTTGCGGTCAATCGGGCAATAAAAGGGGCCCATGGCCGATTGCGCCGCGCCGCAGCCGGAATTGGTCAGGCCCTGATACAGCACCAGCTTGGGGGGCTGAAACTGAACGCGCTTTTGCTGCGGCAAAACCCGCGACCAGACGTCCTCGTTGGAGCCCATCACCTTGGAGACGAACTGACCCATCTGGTCGGCCGGCGGCGCAGCGGTCTGGGTTGACGCCTGCTGCTCCACCGGCGCCGGCGCCCGGCTGCGCATGCTGTCGAGCATTTGGGCCCCGCCGATCAATACGGCCGGATTGATGCCCAGAGCCCAGCCGACAGCGCCCAGGAGAAGCATGGTGCCGAGACCAAGGCCGCCCGCGCCGATCTTCCCGCCGCGACCGCCCGCGCCAGGACCCTGACCACGACGGTCTTCGACATTCTTCGAGGATTCGAGATCTTCCCACTTCATTGCAAATGGCTCCGAGAACGCATCAAGGCCAGAAAGGGCTAATTTAGGCAAGGCCGCCCGTCCTGTGTAGAGGGCGGGGCCTTTTTAGGATTTTTCCGGCAAATTCAGCCGGATATGCAGTTCGCGCAATTGCTTCATGGTGGCGTCGGAGGGCGCGCCCATCAGCAAATCCTCGGCGCGCTGGTTCATCGGGAACAGCGTCACCTCGCGCAAGTTCTCCTCCTCCGCCAGCAGCATGACAATGCGGTCAACGCCCGGCGCAATGCCGCCGTGCGGCGGCGCGCCATAATGGAAGGCGCGATACATGCCGCCGAACTTCTCGATCAGCACCTCTTCGCCATAGCCGGCGATCTCGAAGGCTTTCTTCATGATGTCGGGACGATGATTGCGGATCGCGCCCGAGGACAATTCGACGCCGTTGCAGACGATGTCGTATTGATAGGCCATAATCTCCAGCGGATTCATGCTCTCCAGCGCCTCCATGCCGCCCTGCGGCATGGAGAAGGGATTGTGCGAGAAATCGATTTTCTTGTCGTCCTCGTTCCATTCGTACATCGGGAAATCGACGATCCAGCAGAATTCGAACACGTCGGTTTTCGACAGGCCCAGCTCATTGCCGATGCGGATGCGCGCCGCGCCGGCGAGCTTGGCGGCCGGCGTTTCCTCGCCCGCCGAAAAGAACACCGCGTCGCCGGCCTTAACCCCAGCCTTCGCGGCGATGGCCGCGAGCGCTTCGGCGGGGATGAATTTGGCGATCGGACCCTTTCCGGCCACCGCGCCCGACTCCTCCTCGAAGACGACATAACCCAGTCCCGGCGCGCCTTCGGAGCGCGCCCACTCATTGAGCTTGTCGAAAAAGCTGCGCGGCTGGCTTGCGGCGCCCGGCGCCGGGATGGCGCGCACGGTTTTTCCCTTGAACGCCTTGAAGCTCACATCCTCGCGCGCGAATTCTTCCGACACATCGGCGATGATCAAGGGATTGCGCAAATCCGGCTTGTCGGAGCCATATTTCAACATCGCTTCGCGAAACGGGATGCGCGGGAATTTCTGCGTCACTGGCTTGCCGTTGGAAAACTCCTCGAACAGGCCGCGCAGCACCGGCTCCATCGCCTCGAA
>JBBARD010000019.1:24596-40477 GCA_040399965.1 Methylocystis sp. | reverse complement strand
GACAGCGCGAAGATGCGCAGACGCGCCGCCTCGGGCAAGGTGCGCAACACTTCCAGATAGGTCTGGCCTGCGGCGCACATGCGCGCATCATCGAGCGGCGGGTCGGTCATCTTGCCGTCGACCAGCGCATCGATTTCCTGGCGACCCAGTCCATGATCCGCGAGCGCCACTTCCAGCACGCGGAAATCTGTCGATGTCGGTTGCTCGCGCTCGATCTGCCGTTGCTGGCCGCTGACCATCGCTTCCAGTGCGGCAAGCGCCATGTCCGACACCAGCACGCGACGCGTCTGGGCAAAATTCTGGAAATCAAGATCGGTCGCGCCGTATAGAAACGCGACGCAGGTTTTCTTGTCCTCCTGTCCCAGCGCGCGCAGAACCTCCAGTTGCGTGATGAAGAGCTGTGTCAGCGGCTCCTTGTCGGCCTCAGCGGCGAGCGCGCCGCGGCTCCGGCGCATGCGCCGCAGCGTTTCGGCGAGATAATAATCGACGGATTGTTTCTGGCGTGTTTTGGCGTAGCGCGTCGCGAAATCGTCTAGCGTCTGCTCGTAATCGCTCGTGAAGGTCTCTCGCAGTCGCGCGAAATAACGCGCGTAATCCGGCGTCGCGGCGATCAATGTTTCGATTTCCTGTCGCGCCGCGCCCTTGTCGAGGCCGCGCAGACCAGCGGCGGCGAAGGGAGAACGCTGGAGCGTATAGGTTTGAACGAGGCCGACGCCGAGCCACAGCGAGAAAAACAGACCGGCGGTCAGAGTCAGTAATTTTTCCAGAAACATTCTGTCGTACCGATTGTCGATTTTTTCACTCTGGCGAGTTTATGCAAAGGGCGAGGGTCTGAAAAGCGCGCGCCGAAGCGTCACGGGCGCGTAGCCGCTCAAGCCGGGCGGTCTCGGCGCGATACGCCACATGCAAGGCGATATGGCGGTTGAGGTCGTAGGTCCAATGCCCGGCGCGCGCGCGCTCGCGGCGTAAAGCGCGTTCAATTTCCTGAACCACCCGCTTGGCGGCGTCTTCGGTTTCGCTGCGGATCGTTTCGGCGGATAGTCTCGGCAAGCTTGAGAGCGCGAGACCACGATTATATCCCGAAAGACCGGCGTCTATTGCGGTGTTCAAGGCGGATTTGGCGGGTTCGCGAAGCGCGCGAGGTTTGGCCTGGGTCATGTCATCCTTTCCGATCCGTTTTGAGCGACACAACAGTCTCGGCGCGGATGGGACCCTGAGGATAAGTATTTTTGCCGGTTGATTAGGATTTATTTCCGTATTAGCGTTGACATTCCTGCAACCGGAGTTTTGTTATGTCAGCGCTCTTCCCCTCCCGAAGAAAATCGGGCGCCGCCGCCCTCGACGCCGTTCCCGGATTAACGGCCGCCGCCGCTGCGGCTGTCTTTGGCGCAACCAGCTCCGCCATAGCGACGCCAACCCGTCGCGCCGCTATCGCAAGAGCCCGGCAGTTCGCCGTCTACCTCCACCATGTTGCGCTTGGAGAGAGTCTGTCGGCATGCGCCCGGCTCTTCTGTCGCGATCGGGCGACGGTGCGCCACGCCTGCGCTCGCATTGAAGACATGCGCGATGACCCTGGGTTCGATTTCGCCGCGACGGTTCTGGAAAGAGCGCTGCGCGCGCATCGAGACCTGGCCCTGGGGCTGGTCGTCGCGACGAAAAAGTGCGGAGCGGCGCGATGAAGACGCCTCGCTCGACCCGCGCCAAACGGGCCCCCTCCGAACGGACGCTGCATCGTTTGCTGACAGCGCTGGAGCCCCGGGATGCGCGCGCAGCGCCAGGGGCGCTTGATCCCGGAACGATTATTGTCTGCGCCGCCTCGCGCGGCGTGACCATTGTGCGCGCAACACTACCCGCTGCGGTCGCGGCGCAGGCCGTCTCCGAAGGCCTCGCCGCATGGTCGCTGGACAGTGGAAAAAAGCTGCTGCGGCTCACAGACGCCGGCCGCGCTTTTCTGCGTCGCGAGGCTGCGGAACAAAAGGCCGAAATCGACGGGTTTCGCGCCCAGCACGACGAAATCTTGCGTCACGCGCCAACGCCTGCCGCGCCGGCGGTTTTGAAGAATGAGTCGGAAAGCCCTCTGGCGTGGCTGGCGCGCCGCAAGGGCGTCGACGGCAAGCCGTTTCTGACGCCGGCGCAGATCGAATCCGGCGAGCGTTTCCGACGCGACATCGAGCAGGCGCAACTCCTCCAGCGCGTGACGGCGAATTGGGACGCCTCGATGGCGGCTAGCCGACGCGACGCAGGCGCAGGCCTCGTCATGTCGGACCTCGCCATTGATGCGCGCAAGCGGTTGACCCGCGCCTATGATGCGCTGGGCGGCGAACTCGGCGACTTGCTCACCGATGTCTGCGGCTACCTCAAGGGGCTGGAGACCGTGGAGCGCGAACGCGGCTGGCCGGCGCGTTCGGGCAAGATCGCGCTGCGCATCGCCCTCGACCGCCTTGCCGCGCATTACGGCATCGCAAGCGTCGCGAAGGGGCCGGACAGATCGCGCGGCCTGCGCCACTGGGGCGAGAAGGACTATCGCCCTCGGGGATGAAACGCGCGCCACACCCGGCTTGCGGCCCCGAAACGCGCAAAAACTCACAAAGCAGAGGGAGAAGCCCACGGGCTCCCCTTCCTTTACTGCGAACACCAAATGCGCAGCCGCATTGCGGGGGAATGTAGCTGCGTTAAGCAAATCTTTGTTTGTGTTAACCTCACGAGTTGATTGCTCATCGTTCATGTTCGGCAAGCTCGCGCATGAATGAGAGCACTGGCCTGCCGCCGGATAACAGACCGCGCCCGGAAAATAATTCTTCAAGATGGCTTATTTATTTCTAAATCAATGCAGTTTGAACACAAATGATGGAAACGCATAGGCTACTATGTTGCAAGTTGACGGGTAGAATGACGAAACCCGAGAGCCCCATGCAGATTGTGTCGGAGGCGAAAGATTCCGTTAGTCATGACACGGCGACTTCGATTTTCATCGCCTCCCTTGCCATGAGGCCGGCGGATCTTTTTATCCAACTGTTTTTAAATAAATAAATACTGGATGTGCCGCGCCAGCGGACGGCATATCGCCAAAAATTGATTCATACTGGAGCTTGGCCTCAATGGGCGCTATAAACGGGATCGCGGTCCGTAACCGCGCCCACGGCAAAAAGTCGCGTAAGTAATTATATTTAAAGTTAAATTCATTCTGTGGACGGACGGGGAGCCCCAAAAATTGGCCCAGCACCTAATCCTCGCCGAGCGCAGCGCGCGCCTCCGCCCGGATGCGCTCGACCATGGCGCGCAAACCATTGGCGCGTTGCGGCGTCAGATGCTGGGCGAGGCCGATCTTTTGGAACAGCGGCGCGGCGTCGGTCACGGCGATCTCACGCGCCGGCCGGCCAGAATAAAGCGCCAGAACCAGCGCCACGAGACCGCGCACGATGTGGGCGTCACTGTCGCCGCGAAACGTCAGCGCCGGCGCGCCGTCGGCGTCACGGCCGCGCCTTGTCTCCAGCCACACCTGACTGGCGCACCCGCGGACCTTATTTGCCTCGGTGCGCCCCTCCGGCGACAAGGGCTCCAGCGTTCGGCCAAGCTCGATCAGATATCTGTAACGATCCTCCCACTCCTCCAGCAGGTCGAAATTGCCAATGATTTCATCGATCCCGATCACGCCCTGATCCTCTCTGGCCCCGGCTCCCGCCGGGCGCAATTCACCTATACCCCCTCTCGCGCCGGCTTTCTCGCATCTTTTTCGCGACTTCCCGCACCCGAAGGCTGAACTCGCCATGCGCACCTATCTCAAACGCTGTCGCTGGGGCGAGTTGCTGCTCATCCATGGCGACATGATCAGCGAATATATCAATCTCTACGGCGAGTGGTGCGAGGGGGAGGTCGAACTTTTCCGACGTCTTTTGCCTGAAAACGGCGTTGCGATTGAGGTTGGCTCGAATATTGGGGCGCACGCCGTGGCTTTAGCGCGTTTCTGCGAAGAAGGCCGTTTGTTTTGTTACGAGCCGCAACGAGTAATTTTCCAGACTCTCTGCGCCAATCTCGCGCTCAACAATCTGACAAATGTCGTCGCGCAACCCTGCGCGGTTGGCGACCAAAACGCCTGGATCGAGATCGAGGGGAGTTCTTATGATCTTCCTTGGAATTATGGCGCCTACTCGCTTGTTTCCGGCTTCAGCGCAGAGGCCGGTTATGCCGGCGAAATCCGGAAAGAGCAGGTTCAGTTGCTCCGTCTTGACGACGATCCTCACTTGCAAAAAATATCACGTCTCGATTTTCTTAAAATCGACGCCGAGGGATACGAGACCGAAGTCTTCAACGGGGCCGGGAGATTGATCGAGAAATTTCAACCGGCGATCTTCGCCGAGGCGAACACGCCGCAAAATTTCGAGAGGGTCCGCAGCGACCTCCGCCACCGCGGCTACCTGTGCTACTGGCTATGCTCGCGACGTGCAAGGAGCAACAATTTCAACGAGGCGCAGTGGCTTGTGCCCGGGCAAGACATTAATATTCTGGGCGTGTCGCATACACGTCCGCAGCCTGAAGAACTTGTCGAGGCCGAAAGCTTCGCAGACCTCGAAAGGAAAGGCGTCCCGCTTTATTGACCTCAATCCATGCTCACCGCCCCTTGAACTCTGGCGTGCGTTTTTCCAGAAATGCGCTGCGCCCTTCGGTGAAGTCGGCGCTGTCGAAACACGCCAGCGCCAGCGCTTCACACTCTTCTTTCGTCGGCGCTCCGGGGAGTCCGATCGTCGCCCGGATCGACGCTTTTGCCGCTTTCAGGGTAAGCGGCGCGTTGCGGGCGATGGTCGCAGCAAGATCGTCGACCGCGCCGTCGAATGTCTCGCTAGCGTAGACATGAGCCAGTAATCCGGCTTGCAGAGCATCCTGCGCCGTGAGGCGGCGGGCGGTGAAAAACATCTCGAAGGCCCGCTGCGCCCCGACCGCCGCCACCACGTAACGCATGGCGCGGGGCGGGTAACCGACGCCAAGTCGCGCCGCCGGGATCGCAAAGAGGGCGTCAGACGCGGCCACGCGCAGATCGCAGGCGCAAGCGACGCCCATGCCGCCGCCCATGCAGAAGCCCGAGATGGCGGCGATGGTTGGAAACGGCAGGGCGGAGATGGCGTCGAAGGCGGCTGTATTGGCGGCTTCATAGGCGGCGGCACCCACGCTGGTGGCGCGCACGGTGGCGAATTCCGAAATATCCGCCCCTGAGCAGAAGGGCAGTCCCGGGGCGCCGGCGACAACCAAAACCCTGACGTCGTCGCGGGTCGCCAGCGCCGTCATCAAAGACGGGATGGCGCGCCACATCCCCATGTCGATGGCGTTGCGACGCGCCCCATTGTCGATGAGCAGACGCGCCACGCCGTCGACGATGTCGAGGCGCAGCCTTTCGGTGGGGGAGGAAATGGAAATCATGCGTCTCCCTATCAAATTGTTGGCCTTCGAACAGCCGGGAGCGGTCGTCTGCGGTGATTTTTTGCTAATCTGGCTGTCATGACCGCGCTCGATCTTCTCCCCAGACTGCTGCATCGCGACGGGTTGATGCTGATTATCGATAAACCCGCCGGAGTCGCCGTGCATCGCGGCCCTAAAGGCGGGCCATGTCTGGAGGACGCTTTTGATCCGCTGCGCTTTGGCTTGCCGCGGCCGCCGGCGCTTGCCCATCGGCTCGACCGCGACACCTCCGGCTGCCTGGTGCTGGGTCGTCACCGCAAGGCGCTGGACAGATTAGGTAAACTCTTCAAGTCGGGAAGGATCGCCAAGACCTACTGGGCCGTGGTCGAGGGCCAGCCGGTGGAAGATGAGGGGGAGATCGATCTCGCGCTTGGCCGTCTCGACGCGACCCGCGGCTGGTGGATGCGTCCCGATCCGCAGGGCTTGCCGGCCAGAACCGGCTGGCGACGGATTGGTCGCAGCACAGACGGGCGACTGACGCTGATGGAATTCACGCCGCACACCGGTCGCACGCATCAAATTCGCGTTCATGCGCAGGCCATGGGCTGGCCGCTGCTCGGCGATCCGATTTATGGCCATGGCAGGAACGAGGGAGCGCCGCCGCTCCATCTACACGCCCGCGGCATAGTCGTGCCCCTTCAGGACGGCAAGCCGCCAGTGCGGGCCGAGGCGCCAGTGCCGGCGCATATGCGCGACGCCCTTGCCATGTGCGGCCTGACGCCCGATTTGCCAAACAATGATGAACAGCCCAACATGCGGCATGACGCCAACCACGCCCCCCTCGCCCCGACCTCTCGACTCCCATGAACGCGCCGCGCCAGCCGACGGCGCCTGCCTGATGCTGGATCGGTCGCTGCTGGCCGATCTCGCCGAACTCGCCCTGACGACAGCCAAACGCGCCGGCGCGACTTATGCGGACATCCGTTTGGGGGAAACGAGGCGCGAATTCTCCTTCGCCCGCGACATGCGACTGGAAAATTTCGACGAAAGACTTTCCGAGGGCTTCGGTTTCCGTGTGCTGATCGATGGCGCCTGGGGATTTTACGGCGCCCAGCGACTAGATCCCGAGTCGCTGCGTGTCGGCGCCCTCCGTGCGCTCGATAACGCTCGCGCCATGCGTTCGATCCAGAAACAACCCATCGAGCTGGAGCAACTGCCAGCGCATGAGGCGGAATGGATCATGCCGATGGCGAAAAACCCTTTTGCCGTCGACGCCAGCCGCAAGGCTGATTTGCTGCTCGCCATCTGCGCCAGCGCGCGTGACGCAGGCGCCGATTTTTGCACCGCATCGCTGTCGATTGCGCGAGAGGAGCGTTTTTTCGCTAACAGTTTTGGCGCGCGCATCGCCCAAACCCGCACACGTCTCGCGCCCTCCTTCACCGCCGTCGCCATAGATCGCGCGGCAGGGAGAGTTGCGACGCGCGATAGCCTGACCCCGGCGCGCGGCGCCGGCTGGGAGTATGTAGAAAACGCCGGACTGATCGAGGAAGCGGCGCAAGCCGGGGCGCAGGCGCGCGCCAAACTTTCCGCCAAGCCTGTAACGCCCGGCGACTGCGATCTTGTCATTGATCCCAGCAATCTCTGGCTCACTATTCACGAAACGGTCGGCCATTCGACCGAACTCGACCGTGCGCTCGGCTGGGAAGCCAATTTCGCCGGCACCTCTTTCGTCAAGCCGCATATGCTGAACACATTACGCTTCGGCTCCGAACTGATGACCATTGTCGCCGACCGCTCGCAGCCCGGCGGCCTCTCCACCATCGGCTATGACGACGATGGCGCGCCGGCGGACTCAGCCGAGTTTCCCATCGTTGAAAATGGCGTCTTTCGGAATTTCCAGATGGCCCTGGGTCAGGCGCATCTGATTGGCTTGCCCGCCTCCAACGGCTGCGCCTACGCCGACAGCCCCACCGCCTTTCCCATTCAGCGGATGCCGAATATCTCGCTGCGGCCCAATCCGGAAAAATGTTCGCTCGACGATCTCTTCGCTGACGTCGAGAACGGCGTTTACGTCGTCGGCGCCGGGAGTTGGAGCATCGATCAGCAACGCGACAACTTTCAGTTCGGCGGACAACTGTTCTACGAAATCAAAAACGGCAAGCGGGGGGAACTTTTGCGTGACGTCGCCTATCAGGGTCGCACGACGCAGTTCTGGAGCGCGCTCGACGGCCTTGGCGACGAGACGACCTACCATCTCGACGGCACCTTCACCTGCGGCAAGGCGGAGCCGGTGCAACTGGCGCCGGTCTCGCATGGCGCGCCGCCGGCGCGTTTTCGCAACATTCGCGTCTTGAACACCAGCAACGACGGCTGACCCATGTTCCTGTCGGCCAGCGAGGCGAAAGCCCTCGCCGAGAGAATCCTATCGCGCTCCTCCGCCAACGCCTGCGTCGTCAGGATCGACGGCGGGGAGGACAACAGCCTGCGTTTCGCGCGCGGAAGCGCAACGACCAATCTCACTGCGTCGCAGTTGAGACTGAGGATCTCCTCCCATATCGGCGGACGCATTGGATCAGTGACCACCACCCGCATCGACGACGATTCCCTGACGGACGCGGTGAAGCGCTCCGAGGAGCTTGCAGCGATGTTGCCGATCGATCCCGACTACACGCCGCCACTGGGACCCCAGGCTTTTGAGGCGACCAATAGATACGAGGCCCAGACCTCCGGCCTGCAACTCGACGCACTGGCGGCGCAAGCCAGACAGGCCATTGAGGAAAGCGCTCGCCTTCAAGTCGAATCCTTTGGTTGCGCCAACAGCACCCTTCGTTTCGAGGCGCTGGCGACGAGCGCTGGACTCTTCGCCTATGAACCACGCAGCGAAATCGATCTTTCGGTCACGGCGCGCAATCGCGCTGACGCATGGTCGGGCTGGGCCGGGGCGCATGACTACCGCCCTGCCCGGCTCGATGCGCGAAACGTAGGTCGGCGCGCCTGCGAGAAAGCGGCCTGGAGCGCCGAACCGGTTGATCTGGAGCCTGGCCTCTACACGGTCATTCTCGAGCCGGAGGCGACGGCGGAGCTGGCGCTCTGGCTGCTCGGCGCGATGGACGCCCGCGCCGCCGAGGAAGGCCGCAGCTTTTTCTCGAAACCTGGCGGGGGGACCCTGATCGGGGAAAATCTGTTCGATCCCAAACTCACCATCCGGATCGATCCGAGCGACCCGCTCGCGCCGGAGGGGTCTTTCGATCATGAAGGCTTGCCGCACCGTAAACGCGCCTTCATCGAAGAAGGCGTCGCCAGAACTTTGCGCAGATCGCGCGTCTGGGCGCAAAAGACCCAGGCCGAGCCTGTCCCCTATGGTCGTAACTTTATCGTCGATGGCGGCGCGACAACGGGCGAAGAGATGATCCGATCGACCAAGCGTGGCGTGCTCATCACCAGGCTGTGGTATACTAACATGGTGGAGCCGAAATCGCTTTTGCTCACCGGCCTGACCCGTGACGGGAACTTTCTTGTCGAGAACGGTCGTATCGTCGCGCCGGTTCGCAACATGCGTTTCAATCAGCGTCTTGGCGCATTGTTCTCGCGTCTGACGGCTATCGGACCGACAGAGCGCACCTGGCGAGCTGCCGGCGACGGCGCGCCGGCGGCGCCTCCGATCATGGTCGAGGAATTCAACTTTTCCTCCAGATCGAGCGGGATTTGATCCGGACGTCAATCCAACCAGGGGCGTTTCAGGGATATCGCCTTATGCATGGAACCTACACGCTGATCATCGCCCTAATTACGTCGCTGACATTGACGCCGATGGCGCTGGCGCTTGACAGGGTGCGCCTCATCACCAATTGGCGCGCGGAAGCTGAGCATGGCGGATTTTACCAGGCGATCATGGACGGCACCTATGCGCGTTACGGAATCGCCGTGGAGCTTCAACAGGGCGGACCGCAACTCAATTCGCAAATTCTGCTCGCCGCCGGACGGGTCGATTTCGCCCTCGGCTCAAATTCCATGCAGATTTTCGAGGCCGTGCGTCAAAATACGCCGATTGTCGCCGTCGCCGGCATTTTTCAGTTTGAGCCGATTGCGTTGATGTCGCATCCGGGTGAAGGACTTGACCGTTTTGAGGATTTGTCAAAGGCCAACGCTTACGTATCCAGCAGTTTTCTGGTCTCGGCATGGCGCTGGCTGAAGAGCGCCTACGGATTCCGCGACGAAAAACTAAGAAATTATACTTTTAACTCGGCGCCCTTCATCGCCGATAAAAAATCCACACAACAGGCCTATCTGACGTCAGAGCCCTACGCCATCGAAAAACAGGGCGGCTTCAAGCCCAATATCTTCCGGCTCATCGATTACGGTTACGACAGTTATGGAACGACGATCGAAACCCGCGCCGATCTGATCGAAAAAAATCCCGACCTCGTTCAACGCTTCGTCGATGCATCGATTATCGGCTGGGATCATTATCTGCATGGCGACAACGCGGCCGCAAACGCCGCAATCAAGCGCGACAACCCCGAAATGACCGACGGGCAGCTCGCTTTTTCGATCGACGCAATCCGTGAACATGGGCTCGTCGACTCCGGCGACGCCTCGACCCAGGGCATCGGCGCGATGAACGATGCTCGCATCGCTGCTTATTACGAGAAGATGGTCGCCGTCGGCGTTTTGCCTGCCGGCATTGATTACAGAAAAGGCTACACCCTGCGTTTCATCGGCAAGAAAGTCGGGCGCCAACCCGTTTCCGGACAATGAACGGATGACCTCCGACGGGCCTCTGATATCATTGCAGCAGGTCGGCAAGACCTACGACAATGGACATGTGGCGATCGAGGGCTTCGATCTTGACGTGCGTTCCGGCGAGACGTTGACCTTGCTCGGCCCATCCGGCTGTGGAAAATCTACAATATTGCGATTGATCGCCGGCCTCGCTGCGCCAACTTCCGGGCGCATAGTCTGGTCCAGTCCGGAACGACGAAAAAATCTTGGCGTCGTCTTTCAGGAGCCGACCCTCATGCCATGGGCCAGCGTTTTCGATAATGTCTATCTGCCATTACGCCTCGCCGGAGCCAGCCGGGACAGCGCCGGGCCGCAGGTTCGTCAGGCGCTGAGACAGGTCGGACTGAACGATTTCGCCGCCGCCCTGCCCCGCGAACTCTCCGGCGGCATGAAAATGCGTTGCGCCATCGCCCGCGCTCTCGCAACTGTTCCAACCGTAATTCTCATGGACGAACCATTCGCTGCGCTTGATGAGGTGACGCGCTTTCGTCTCAATGACGAATTGCTGGAGTTACAACGGGAATTGAAAGCGACAATCATTTTTGTCACTCATTCCGTCTTCGAGAGCGCATATCTGTCCAGCCGCATCGTGGTCATGTCGCGACAGAAAGGCAAAATGATCGACGAGATCGCCATCGATCCCGACCTGCAGCGCACAGCCGATTTTCGGCATACGCCAGCGTTTGCGGATATCTGCCGTCGCGCCTCTCTGGCCCTGAGAGACGCTGCTGACGACCAGATCGGATACGCGCAGACATGATCGCAAGCAAATGGCGTGAAGCGCTCATTCCCCTTTTTGTGTTTCTTCTAACGCTTGCAGCCTGGGAGGCGATTGTACGTATCAAAGGCATTCCTCCCTATATTTTACCTGCCCCAAGCGCCATCTTCGCCAAACTGTTGGAGGATCGCAGTGTGTTGCTGCCCTCCCTGGCCGTGACGCTCGGCGTGACGCTGGAAGCGCTTGTCGCCGCCACCATTGGCGCGGTGGCGCTGGCGCTGCTGCTTTCGCGCTCGAAATGGCTGGAGCGCGCGCTGATGCCGTTCGCCATCATTTTGCAGGTGACTCCAATCATCGCGATCGCGCCTTTGCTGCTGATCTATCTGGCGCCTCAGACAGCCGTGCTGGTCTGCGCTTTTCTTGTCGCCTTTTTCCCGATTCTCTCCAATACAGCATTGGGACTGGCCTCGGTCGATCACGGTCTGGAGGATGTCTTCGACATGTATCACGCCACTGGCTGGCAAAAACTGATTTACCTGCGTCTGCCGTCAGCGCTGCCGCAGTTTCTTGCAGGAGTCAGAACAGGAGGCGGTCTGGCGCTGATCGGCGCCATTGTTGCGGAGCTTGCAGCGGGCGCCTCGGGTCAGGGATCGGGTCTGGCGTTCCGGATTGTCGAGGCCGGATTTCGGCTCGACGTGCCTCGCATGTTCGCCGCCCTCGCGCTGATCTCGTTGAGCGGCATCGCCATTTATGGCGCGTTGGCGTGGATTTCACATCGACTCTTGCGCAACTGGCACGAGAGCGCCCGCGAGCGGTCGACTTGAGTTCAGCGCCGGAACAGCCAGACCAGCAGGCTCAGTATGGCGCTGATCAGGATTGAGGTTGTGAGGGGAAAATAGAAACGAACATTCCCGCGCTCAAGCGCAATGTCGCCGGGGAGTCTCCCAAGACCAAAACGTTCGGCGACAGACCAGAGCATGCCTACAACGATCAGGGCGGCTCCGGCCAGTATCAACATCCTGGACATTACTCTGGCCTCACTCGCCAACTTCGTCGAGATGATAGACATCGTCACGGAAGTGCACCGTTCCATCGGCCGACGCCCAGCCGGTCGCATAAATCCAGATTACCGGCACCGATTGCGCAAGACGCACCTCCTCACGCTCGCCGCGCGCGATGCGTCGGTCGATCTCCGCCTTGTCGAGAGACGGGCCATGCGATCCATCAAGCAACCATGCCGCAAGATCAACAACGCCTTGCACCCTCACACACCCATGCGAGAGGAAACGATAGTCTTTATTGAACAGATTACGCGATGGCGTGTCGTGCATGTAAACCGAATGCGGATTGGGCATGGAAATACGGATCGAGCCCAACGAATTTCCGGCGCCTGAGTCCTGACGCAAGGTATAGTTGGCGGCGCGCTCACTTGTCCAGTTGACAGAGCGCGGATCGATCTCGTTACCCTGTGCATTCAGGACACGAATTTTCGAGCGCGTAAGATAGGAAGGGTCGCGAAGCATTTTCGGCGCGATCTCGTTCTTGATGATCGATTGCGGCACCGTCCAGGTCGGATTGATGTTCACTGCGACGACTTTCGCCTGCACTTCGGGCGAATGATGTTCGGGATCGCCGACAATCGCCGCGTAACGACGCGTTACCCTGTCGTTATCCACCGCCTCGACGCTGGTCGAGGGAATGTTGACGACAATATAACGGGGGCCGAAGGGAAACTCGACGCCGGCCAGTCGCTGCGCGCTGGAGGCGAGCTGCCGGAACCGCACATTGGCGGGAATATCGAGTCCGCGCAGCGTCGCCCCGGCGACGACGCCGGTCTGCTTCAGCCCCATGCGAAACTGGAAACGTTTCACGGCGGCTGTCAGTTCATTGTCCCATGAGGGTTTGGAGACGTCGCGAAGCGTTTCGTCTTCGGCGGCGAGACGCCGACGCAGCGCGACCACTGCCGCTCCCCTGGCGCCGGGGCTCAGCGAGGCGCCGACTTTCGGCCAGCCGCCACGATCGACAATCTGTAAATATCTCTCAGAGGCTTTAGCCGTGGTGAAGAAGGTTTCCGGCTGCAGCGTCGGGGTCGGATCGTCGGATAAGGCCAGTTCACGGGGCGGCGGCGGCGGCTTTTTCGGTTTCGGCGCGAGGGGCTGCGCGGGCGCTGTTGTTTCCAGACCGCCGGATGTCATGGGCGCCGTCGAGGTTGGCGACGACGCCGGGGCGGAGCTTGTCGGCTGAGGCGGAACAGTCGTCGTCGGCGCAGCGGGCGGCGGAGCCGCAACGCCCTGCGGCGCGGCGGGCGATTGCGCAAAAGCGGCGCCGAAGCAAATCATGGCCTGAGACAGGAGAACCAACCCGCAGAATAAGCGCCGCATTGTAAGAACCTTTTTCGGCAAGACGCCGGCCGCTCCAGCCGCAATGACGCGCCGCAATGACGTTTTTTGCTTTAGTGGGGTCCGACACGCGCAGGGTCAAGTCGCTGCGGCAATCTCTCGGCCTGGAACGGCCGCGTCGCGCCGATTCCGCCCTTCAGCCGTCATTGAGACGGCCCTTGCCTTTTGTCCCTCGCGCCCGCATACCCCGCGCAACGCGAATATTCCTCACCTCTCCGGGACGAACCATGGGTTTCAAATGCGGCATCGTCGGCCTGCCGAATGTCGGAAAATCGACGCTTTTCAACGCTCTCACCCAAACGGCTGCGGCGCAGGCCGCCAATTATCCGTTTTGTACGATCGAGCCCAATGTCGGAGAGGTCGCGGTGCCTGATCCTCGTCTGGACGCGCTGGCGGAAATCGCAGGATCGAAGCAGATCATCCCGACGCGCCTGACCTTCGTCGATATCGCCGGCCTCGTGCGCGGGGCCTCGAAGGGCGAGGGCCTCGGCAACCAGTTTCTCGCCAACATCCGGGAGTGCGACGCCATCGCCCATGTCGTGCGCTGTTTCGAGGACGGCGACGTCACCCATGTGGAGGGCGGCGTCGATCCGCTGCGCGATATCGAGACCATAGAGACCGAACTCATGCTCGCCGATCTCGACAGTCTTGAGAAGCGCGTCGTGTCGCTGGAGAAGAAGGCGAAGGGCGGCGACAAGGAGGCGAAAGAACTCGTCGATCTGATGAATCGCTGCCTTGTTCTGCTGCGCGAAGGCAAACCGGCCCGATTGGCGAAAGTCTCGGAAGATGAGCGCATCGCCTTCATTGGCCTTGGCCTGCTGTCGTCGAAACCTGTGCTCTACGTCTGCAACGTCGAGGAGGCCGCTGCGGCGAAAGGCAACGTCAATTCCGCCAAAGTCTCAAACCGCGCAGCCGAGGAAGACGCGGCGGCGGTTGTGGTCTCGGCGAAAATCGAGAGCGAGATCGCCGTGCTCCCGACGGATGAGCAAAAGGATTATCTAGAAGCCGTCGGACTCGACGAGCCGGGTCTCAACCGGGTCATTCGCGCCGGCTACAATCTATTGCATCTGATCACCTATTTCACCGTCGGCCCGAAGGAAGCGCGCGCCTGGACCATTGAGACAGGAACCCGCGCGCCGCAGGCGGCCGGCGTCATCCACACGGATTTCGAGAAAGGCTTCATCCGCGCCGAAACTATCGCCTATGACGATTATATCGCGAACAAGGGCGAGGCCGGCGCACGCGACGCCGGACGTCTTCGGCTGGAAGGCAAAGACTATCTTGTCGCAGATGGCGATGTGATGCATTTCCGCTTCAATACCTGAGGGTGGAAACAAACCTCGCCAACGCCTTATGTATCATCATCCGGACTTGATGCCCTTTACGCCGCGCGAGCGTCCCTCGATGCGAGCGGCGGCGTCGAACATGATCGAGAACTGGCCGCCGCAGGCCTATCGCGACGATTACGCGGTCATGAAAGGCGTCTGGCCGATCCTGCCCCGGACGCTTTTATTGACCGATCCGACGGCGATTGAGGAAATCCTTATCGCCAGACCGGAGAAATTTATGCGCGATCGCTTTCAGACGCGCGCGCTGTCAAACATCGTCAATCGTCAAAGCCTCTTCTTCGCCGAAGGGACCGATTGGCGCTGGCAACGTCGCGCCGCGTCGCCGGCCTTCCGTCACGACAAGCTGCGGGCGTTGGTCCCGACATTCGTTCAATGCGCACAGTCGCTGGTTTCGGAGTGGCGACTGGTCCCGCGCGACGCGATCTTCGATGTCGCGCCCGCAATGTCGCGGGTGACGTTCGACATCATCCTGAAAGCAGTGCTCGGTCCGGGCGCGCAGGATTTGGACCGCAATAAATTTCTCGCCGCCATCAATCCCTCCCTCTCGACCATCGCCTGGCGATTTCTCTATGCCCGGATCGGAGCGCCGGGGTTCCTGCCCTTTCCGGGCGCTGGACGCGTGGCCGAAAGCGTTCGCTGGCTTCATCGCGCCATATCCAGGCTCGTCGCGCAGCGCCGCATCGCGGGAATCGACGCCGACGATATCCTGAGCCTGCTGTTATCCGCCCATGACCCGGAAACCGGCCGTGTCATGAATGATGAGGAACTGGTTTCGAACCTTTACACCTTCATGATCGCCGGTCACGAAACCTCGGCAACGGCGCTGGCCTGGACCTTGTGGCTTCTGGCGCATGACCAGACATCACAACAGCGGCTGCGCGAGGAGGTCGAGATCGTTGTCGGCAAGCGCGACATAACTGTCGAGAACATCGATAACCTGACCTTCACGCGTCAGATCCTTCAGGAGTCCATGAGACTGTTCCCGCCGGCGATCGGCGTTGGTCGCGCGCCAATCGAGGACATCGAGATCGGACCGCATCGTATGCGCGCCGGCGAACTCGCCATCATCGCCGGATGGTGCGTTCATCGTCACGAGAAACTCTGGGATCATCCTCATGGTTTCGATCCAGACCGCTTTTCGCCAGAACGGGCGAAAAGCCGTCATCGCTGCGCCTACCTGCCTTTCGGAGCCGGTCCGCGTATTTGTATCGGCATGAATTTCGCCATGCTGGAAATGACCGT
>JBBARD010000019.1:0-24496 GCA_040399965.1 Methylocystis sp. | reverse complement strand
GAGCCGGTCCGCGTATTTGTATCGGCATGAATTTCGCCATGCTGGAAATGACCGTAATTCTGGCGATTCTGGTGCGCGATTTTCGTTTTTCGTTGCTTCCCGGCCATCGGGGCGAACTGGCCACAAACCTTACGCTGCGCGCCAAAAACGGACTGCCTCTGAAAATCGAACCAGCATAAATGCAACATAAAAACGAGATGACGCGCGACAGATAAAACGCCGATGCGTTGTGACTGTTGAGCATGATGGATCGCAGGGCGAATCCGGGCCTATGCGCCAAAACCTGCGCCAGCGAACAAACGCCCGGAGCGAAGCGCGACTCTCAGAGCCAAAGAAAGCCTTCTCCTGCGATAATCCGCACAAGCCAAGGGCCATTGAATGGCGTCCGCCGGGTGCGCTCTGGCCCATCTCGGCCATTTGATTATCAATCGCCGCGCTGATGCCGGCTTGTTAATTGGCGGTCGCGCCGAAACTCAGGAGATGCGTTTATCTGCGGGAAAAAACATCGCCGCGGACATCGAACGGACTCCCGGCGACAGCCGTTAAAGCAGCCAATGATCGGGGGAGCGCGGCGACCTGGAATATTGCTTCTGGTCGATATCTCTCCGCCGACGCCCTGATCGGCCGAGGAGTCTCGCGCGGCGCAGACGCGTGAACGCCGGCATGAATGCGCCCCTGAGTGTCGGCAACCGGTTCGCGCATTATCGACCGATTTTTTCGACCCCGCCGGGGAGGAGAGGAATCTCTGTCCGCCGAGGACAGCGAAGCTCCTGCCACGCAAATAGATTATTCATTGCAATCAATAATTTATTATGAGCACTTGACAAACTCTCGCTGGTTCGGTGAATCTATCCCTACGGCTTTGGCCGTTAACAAGAATCGACGCTCTTCGGCATCTTAATGGGAGGTTACTATGGGTTGGCTCGTTCCCGCAGCTATGGTCGCTATGGTCGTTATCGCTGCTGTCACTCTGACGCGTCTCTGATCATTGATCAGGATCATTCGGTGCGGTGACCAACCGGATGTGATGCAGCTGCATGGTCGCATACAAGGCGGCAAATCTTGTAGCAAATGAATTCATGGCTCGTGATCTTCATGAGTCAGGTCGCCCAATAAAAAACCGCCAGCGTTCCTTACGCTGGCGGTAATTTTTTGATCAATCTTCTGCGCATGCGCCCGCCGGCAACATCTCTATTGACGATCCCGCCGATGCCGTGTCCGGCAATGCCTCCGCGCGCCCCGAGAAATTCAGGAGATCCCTCATGTCGCGAAAAATGTTGATGATGGCCGTCGGACTTGCCCTTGCATGGAGTTCGGCATCCGCGCTGGCGCAGGCGCCTGGCCTTGAGTCGCTCGGCAATATGTTTGGCGGAGGCGCCGACGCCGCCAAGTCGGCCGCCGGGGCCGCCACTGGCGCGGCAGACGCCGCCTCAGCAGCGACGGATGCGGCGACCAATGCGGTCGATAGCGTCAAAAACGGCAAGAAAGCTGTGGACCAGGCGCGCAAGTCCGTAAAGCACGGCAATTCGCTCAAGGGTAAGTCGCTTAAGGGAAAAGCGCACAAGGGGAAGGAAGCTGCGGGCAAGGAAGCTGCAGGTCAGGCCGGGGACTCCGCCAAAAGCGCCGCCGAGGCGGTTCAATAGACGACAATTCTCGCCCGGCGTGATGCGATGGCCGCCATGTCTCGACAACAAGGCGCCTTTTTGTCGTCTGAACGACTGATGACCACGGCCCCGAGATCTTCGGGGCCGTTCTATAATGAGCGCGGCGCATTAGATCGCTTTTCGCCGTAGCGGAAACCGCTTTGGCCAAAAAAGCCTGACAAATAAAAGACCGCAGCCCTGATATGACCCAATCTGACCAGTAATGGTTCAGCGAGGACAAATGCGAGAACGGACACAGGCGAGATAGCGAAAACTCGAAAGATCCGCCTCAAGAGCCTTCATGTCGGTTTTGATCGCGGCCACTGAATGAAGCGCTTTCGTAAATTCGACGTTGAAGGCCCGCGCCTCTGCGCCGCCATACAAAGCCAGACCGAAATTCGCCCATATGCCGGTGGCGATGATCCACGGCGCGATACGGTTCGCATTCTCGAACATCCCGGTCCCTCCAGATACGCTTTATGCCAGCCAGTTTGGCCCCGGGCCGAACTGGCGACAACAGCGGCCCCATGTGGCGGTGTTTGAGGCTAGAGCGCGTTCCGCCGAAGTGGAAACCGGTTCGGCGCAAGAAAGCGCGACGACATAGAAGACTTAGAGCCCATGTCTGATTAAATCAGACCGGGAGAGGCTCCAGGCGGCCGGTATGTCGCGAGGGATACAAGTCAAATAGACTACGGAATGAAGATCAAAAGGCCCCGGCAAAACCGGGATCTTCAAATTAGCATCGGTAAATTAAGACACTCCCGAGAGCCGTCAGCGTTCGATACGGGTCACATGGCCCATCTTGCGGCCGTCACGGGTCTCTCTCTTTCCGTAGAGATGCAGGGAGGCGCCGTCTTCGGCGAGCAATTGCGGCCAGTGGTCGGCGTCATGGCCGATCAGATTGCGCATCGTCACGGAAACGCCATGCCGTTGCGTCGAGCCCAGGGGCCATCCGGCCACAGCCCGCATGTGCTGCTCGAATTGCGAGGTTTCGGCGCCGTCGAGTGTCCAGTGGCCGGAGTTATGGACGCGCGGAGCGATCTCGTTGATCACCAGCTCTTCGGTTTCTTCGCGGCGCACCACAAACATTTCGACGGCGATAACGCCGACATAATCCGCCGCTGCGGCGATCCGGCGCGCGGCCTCCACCGCCGCCTCCGCCGTCGCAAGGTTCACCGCCGCCGGGGCCACGGTGGTTGCGAGAATGTGATGTTCATGAACATTTTCACAAATATCATAGGCGCGGAATTCGCCGGTCGCGCCGCGCGCCGCGACGACCGAGATTTCCTTGATGAACGGCACGTAGCTCTCAAGGATGCAGGGCGCGCCGCCCAGCCCGTCGAAGGTCCGGGCGAGATCGCCGCCGTCGGCGATCCGCGCCTGCCCCTTGCCGTCATAACCGAAACGGCGCGTTTTCAGGATCGACGGCCTTCCCAGCAACGTGACGGCATCGGCCAGCGTCCGCGCATCGCGCACATCGGCGAATTCAGCGGTAGAGAGACCGAGCCCGCGCACGAATTGTTTCTCGATCAGGCGGTCCTGGGTCAGAGCCAGAATCCTGGGGTTCGGGCGCACCGGACAATGCGCCTCAAGAACCTCAGCGGTGCGCGCCGGGACATTCTCGAATTCGTAGGTGACCACGTCCACATTATCGGCGAAGGCGGCAAGCGCCGCCTCGTCAAGAAAATCGGCGCGAGTTTGCGCGGCGCAGACGTCGAACGCCGGATCGTCGGCGACAGGCGAATAAACATGGGTTTTAAGGCCGAGCCGGGCGCCCGCGAGCGCCAGCATTCGCGCGAGCTGGCCGCCGCCGAGCACGCCAATGGTCGCGCCGGGCGCAAGCCGGGTCATGGGTCGTCGCGCGGGACCGACGTCACGCTCCCGGTCTGATGGTCGCGAAAGGCTTTGAGACGGGCGGCAAGCGCCGGATCGCTGCGGGCCAGGATCGCCGCCGCCAGCAAAGCGGCGTTGATGGCGCCAGCCTTGCCGATGGCGAGTGTTCCGACCGGGACGCCGCCGGGCATCTGAACGATCGACAGGAGCGAGTCCATGCCCTTGAGAGCGGCCGACTCGATCGGAACGCCCAATACGGGCAGGGCTGTCATTGCGGCGGTCATGCCGGGCAGATGCGCAGCGCCGCCGGCGCCGGCGATGATCACGTCGAAGCCCTCAGCTTCAGCTCCCCTGGCAAAGGCGACAAGACGATCCGGGGTGCGATGGGCTGAAACGATTCGAGCGTCGGCCGCGACGCCCAGCGCCCGTAGCGTGTCGACGCTGTGGCGCATGGTCGCCCAGTCGGATTGCGATCCCATGATGACCGCGACGCGCGCCTTCGCTGTCGCTTCTGCGGATATCGTCACGCGCCGCCGTTCCTGCTGGTTTTTTAGAAGCCAAGCGGCATAGACGATGGCCTGCGCTTAGGCAAGCGCGCCAGTTCACCGCGCTTTTTCCGTCACCCGCCGATTCCCCCTCCCGCACGGTGGCCAGATCGGCTAGGACCTCTTCGGGCCAACACGCGGCTAAAGAGACAATCCATGGACGAACATTTGCGGCAGATCGTCGCCGTATTGGCGGTGGCGATGATCGTGGCGATCGCCGCCCGGCAGTTGCGATTGCCTTACACAGTCGGACTTGTGGTCGTTGGCGCGATACTAGCCGCGACGCGGCCCGACTTCGGGATGCATCTGACCCACGACATGATTTTTGATCTTATTCTGCCGCCCTTGTTATTCGAGGCGGCGCTGAGCCTGTCGTGGCGGGAACTGGCGCGCGACTCGCTTCCCCTGCTCACGCTGGCCGGTCTTGGCACGGCGATTTCCGCGACGATCGTCGCGATCGGAACCATGCTGGCGCTCGATTGGCCGGCGGCTCCGGCCGTGGTTTTTGGCGCACTGATCGCCGCCACCGATCCCGTGGCGATCATCGCCATGTTCAAGGACAACCGGATCAAGGGCCGCCTGCGTTTGCTGGTGGAGAGCGAGAGCCTGCTCAACGACGGCGCGGCGGCGGTTTTTTTTGTTATGGCCCTGGCCTGGGCGCAGGGGGCGGACACCGGGCATGGAGCCTCCCAGATTCTTGCGACTCTGGGGCGGATCGTCTTCGGCGGAATCGTTGTCGGGGCGCTGTGCGGAGGGGCGGCGATACTTGTCGCGCTGCGAACGACCGAGCATCTCATCGAGGCGGCGCTGACCACCATTGCAGCGTTTGGCTCATTCCTGATCGCCGAACATTTTCATGTTTCCGGCGTGCTGGCGACCGTTACCGCCGGTCTAATTATGGGCAATCTTGCGCTTCTGGGCGAAGGCGAGAGCCCTTTCCTCAGCGCCAAGGGCCGGGAATTCGTGCACGCTTTCTGGGAGTTCGCCGCATTTGTCGCCAACTCGGTCGTGTTTCTGCTGATCGGCGTCGATGTCGAGACCATGCCCTTCACCGTCTATGGTTTGAGCATGTTGGCGGTGGTGATCGCAATCGTTCTGCTCGCCCGCGCCCTCACGGTTTACCCGCTGAGCGCCCTGTTTTTCCTTACTCGTTGGCGGATATCGTTCGGCGAGCAGCATATTCTGTGGTGGGGCGGTCTGCGCGGAGCCCTGGCCCTGGCGCTGGCGCTATCCTTGCCGGAAAGTCTGGCATTGCGCGATGAGGTCGTCGTGGCGACCTTCGCGGTCGTCGCCTTTTCCATTGTCGTTCAGGGCCTGACGATGCCGCCGCTGCTCCGGGCCCTGGGTTTTATGCCTGGGGATAGCGCCTGAGCCTTGGCCTTATGAGGCGTTCTAATTTTGTTCACGTCGTCTTGCCGTGGGTTCGGCCGGGCTCACAAATTTTGTGATCGAAAAGTCACAGCAGCGCGGTTTTTCCTGATCCCGGTTCTCGCCGGCCGCGCCGCTTGCTATTTCTTACGCGTCAGTGATCGGGAGTTGGCGTTGAATAAATATGTCCTGAGCATCGCGCTTGCGCTGCTGTTGACTCCAGTGCGCGCCGCAGATCTGTCGGCTCCTGAGGAGACTGAGGCGCAACAGACAAGACCGCTGCCGCGTTGGACCGGCTTTTATCTCGGGTTCACCCGTGGTTTCGGCGGCGGCGTTCTGGACAGTGGACTTGGCCTCATTTCGCCCACGCCGGGCGTGACCGTGACGGGCGGGTCGACAAATCGCGCGAGCGGCTTTTCGGCGGGCGGCGTCGTCGGTTACAATTACCAATTGCCAAATTATTTCATTCTCGGCGCCGAGACAGATTTGCAATGGAGCGATATTCGCGCCTCGTCTCAATTCACCCGTTTCTCGAGCTTTCCCGGTTTCCTGGCGAATTCCGACTCCGCCGCAGGTCTGAAGTGGTACGGAACGGTGCGCGGGCGCATTGGTTATTCGATTGGCCGTGTGATGCCCTATGTGACGGGCGGTCTCGTCTATGGCCAGCTTCAGACGCAGGGGACGCCGCTGCCCGGCGCCAATTCGATCTCTGTCGGCTCGGCTTCCGAAATGCGCACCGGCTGGACCATGGGCGGGGGCGCCGATATCGCCATCACGAAAAATCTCTCGGCCCGATCCGAATATCTCTTCATGTCTCTTCCCAGCGTTGGCGCACAGGCCGTTGGAGCTTTGCAGCCCGGCGGCGCGCCGCTGGTCGGTTCGTTCGGCGCCTATCCCTTTGGCGTTCACACGGTGCGCGGCGGTCTGAACTATCGCTTCGCCGGCGTTGCTGACGAAGAGACCTCAGAGCAACTCCAGCCGCTGCTCAATGGCGATATTTCCGGTTTCCTGACGGCGCTGCCGGCGCGCGACTGGTCCGGCTTCTACGCTGGCGTCAACGCCGGTTACGGTGGGGACGTTCTGCGGGAATACGCAACCCTGCTGACCCCTGCGAGCCTTGCCCCGGGCGTCGGTCTCACAACCTACGCCGCCGATCGTACAGGCGGATTTGTCGGCGGCGGCCAGCTCGGGTACAATTATCATCTGACACAGCATTTCGTTCTTGGCGTTGAGACGGATGCGCAATGGAGCGGGATCACCGCGCAAAACGAGTCGGGCGTGCTCGAAACTGGCTATGGCGGCGTCTCCAACAATAATCGCACGTCTCTGAACTGGTTTGGCACGACGCGCGCGCGTCTTGGCTTCGCCCAGCGTGAAATGCTTGCCTATATCACTGGCGGCGTCGCTTATGGCGAGATCGATCATCGGTCGATTCAGGGCCAGGATGGCGGCTTGTTCGGGAATGTCTCCTCTTATGCGCGGGCCGGATGGGCCGCCGGGGCCGGCGCCGACTACGCCATGACCGCCGATCTATCGCTGCGCGCCGAATATCTCTATGTCAGTCTTGCCGGCATATCCGGTACGGCGTCCGGCTTTGTGGTTCCTGGCGCGCCGTTGATAGGACAATTCTCGACCGGGAGCGTCACCAACAATATCATGCGCGTCGGGGTGAACTGGAAGTTTGGCCGCACCGACGCGCCGTCGACCACGGCGGATGAATAAAACCGGTCTGGTCATTGTCGCCGCCGGCGGCGATTAACGGGAGCAGCGACACATGAGCGGCGCGCCGGCTTTTGCCGCGCTTACCACTTTTCTCGCCACAGCGAACGCGAACCGTTCGGCGCCTGTATGCGTCGCGGGAGCGCCCCACGACCTCGGAGTCAGCAATCGTCCCGGCGCGCGATTTGGCCCGCAGGCGATCCGCGCCGCCAGCCGGATGCTGATCGACGGCGCGCACCCGACATTCCACGTAGACACAGCGCGCTTGCCTCTCGCCGATGTCGGCAATTTCGAGATTGCGCTCGGCGATATTGCCAAAAGCTACGATCTGATCGAGCATCAGGCCTCGGAGTTTTTGCATCTGGTGACGCTAGGCGGCGATCATGGCGTCACTCTACCGCTGTTGCGCGCGGTGGCGAAAAAGCGCGGCCCGGTCGGGCTCGTGCATTTCGACGCGCATGTCGACACATGGCCGGAGACCTCTGGACAAATCTATGGCCATGGTTCGGTGTTTTACCGCGCCATCAATGAAGGGCTGGTCGATCCGGCGCGCATGATCCAGATCGGCATTCGTTCGCCGGTCGAGCGCGAAGTCGTCGAGTGGACGTTGGGCAAAGGCGTGACCATTCTCTCCGCGCAGGATGTTCACGCCATGTCGATCGTTGAGGTCGCCCGGCGCATTCACGCGGTCGTAGGCGCTCAGCCCGCCTATCTGACCTTCGACATCGATGCGCTCGATCCCGCTTTCGCGCCCGGCACCGGCACGCCGGAAATCGGCGGTCTGGCGACCTGGCAGGCGCAGGCGATTTTACGCCGGCTTGGCGGCATCGACTTCATTGGCATGGATCTGGTGGAAGTGGCCCCCGCCTACGATTCGGCGGAGATCACGGCGCTCGCCGGCGCAACGCTGGTATGGGAATATTTGTGCATGCGCGAGGCGACGCATCAAGCGCGCCTGTAGGATTTACGCAATAATATCCGGCGTGAGTTGATCCTCGATATAAACGATCCGATCGCGCAGGATCAGCTTGCGCTTTTTCAGCCGACCGATTTGCAATTGATCGATGGCGCCGATCGCTGTCAGCGCCGCAATGGCCGCCTCAAGGTCGTGATGTTCGAGCTTTACGCGCTCGAGTTCAGCCAGAAGCGCCGCCGTTTCCGCGTCTTCGGGATTGTCATTCGTGATCATTGGTGTCCGCCCGCGCCGGAGTTTTCTTACGTCTCGTGCGCGGCCCGTTCAAGAGCGGAGCCTGCGTAAGCTTCGCGCATCTCGTTAATATCGGCGATTTTTTTTTCGAGCGGCGCCCAGTCGTCGCGTTCGGCGATCGGCGCCCAGAGCGCCTCGACCTCGTCGATAAGCATGGCGCAGGGCGTCTGGCGCCGGAAATAGGGGTGATCGAGGCGGGCGTCCGCCGCCGTTTCATGGTCAGCCAGCGCGGCGCGCAGCGGCGCAAAGGCCTCTGTCTGGTAATGATCGGCGACTGGACTGGTTTGCGCGCGCGCGGCGCTGGCCAGGCCGCCCCGCCAATCGAAGAAAAATTGCTCGAATGGCGCACGGCTCTTGAGCAGAAAATCGACGACCGCCGCCGCAAGGCGGGCGTCGGCCGCTTCGCCGGCGGTTTCGAGCGCCAGCCGTCGCAACAAGGCGCCGCGAAAGGCGGAGCGGATCCGCAATGGAAAGGCGTCGATAATCGCCCGTGCCGCATCCTGTCCGGTCAGATGAAGAAGACACTCCGCCAGTCGGGCCAGATTCCAGGCCAGCGCGGAGGGCTGACGACCAAAGGCGTAAAGTCCGCCCGTATCGAAATAGGCGGCGGTGAACATCGGATCGTAGACAGGCGCAAATCGCCAGGGCCCATAATCGAAACTCTCGCCGGTGATGTTGATGTTGTCGGTATTCAGCACGCCATGCACAAAGCCGGCGGCCATATAGCTGGCCCCCAGAATGGCGATGCGATTGGCGACTTCGTCGAGAAACAGCGTCGCGCGTTGCGCGGCGGGCGCGTCGCGCAGATGCGGGTAATAATAATCGCAGGCGTGGTTGAGCAGCCGTTCGATGGCGTTGGCGTCGTCGTGATACGACAATCGCTGAAAGACGCCGATGCGGATATGCGAATGCGACAGCCGCGTCAGCACGCTGGCGCGGGTCGGAGAGGGTTCGTCGCCCCGCTCCAGCGACTCGCCGGTCTCGATCAGGCTGAAGCTTTTGGAAGTGTCGACGCCCAGCGCCTCCAGCATTTCGGTGGCGAGAATTTCCCGCACCCCGCCCTTGAGTGTCAGACGTCCGTCGCCACGTCGCGACCATGGCGTCTGGCCGCTTCCTTTCGTCCCGAGATCAAGCAGGCGACCATCGACCGAGTCGCGAAGCTGCGCGAAGAGAAAACCGCGCCCGTCTCCGAGATCGGGATTATACGTCTGGAATTGATGGCCATGATAGCGCAGGGCCAGCGGCCGCCGCTGCGCGCCGGGCAGGGAAACAAACCGCCCGAAGTGGTCGATCCACTCCGCATCGTCGAGACCATCGAGGCCGACGCGCGCCGCTTGCCGCTGGTTGCGAAAACGCAAGACATGATCAGGAAATTCTGCGGCCGCGACCGGATCGTAAAAGGCCTCGCCGAGATTTTCGTGCAGCGTCTCGGGACGATAGCGATGGGTGGGCGGCATCGTGCCTTCAACTTCTGCGACAGGTGAACCTGAAAATAAATAAGGCGGAGATCGCTCTCCGCCCATGCGTCGGGTCGCCGACCTGCCATTCTCCGCCGGCCTAACAGATTGAAGCGCCAGGCTAGTGACGCGTCTCGGCTGTTTTCAGCTTCGCCAACTCGTCCTTGATCTGGAGTTTCTTGCGTTTCAACTCATGCAAACGCTGATCGTCGGAGCCAGGATGCAGCTGTTCTTTCTGGATTTCCTTCTCGATCGCCTCATGGCGACGCTGGAGTTCGACAATATGACCCTGTAAGGACATGCGAAACCTCCTTCTTTTGTATGGCCCTCTGCGCAAGGCGGGGGGAACTCAGGATGCCACAAATCGGGGCGCCCGCAAGCAGGATTGCGCTCGATCTCGAAAGAATTCGTTTACGCCGTCGCCCGAGATGATCAGACGGCTCCGGATTTTTGATCTATCTGTCTGAAAAATATTAATTTTACTGTTGGCGCGCATGCCGCTTGCGCCCCGGCGGTTTCGCCAGTATACCCGTCCCGCTTTGGCCGAAATGGCCATGGGCGCGTAGCTCAGCGGGAGAGCACTACGTTGACATCGTAGGGGTCACAGGTTCAATCCCTGTCGCGCCCACCATTAAAATCAAAGATTTAGGCGAAAATAGCCCACCCCTATGATCGGCCGGGGACACACTGGGGACACAAGTGAAATCCCGCCGCCGGTCTCGCGCCGCGCACCCGGTTCTGCGGTCTCGCACTCCCGGCCGGTGATCGGCGACGCTCCCGGCGACCTTGATCCGGCGCAGTAATTCGCGCCGCCGAAATCAGGGCTATTGAAGGGCTGGGGCGATTCGTTCAAAATCAGTGACGCCACGGAACAACAGAACTGGCCCTGCAAATTCCGACAGTAGGCGGCTCTCGAAGCGCTTGCCTCCGCTGCGATTTCCGATATCCTGAGCACTCTAGCAAGGGGATGGAGTTCCCCGAAACCGCCGTGAAGGCTGATGACTCCTGTTGCGCGTTTTGTGCGGACAGTGGAGTTGCGACCTTGAAACGACCGGCGACACCCTCTCAAACAATCAGTCCAGCCTCGCTGGCGAAAACGCGCCAGATGGCTATGACGCGCGTGCTCGCCTGCTCACGGACGATCATTCGACAGGAAAGCGCATGACCCCGATCTGGACGCAGGCGGCGCTGGTTTTCGCGCTCGCTCTCCTCGCGACAGCCTTTTCCAGCCGTTTTCGGGTCTCGACGGCGCTGTCGGAGATCATTGTCGGCATGCTGGCGCGCGTGATTGTCGGGGCGGTCTTCGGCGCCGAGGTTTTCGGCGTTCAGGAGCCATGGATCAAAACGCTCGCGGGTCTCGGCGCGATCTCTCTGACCTTTCTCGCGGGCGCCGAACTCGATCCCGATGTGTTCAAACTCAAATGGCGAGAAGCGGCGGCGATCGGCCTCGCCTCCTTTCTCGTTCCGGCTCTCGGATGCTGGGCGGCGGCGCATTACCTTCTTGGCTGGGAGGTCCGACCCGCTTTGCTCGCCGGCATCGCGCTCGCGGCGACGTCCGTCGCCGTCGTCTATACGGTGATGATGGAATACGGATTCAATCGCACGGATTACGGCAAGACGATTCTTGCCGCCTGTTTCATCACCGATCTCGGCACCGTGATCACCCTCGGTCTGTTTTTTGCGCCTTTCACGTTAAAAACGGCGCTGTTCGTCGCGACGCTCGCCGCAGCCTTTATCGGCCTGCCTAAACTCACGCCAGGCGCTTTCTCGCTTTTTGGAGGGCGGCCCTCTGAGTTCGAAGCCAAATTTCTCTTCTTTGTTTTGATGGCGCTGGGCGCCATGGCGACATGGGCGGACAGCGAAGCGGTGCTGCCGGCCTATTTGATCGGCATGGCGCTTGCCGGTTCGGTTGGAAGAGACCATGCCTTGATTCGCAGGTTACGGACGATCACGATTGGCCTGCTCACGCCTTTCTATTTCATCCGCGCCGGCTATTTCGTGTCAATGTCGAGCATCGTTCTGGCGCCCTTTGGCCTCGTCGCACTGCTGGCGGTCGAAATCGCGACGAAAATCGCCAGCGTTTATCCGATTGCAAGAAAATTTGGCTCTCCGCACCGCGACGCGATGTACACAACGCTGTTGATGGCGTCTGGACTAACCTTTGGCACGATTTCGGCGCTGTTTGGACTCTCTCACAAGATCATCGACGAGAATCAGTATTCAACGCTTGTCGGCGCAATCATCGCCACGGCGATCGTTCCAACTATCATCGCCAACAGCCTGTATTTGCCCCGTCATCTCTTGCCGCCGGACGACCCGCGATCCGAGATCGAATAAGACAGATATGGCATTGTCGGACATTGGAATTCTGGTGATTCGTAATCGCGCCCCCATGACTGGAAAGAACGTTGCGCTGCTTTTTCCGCGGACATCGCTGTCCGGTTGCTCAGGCGCGCGTTTCGCGAGATCATTGCTTTTCATCGTTGCGGGTGGCGCAGCGCTGCTGGCCGGCTGCAATGGCGCCACAACACAAGCGGATCGCGCGCAATTTCTCGACGCGCCGAATTTCGAGCGCACAATTACATCCTCCGAGGTCAAAAGCCCGACGACGAACTCTCCATGGCCAAATGAGGAATGGTGGCGGCGTTTCAAAAACAGCGAACTGGATCGTTTGGTCGACAGAGCGCTCTCGGACAATCAAAATCTGCACAAGGCGCGCGATACGCTGATCGAGGCGGAGGCCAGCGTTCAGGTCGCCAGCGCCAGGCTCTTGCCGTCGCTGCAATCCGATTTCTGGACGCGTCAATCCCGTAATCCCAATCATGGCGTTGTTTACTCCTACAACAACGGACAGGGCGGACGCGAAAAAACATCAGCTTTTATCACGCCTTTCGTGATGACATGGGAACTGGATTTCTGGGGAAAAAACCAGGCCTCAATGGAAGCCGCGATTGGCCAGGCGGCGGCCCAGGAGGCCGAGTTGGCGCAAACGCGCCTGCTTTTGATCGCCGGCGTTTCGCGCGCATACGTGCGCGGCTACGCGCTGGGGCGTCAACTGGAGACAGCCAGCGAACTGATCAGGTTACGACGCGAATTACTAAGCCTTGCGGAAACACGTTATCAAACCGGACTCGAAACGGCCGATGTCGTTCAGACTGCGCGCGCCGATTATGAGGCAAGCGTGCGACGCGAGGCCGCCATCCGTGCTGCATTTGCGATCCAGAAAAACGCCATCGCGCGAATGATCGGCGCGGGACCGGACGCCGCCTCAGCATTGTTCGAAAGTAAGAAAGCCGTGGCGCCCGTGCAGCCTTCGCTGCCCCGTCGCCTGCCGATCGAACTCCTCGTTCATCGACCCGATCTCGCCGCCGCCATGCATCGGGCCGAGGCGGCGAGCGAACGCATCCATGTTGCAAAATCTCTGCTGATGCCATCGATCGATCTGTCGCTGGCCGCCGGCCTCGAGGCCTCCGTCACCAGCAGTCAGTTCAATGCGCTCTCGGGTTATCTCTTCAATCCCGGCGCAACAGGCTTCGCCGTCGTCCCGGGCTTTCATCTGCCGATTTTTCAAGCAGGAAGACTTTCGGGCGGCCTCGAAGTCAGACGCGCAGAATACGACCAGGCCGTCGACAGCTATAACGAGACTCTTCTGCAAGCTGCTCAGCAGGTTGCCGATGCGCTCGCCAATTTGAGACGCGCCAACACAGAATACATGGCGCAGGCGCAGGTGCTCAAGGCGTCTGTCAACCAGCTCGAACTGGCGCGCACGCGTTTGCGCGACGGATTAAAAGATCGTCGCGAGATTATGCAAGAGCAGATCGATTTTCAGGAAGCCTCCTTTGCGCGACAGGTTCTCGAAGGCGATCGTCTCGTCGCCAGCGTCGATCTGTTTCAGGCGTTGGGCGGCGGTTACAACGATACGACTCCGCCGAAACCGAAACCGTCGCCAGAAAACGACCCTCTTACGCCGGTTGTCGACCAGATTACCCAGATCACCGGAGGTTAGCGACAAACGCATGATTAACCACTTTAAAGTTTGAGAGAGCCCTGACTCGCATGTCTTTCTCCCGGAAATCGCTCAGGTCGCGACGAGACTTCCTGCTTAAGCTCGTATTTTTGGGCGTTGGCGGCGCGGCGCTGCTCGGGCTGATCAAATGGCTGACAGTCGATCGCAACTGGGTGACGACGGACAACGCCTATGTGACGGGAAACATCTTGCCCATCACCTCGGATGCGACCGGAATCGTCTCGCATGTGTATTTCGAGGAAACCCAGTTCGTTAAGAAGGGCGACCTTCTGATCAGCCTCGATGCGCAGCGCGCCAAAGCCGCGATGACTCAGGCACAGGCAGAACTCGGCCGGGCGGTGCGCAATGTCAGCGCGCTCTTCGCCTATCGTTATCAGGTCTGTCAAAAATTCGTTTCCCGGATCGCCTTGCGCGATCGTACAGCGCACGATCTGACGCGATACAGGAAAGCCGCGACGACTGGCGCCGCTTCCGATCAGATCTTGCAGAACACACAGGATCAACTGGTCGCGCTGGAGGCGAATTTGCTGGAGGCGCGTGCGGAATTACAGGCGATTGACGCGCGTATTGTCGGCGTGACGCGCACCAATCATCCCGACATCGAGTCCGCAAAGGCGCGCTACACCGAATCCTACATCGAATATTTGCGACAAAATGTCCGGGCTCCCGCCACGGGTTTTATCGCCAAGCGGCGCACCCAGGTCGGACAACGCGTCAAGCCCGGCGATCCGTTGCTCAACATTGTGCCGCTCGATCATCTGTGGATCGAGGCGAATATCTGGGAAAACCGGATGAAACCCGTGCGGCCCGGACAGGAGGCGCTAGTCACCGTCGATCTTTATGGCGGCAGCAAAACCTATCACGGCGTAGTCGAGGGTATTGTTCCCGGAACCGGCAGCGTTTTCGCTACGCTCGCGCCCGACAACGCCACCGGAAACTTCATTCGTATCGTTCAGCGTGTGCCGGTTCGTATCGCCCTGCGCAGGGCGGAGATCGAAGAAGCGCCGCTGCGGCCAGGACTTTCGACCATTACCGCAATCAATGTCGGCGGCCCGATGCAATCGCCAAACGCATCAAGCGTTACAACGACGAGTAATGAATATCGCACCGAAATCTACGATAAGGATCTCTCGACGGCGATATCCGCCGCCGATAAAACAATCGCCGATAATCTGGTCAGCGCATCGGCGACTGAGGACAGCGCCTGTCGAACAGCGCGTTTCTAGAGTGCTTTCCATCGAAATGGAAACGGCTCGGCAAAAAATGCGCGGCCAAACAAAAGAACTGAGCACCTGTGTGCTTCAATCAGACCGGAAAATGCTCCAGGAAATCTCGTAGATACGGCAAGAAATGACCGGAGAAGAGTGATGAAAAGACTGATGCTGTCGCTCTGTTTACTGGGCGGATCGACGTTTCAGGCCGCACAGGCGCAGGATGTCGGCGAACTGATCCTGAGAGGCTACGTTCCCAACACAACCATTAATCCCTACGCAGGGGGCACGATTTACCAGCAAAACGGGATCAACAACCCCTACGAGGGATTTGGCGCCGGCGTAAATAACGACTTCAACAGCCCGGGCATGGACGACGCGTCGCGCATTTTCGACGAAAACGGCGTCTATCGCGGCCCCTGACAGTCAATCGAGAAGTCATGAAAAAACGGGCGTCGATTCTTCGACGCCCGCTTAACGGATAGTCTCGCGACGCGTGGTTACACGCGAGGCCTCGATCAGGCGAACTCCATGATGACAGCGTCGACCGCGAGGCTATCGCCTGCTCTGGCGACGATCTTCTTGATGGTCACGTCGCGTTCGGCGCGCAGGACGTTCTCCATCTTCATCGCCTCGACCATGCAAAGCGCTTCGCCCGCTTTCACTTCCTGTCCTTCAACAACATCAATGGTCTTCACCAGACCCGGCATCGGACACAACAGATGTTTGGAGACGCCGGCGTCTTTCTTCTTCGGCATGTAGGCGACGAGTTCCGCCTCGCGTTGCGTATAGACGCGGGCGGCGGCGCTGACGCCCTGATGCGACAGCTCATAACCGTTTAGAATCGGTCGCGTCTGGACATAAATGGTATGGCCGTCGACATCAGCTTTGAGAACAGTCTCGCCCGGACGCCAGTCCGAAGAAATTCGGTGCACGCGGCGATCGCCCTCCTGGAAACGCACGATCAACGCCTCGCCCTGCTCCTCGATCGCAACATCGAAACGCTTGTCGCCCAGGATGCAGACGCGATCGAGGGCGAACTCCACGGGGCGGCCATTCCGGAGTTGACCGCTGATCTGACGCTTTCGGGCATTGCCGATATGATCGATCAGAGTCGCAACGGCGGCGAGCGTTTCCGCCAACGCGCCCTCTGGCGCTGGAGCGGAGAAACCCTCGGGATACTCCTCGGCGATGAAGCCGGTCGAGAGCGCGCCTGAACGCCAGCGCGGGCTCTGCATCAGCGAGGACAGAAATGGAATGTTGTGACGGATCCCGTCGATAACGAAACGGTCAAGCGCATCGGCCTGCGCCTGAATCGCCGCAACCCGCTCGGATGCATGGGTGACGAGCTTGGCGATCATCGGATCGTAGTGGATGGATATCTCGCGTCCCTCTGTCACCCCGGTGTCGTTGCGGACAGTGATTCCATTTTCGCGTTTTTCCTCCGGCGGCTGGTATTTCACCAGACGGCCGATGGAGGGCAGGAAGTTACGGGTCGGATCCTCCGCGTAAATACGGCTCTCGACGGCCCAGCCCTTGATTTTGACGCCTTCCTGCGAAAATGGCAGCGGCTCGCCCGCCGCAACGCGAATCATCTGTTCGACAAGATCGACGCCGGTAATCAGCTCGGTGACAGGATGCTCAACCTGAAGACGGGTGTTCATTTCCAGGAAGTAGAAGCTCTTGTCCTGACCGGCGACGAATTCGACTGTGCCGGCGGAGTCATAATCGACCGCTTTGGCGAGAGCGACGGCCTGCGCGCCCATCTCGGCGCGGGTCTTCTCGTCGAGAAGCGGCGATGGCGCTTCTTCAATAACCTTCTGATTACGGCGCTGGATCGAACATTCACGTTCGTTCAGGTGAATGACGTTTCCATGCTTGTCGCCAAGGACCTGAATCTCGATATGACGCGGATTGACGATGAATTTCTCGACGAAAACGCGGTCGTCTCCAAAGGAGGACGCCGCCTCGGAGCGGGCGCGGGTGAATCCTTCAACGGTTTCAGCGTCGTTGAAAGCGATCCGCATGCCTTTGCCGCCGCCGCCGGCCGAAGCCTTGAGCATCACCGGATAGCCGATATCCCGGGCGATCTTGACGGCTTCTTCCGGGGACTCGATCACGCCCAGATAACCCGGCACAACATTCACATTGGCGGCGGAGGCGAATTTCTTTGATTCGATCTTGTCGCCCATCGCCTCGATGGCGCGAGGATTGGGTCCGATAAAGACGATGCCGGCTTCAGCGAGGGCTCGGGCGAACGCGGCGCGTTCGGATAGAAATCCATAGCCTGGATGCACCGCCTCGGCGCCAGTTTCCTTGCAGGCCGAGATGATCTTGTCGATCAACAGATAGGATTGCGCGGCAGGCGGCGGACCAAGATGGATCGCTTCATCCGCCATCTCGACATGGAGCGCGTCGGCGTCGGCGTCCGAATAAACCGCAACCGTGCCAATGCCCATGCGCTTGGCGGTTTTCATGATGCGGCAGGCGATTTCGCCGCGATTGGCGATTAAAATTTTACGAAACATGCGCGCCCCGATTGCCCCTGTCTCCCGGACCTGTCGATGCGGCGCCGTCAGAGATGCGCCGCACTGTTGTCTTTCGATCAGCTTTTCGCCTCGACCTCGTCATCGGCGCGCTTCTCCTGAACGCTGTCCACGATTCCGAATTCCTTCGCCTCCTGCGCCGACATAAAGTGATCGCGATCAAGCGTCCGCTCGATCGTCTCGTATTCCTTGCCGGTGTGGCGCACGTAAATGTCGTTCAGGCGTTTCTTGATCTTGAGAATATCTTCGGCGTGCCGTTGGATATCGGAAGCCTGTCCCTGAAATCCCCCGGACGGCTGATGCAGCATGACCCGGGCGTTCGGCAGCGCAAAACGCAGGCCGGGCGCGCCGGCGGCGAGCAACAACGATCCCATCGACGCCGCCTGTCCGACACACAATGTCGAGACCCTGGGCTTGATGAACTGCATCGTGTCGTAAATGGCGAGACCGGACGTCACGACGCCCCCCGGCGAGTTGATGTAGAGCGAAATTTCCTTTTTGGGATTTTCGGACTCAAGAAACAGCAGCTGGGCGATAATCACCGAGGCCATATGGTCCTCGACAGGCCCGGTCAGAAATATGATGCGCTCGCGCAACAGGCGCGAGTAAATGTCAAATCCGCGCTCGCCGCGCGACGTATTCTCGATCACCTGCGGAATGAGATATTGGCTGTAAACCTCAATCGGATCGCGCATTCCGTCGCCTTTCCCGCCGCCGGATGTTTCCGGCCTGTGTTATGGCGGCGGAGCCGTCAGCTCCGCCGGCGTTAATCTGTCCTGCGTTCGTCTTAGGCCCCGGCGCGGCCGGAAGCAATTGGCTCTCAGGCCGCTTCATCCTCGGCGAACAGTTCCTCGCGGCTGACCGGCTTGTCGACGACATTAATCTGCTTGAGGATATGATCGACCACTCGCTCCTCATAGATTGGAGCGCGCAGGGAAGCCATCGCCTGCTCGTTCTTGGTGTAATAATCCCAGATCTGCTTTTCCTGTCCGGGAAACATCCGGGCCCGTTCGACCAGCGCGTCGGTCAGATCCTTATCCTCGACCTTGACATTGGCCTCCTGGCCAATCTCGGCCAGAACCAATCCAAGACGGACCCGACGTTCGGCGATCTTTCGGAACTCGGCGCGGGTCTCTTCCTCGGTTTTGCCTTCCTCGGCCAGCGACTGGCCGGCGCGACGGCTCTCCTGCTCATGTTGCGACCAGATCCCGGCGAACTCCTGCTCGACAAGCGCCGGCGGCAATTCGAAAGAATAGCGCGCGTCCAGCGCGTCGAGTAGAGCGCGCTTCACCTTCTCGCGCGAAGCCTTTTCGAAATCGGCCTCAAGATTGCCGCGCACAGCCGATTGCATCGTCTCCAGCGACTCGAAACCGTATTTCTTGGACAGCTCCTCGCCTATTTGCAGCGGGCTGGGCTTCGATACCGCCTTTACGGTTACATCGAATTCGGCGTCCTTGCCGGCGAGATGTTTTGCAGAATAATCATCGGGAAAACGCACCTTCACGATCTGCTGGCCGCCGGCGGCGATCCCTTCAAGTTGCTCTTCAAAACCCGGAATAAATGAACCCGAGCCCAGAACGATGTCGATATCGCCGCCGGTTCCGCCTTCGAAGGGTTCCCCGTCGAGCTTGCCGGTGAAATCGATGGTGAGCTTGTCGCCCTTCTCGGCTGAGGAGCCCTCGGCGCGGGGCTCGAACTCCTGAATCCGCTCAGCCAGCGCGTTCAGCGCCTTCTCGACTTCTCCGGCTTCGACTTCCGCAACGGGACGCACAATTGAAATATCCTCGAAAGACCCGACTTCGAAGGTCGGCAACGTCTCGAAGGCGACAGTGAAGGCGAAATCGCCCTCTGCGGCAAGCGCCCGCTCGACTTCCGCCTGATCTCCGGGAAAATCGATCTTGGGATCGACGGCGAGTCGCAAATTATGATCGGCGACGATCTTGCGATTGGCCTCGTTGACCGCCTCCTGCAAAACATCTCCCATGATGCCCTTGCCATAGAGCTTCCTCAAATGCGAGATCGGCGCCTTGCCGGGACGGAACCCCTTGATCTGCGCCCGGGCCTGAACCTCCTCAAGTTGCGCCGCGAGCTTGGCGGCAAGATCCCCGGCGGGCAGCACAACCTTGAATTCCTGCTTCAAACCCTGGGTAGAGGTCTGCGTCACTTGCATGTTATTCGCCTTCTGTAATGCCTGCCGCCGACTCCTTGCGGCGAATCCGAAAAAATGTCCGCTTTGATCTGCGGCGTTGGTGCGGGCGGAGGGAGTCGAACCCCCACGACTTTCGTCACCGGAACCTAAATCCGGCGCGTCTACCAGTTCCGCCACGCCCGCCTCCGGCGGATTGTTGAAACCCGCCGCAAAACCATGCGCCCGCTGGCGCGGGCGCCGCTCTATACCATGGTCGGGGCAGGATGCTTGGAAAAAATTCGGAGTTTCACCAGCTTGCCTCGCGCCCCGTCCGGGGGTCTAGGATCGCCGGAGCCGGGAGCGGCCGCCCGGCTGCCGCCGCCCCCGGCCGGATAAGCGAGGAGTTACGATGTCCAAGGACCTGACCCGCCGCGCCTTTCTGGCCGGCGTCTCCGCCACGGTCTCCGCCACGGTCTCCGCCTTGCCTAATCGGGGACAGGCCGCGCAGGCGCCGCGTCGACTGGAAGCCCGCCCGGGCGCGGCGACCACCGGAGAACTCCCCGCGACTGCGATTCTGGGATTCGACGGCGTTTCGCCGGGACCTTTGTTGCGCTTCCGGCAAGGCGACATGCTGGATGTGCGATTCGTCAATGGGCTGAAGCTGCCGGCCACCATTCACTGGCATGGCATGCGGGGCGACAACGCCATGGAGGGCGTCGCTCCGCTGACCCAGTCGGCCGTGGCGCCGGGGGCCGGTTTCGATTACCGACGCGCCTTGCCCGAGCCGGGCCTGTTCCTCTACCGCCCAAGCGTTTACGGAAAGACGCCCGAACTCATGGGGCGCGGCCTCAAGGGCCTGCTTGTTGTCGATGAGACGACGCCGCTTGAGGCTGACGCCGACCTGGTGATTGCGCTCGACGACTGGCGTCTCGACCCGCACGGGCAGTTCTTAGACGATTTCGGCTCCCTGCCAGGGTCGCAAAACCAGGGTCGGACCGGAACGCAGCTCATCGTCAATGGCGCGCCGGCGCCAGACGTCCATGAGGCGCAACCCGGCGCAAGGGTGCGTCTGCGGCTCGCCAATCTCGCCAGTGCGCGGCTGATGATGCTTACCTTCGACGGCGTGCAGCCTTTCGTCATCGCCATCGACAGCCAGCCTTGCGACGCCTTCGAGCCAGTGCGTCGCAGCATCCCTGTCGCGCCCGGCGCCCGTTTCGAACTGATGTTCGACATGCCGGACTCCGAGGGGGCCCTGGCGAGAGTGATCCTGCGCGATCCCAATGGGACGGATCGGGATCTCCTCGTCGTCACAGCGAAAGGCGGAAAAGTTGGCAAGCGCGACAAAATCGCCGGACTGTCGCAAAATCCAACATTGCCGCCCGAGATCAAACTCGCCAACGCCCGCAAACTGGATCTGACCATTTCCCCGCCCGCCAAATCGCCCGGCTCGACCTGGACGATCAACGGCGTCCAAACCGGCGGTTATGGCGGCGCGCCGCTGTTTCGGGCAAAAATTGGAACCCCGGTGTCGCTCGGCTTCGTCAATCGCTCTCCCGTTCATCTCGCCATGCATGCGCACGGGCAAGCGATGCGGCTTTTGCACGATCTTGACGACGGATGGGAGCCGTATTGGCGCAATGGGGTTATTGTGCCCCCTGGCAAGACCAAACACGTCGCCTTCGTTGCTGACGCGCCGGGCAAATGGGCGCTCCACGACGACATTCTGGAGCATGAGGCGGCGGGACTGGCGACATGGTTTGAGATCGACTGAGCCTTTCGACAGTGTGGCCGAAGGTCGCGGGACAGACCCGGCTCCTTGATATATGCTAATAATATTGGCAGTTCGCCCTTTCCCCCAAGGAGCCAGATCGCCATATCTGAGTTGTCGCTTTTATCCTCACGCCGTCGCAGGGCAGCCTCCTGCGATCGGATCTAAAACCGCCCGCGACAAGAGGCGGCGGGATCATCTTGAAAGGGAGTATAAGAATGAAAATGCGCTTTGTCGTCGCCATGAGCATGGCGACGTTGGGTTGGGTGGCGCAAGCTCACGCGCATGGCGACGTCGGAACCGACCAAGGCCAGTGCCTGATGAAGATTGGCCCCGACACCATGACCTTCACCGGCTATCAGCCGCTGAAATCGCGGGAACAATTCTGTGATGACATTCCTGACGCCGGTCCGACGATCATCACGCTGGACGCCCAGCAGGACGAATTGCGCGACATGAACCTCGAAATGCGGGTGGTGCGCGATGTCGGACAGAAAGACCCTAACGAAAACGCCGAAGCGAACACTGAATATTATTCGCCGCCGAAAAAGTACCGCACCGGCACGCTGACCTTCGATCACAATTTTCCGGTCCAGGGCAAGTTCATCGGCGTCGTGACGGCCAAGAGCGACGACGGCTCAAAGGAATATCGCGCGGTGTTCCCCTTCGCGGTCGGCCTGACCGAGACCAAGAACATCACCATCGCCGTCTTCTTCGGCCTGCTGGGTCTGGTGGGCTTCGGCCTCTGGTACAAGAGCCAATTCATCGACAAGAAGAAGACCGCCTGATCTTCCTTAGATCGATCCGCGATCCTGCAATTCTTCAATACGACCGTCGCGTAGCGTTACGCGGCGGTCCATTTTTTTGGCCAGGTCGAGATTATGCGTCGCAATCAGCGCCGCGAGCCCGGTGTTGCGGGCCAAAGCCATGAGCGTATCAAAAACATGATCCGCCGTGCGCGGATCGAGATTGCCCGTCGGTTCATCCGCCAGCAGAAGTTGCGGCGCATTGGCGACCGCTCGGGCGATGGCGACCCTTTGCTGTTCGCCGCCCGACAGTTCGAAAGGCCGATGCGAAGCGCGCGGCGCAAGCTTGAGATAATCCAAAAGCTCCAGTGAGCGACGGCGAGCCTCGGCGACGCCGATCCCGGCGATCATCTGCGGCAGGGCGACATTCTCGACAGCGCTGAATTCGGGCAGCAAATGGTGAAACTGGTAGATGAAACCAATCGTCGAACGCCTCAGCCGCGTGCGTTCGACGTCGGTCATCCGTGACGTCGGCGCGCCGCTAATCGAGGTCTCGCCGGAGTCGGGCCGCTCCAGCAGGCCCGCGATGTGCAGCAGGGTCGATTTTCCTGAACCGGACGGGGCCACAAGAGCCACCGTTTCCCCGGGAAAAATTCTCAGATTGACGTCGGTGAGAATATCGAGTCGCGCCTGACCCTCACGATAATGGCGGGCGATATTGCGCAGTTCGAGAACGGCTTCGCTCATACGCGTCACTCGTGCCGCAAGGCGTCGATCGGATCAAGCGACGCAGCCTTCCATGCAGGATAGATCGAGGCAAGGATGGCGATGACCAGCGTCATGCCGACGATCGCCGCAACCTCACGCGCATCGACGATGGCTGGCAATCGCGACAAAAAATAGAATTCGGCCGGGAAAAGGTTGGCGTTGAAAGCGCTGTTGATCGCACTTCGAATAGCGTCGAGATTTTTCGCCAGCGTCAGGCCCAGCGCAAAACCCGCGAGCGTGCCGGCAACGCCTATCGAGGCGCCGATCATCATGAAAATCCGTAGCACGGCGCCGCGTGTCGCGCCGATGGTGCGCAAAATGGCGATATCCTGCGTCTTGTCCTTCACCAGCATGGTCAGGCCGGAGACGATATTGAACGCCGCAACAATGACGATCAGCGACAGGATGATGAACAAAATATTCTTTTCGACCTGAAGCGTTTCAAAGAAAGTGCGGTTGCGCTGTCGCCAGTCGGTGATGATCAAAGGTCGTGAGGTAGTTTTTTCCAGGGCGAAGCGGAAATCGTCTATCTTATCGGGATCGTCGACAAAAACCTCGACGACGGTTGCTTCATTGTCCTTGTTGAAGAAAGCCTGCGCCTCGGTAAGCGGCATGTAGACGAAAACATTATCGAACTCAGACATGCCAATCGAGAATATGGCGACGACATTATAGGCCTTGATGCGCGGCGCGACGCCAAAGGGAGTCTGCCCGCCTTTGGCGATCAGCAGGCTAACCTTGTCGCCAACCCGGACGCCGAGCGTTTCGGAAAGCCGTTGACCAATAGCAACGCCCTCCGCCTTGTCGAAGCCCTCAAGCGACCCGTCGCGAATATTGCCCGCGATGCCGGGCAATCGCGTTAAATCCTGTTCGCGCACGCCGCGCGCCAGCACGCCGGACTGTCCAAACTGCGTCGAAATACCGGCGGCGCCCTCGACCATCGGGATCGCCAGTTTCACGCCCGGCGTTTTCTCGGTGCGCCGCGCGATATCGTCCCAGTCGGTGAAGGGAGTCTCCACGGCCTGCACAAAGGCGTGACCATTGATGCCCATGATCTTATCCATCAGTTCGCGATGGAATCCATTCATCACGGCCGTGACGACGATCAACGTCGCGACGCCGAGCATAATGCCAAGAAAGGAAAATCCGGCGATCACCGACACGAACCCGTCTGCTCGGCGGGCGCGCAGATAGCGCAGCGCGACCATCCCTTCAAACGACGAGAAGGCGCTGGCGCCCTTCGCCGGCCGCTCCGGCGCGCTCATGCGCCTGCCTTTCGCAGCGCGTCGATGACGCGAGTGACGGCCTCTTGCGGCGTTAACAATTCCCGCGCGCCATCACGCCGGCGTTTGACCTCGACGCGGCCCTCGGCAAGGCCCTTCGGCCCAACCAGAATTTGCCAGGGCAGGCCAATCAGATCGAGGGTGGCGAATTTCGCGCCCGGCCGTTCGTCGCGATCATCATGCAACACGTCGAGACCTGCGCGTTCAAAATGCTGAACCAGTTCTGCGCAGACCCTGCCCGTCTCCG
>JBBARD010000018.1:36709-43556 GCA_040399965.1 Methylocystis sp. | reverse complement strand
TTATCGAGTTCGTCCGGCTTGAAGATCGGATCATAGCCAAACCCCTTGTCGCCGCGCGGCGGAAACACCAGCTCGCCATCGACCCGCCCCTCGAATTCTTCGATATGCCCATCCGGCCATACAATCGCCAGCGCGCAGGTGAAATTGGCGCGGTAAGGGGCAATAGCGCCCCGCGCCACAAGCGCCTCGCGCACTTTTTCGCACGCCGCCTTGAAATCGCGCGGCTCTCCCGCCCAGCGCGCCGAATAGACGCCGGGCGCGCCCTCAAGCGCGTCGACGCAGAGACCCGAGTCGTCGGCAAAGGCGGGAAGATTGGCGGCCATGGCGGCGGCGCGGGCTTTCAACGCAGCATTGCCGCGGAAAGTCGTTTCCGTCTCTTCCGGCTCTGGCAGACCAAGATCGCCGGCGGAGACGGCGTCGACGCCATGGGGCGCCAGCAATTGCTGTAATTCCCACAACTTGCCGGCGTTGTGAGTCGCGACGATCAAACGTCCGCTAATCTTACGGTTGGTCATGTCGCCAACGACGCCTTTTGCAACCCAACGAGATCGGCGACGCCCTTTTGCGCCAGGGCAAGCATGGCGGAGAGTTCATCGGGCGAAAACACGGCGGCTTCCGCCGTTGCCTGAATTTCAACAAGCCCGCCGGAGCCGGTAATGATGAAATTGGCGTCGGTTTCCGCAATCGAGTCTTCCGCATAATCGAGATCGATCACGGGAGTCGCGCTGAAAATGCCGCAGGAAATCGCCGCGACATGATCGCGTAGCGGGTTCTCCTTGATGATTGAGCGGCTCCGCATCCATTCCAGACAATCGCGCAACGCCAGCCAGGCGCCAGTGATGGAGGCGGTACGGGTGCCGCCATCGGCCTGAATCACGTCGCAGTCGATTACGATCTGTCGTTCGCCCAGCGCCGGCAGATTGGTGACGGCGCGCAGAGAGCGGCCGATGAGACGTTGAATTTCCTGGGTGCGGCCTGTCAGCTTGCCGGCGCTTGACTCGCGTCGCGTGCGCGTATGAGTGGCGCGAGGCAGCATCGAATATTCCGCCGTCACCCAACCGCGCCCCTGCCCGCGCAGCCACGGCGGCGGCTTGTCCTCCAGCGATGCGGCGCAGAGCACATGGGTGTTGCCGAATTTAACAAGACAGGAGCCTTCGGCGTAACGCGCGACGCCACGTTCGAAACTGACCGGGCGCATTTCATCGGGCGCGCGCTTGCTGGGACGCATATCGTTTCCTTTTTTCTTCGACAGCCCGATGTTTAGCGCGCTTTATCGTGGGGTGAAAGCGCGCCGCTGAGCAGCGGGAAATAGAAAAAGCCGGCGTCCAAAAGGACGCCGGCGTTGTTGGCGCCTCGGCTCGAAAGTCAGGCGAGATATTGTCCGCCATTGATCGTCAGCGTCGAGCCGGTAATGAAGCCCGCATCGTCGGACGCAAGGAACACGACCGCGCGGGCGATTTCTTCCGGCTCGCCAAGACGGCCTACTGCAATGTGCGGGATGATATGCTTGTCGAGAACGTCCTGCGGCACGGCCTTGACCATCTCGGTGGCGATGTAGCCCGGCGCAATGGCGTTCACTGTGATGTTCTTGGAGGCGCTCTCCTGCGCCAGCGCCTTGACGAAACCAATGTCGCCCGCCTTGGAGGCCGAATAGTTGGTCTGGCCGGCTTGGCCCTTCTGGCCATTGATCGAGGAAATCACGATAATGCGGCCAAAGCTGCGGTCGCGCATGCCGTTGATCACCGGGCGGGTGACGTTGAACAGCGAATTGAGATTGGTGTTGATCACCGCCTGCCACTGCGCAAGCTCCATCTTGTGGAACAGGCGATCCTTGGTGATGCCGGCGTTATTGACAAGAATATCGACCGGACCGACCTCTTTCTCGATTTGAGCGAGGCCAGCGGCGCAGGCCTCATAGTCCGAAACGTCAAACTTGAACACCGGGATGCCGGTATCGGCCTTGAACTTGTTGGCGGCTTCGTCATTGCCGGCGTAGGTCGCCGCAACCTGGTAGCCGGCCGCCTTGAGCGCCTTTGAAATCGCCTCGCCTATGCCTCGCGTGCCGCCGGTTACAACTGCTGTTTTCGCCATTCCGATCTCTCCTCCTGAAATTTTTTCGTTACCGCCGTCGACGGCTGACAAAGCCACGGCCGACGAAAAGCCGGCCGTGCGCCGTCAAGGACTCTGATCCTAGCGCTCGACCGTGAGCGCGATGCCCATGCCGCCGCCGATACACAGCGTCGCCAGTCCCTTCTTCGAGCCCCGGCGCGCCATTTCGTGCAACAGGGTCGTCAGGACGCGGGCGCCGGAGGCGCCGATTGGATGGCCGATGGCGATGGCGCCGCCGTTGACGTTCACGATCGCCGGGTCCCAACCCATATCCTTGTTGACCGCAAGCGCCTGCGCCGCAAAAGCCTCGTTGGCCTCGACAAGATCCAGGTCGGCGATCTTCCAGCCCGCCTTCTCAAGCGCCTTGCGCGAGGCGGGGATCGGGCCCGAGCCCATCACTGCAGGATCGACGCCGGCCGTCGCCCATGAAGCGAGGCGGGCCAGCGGGGCGAGGCCGCGCTTCTGCGCCTCGGCGGCGCTCATCACCACCAGCGCGGCGGCGCCGTCGTTGATGCCGGAGGCGTTGGCGGCGGTCACCGTGCCGTCCTTGATGAAGGCTGGACGCAGTTTGGAGACGCCTTCCAGCGTCACGCCGTGTTTAATGTATTCGTCAGCGTCGACGATCACGTCGCCTTTCTTGGTCGTGATCGTGTAGGGCGCGATCTCGTCCTTGAACTTGCCAGCCTTCTGGGCCGCCTCCGCCTTGTTCTGCGACGCGACGGCGAAAGCGTCCTGCTGCTCCCGGGTGATCTGCCAGTGTTTGGCGACGTTCTCGGCGGTGATGCCCATGTGATAATTATTGAAGGCGTCGGTGAGGCCATCAATGATCATCGTATCCGTGAACTTGACGTCGCCCATCTTGGTGCCGGTCCGCAACTGCGCGGCATGGGTCGACAAGGACATCGACTCCTGACCGCCGGCGACGACAATCGACGCGTCGCCCGACGCGATCTGCTGGGCGGCCAGCGCGACGGCGCGCAGACCGGAGCCACAAACCTGATTGACGCCAAATGCGGTCTTACTGTCGGGAACGCCAGCCTTGATCGCCGCCTGACGGGCCGGATTCTGACCCTGAGCGGCGGTCAGCACCTGACCGAGGATCACTTCGTCCACCGAGCCCGGCTCAACCTTGGCTCGCTCCAGAGCGGCCTTGATGGCGACAGCGCCGAGCTCGTGGGCCGGAACCGCGCCGAGGGCTCCGTTGAACGATCCGACGGCGGTGCGCGCCGCGGAAACGATCACGATGTCGGTCGTCATGTCGATCTCCTTGAAAATATGATGATTGCCGGCCTGCGTCGCGCCCGGCCGATCCATGTGTGAGAAGTGTTTTTGCGCTTGCTTGTTCAAGCCGCGCCCCGTTTTGCACGGATTTGACGGCAAACGAAAGCCACCGGGCATGAAAATATTGCCGCAGGCGCCTAATTGCGCGTATCGTCGTTGCGACGCGGCTTGGCTGTTATTTAAGCGCCGACCACGCGCGGCAGGGGGGCGAGACGGCGAATGACGACGGAAAAAAAGCCGACGATCATCAAGAAATATGCAAACAGGCGTCTGTACGACACCGGAACAAGCACTTACGTTACGCTCGAAGACCTGGCCGCGATGGTCAAAAAGGGTGAGGATTTCGTCGTTTGCGATGCAAAAACCGGCGAGGACATCACCCGCCCGGTTCTCACCCAGATTATATTCGAACAAGAGGGCAAAGACGGCCAGAGCCTCTTGCCGATCGCTTTTCTGCGCCAGCTGATCCGTTTTTATGGCGACTCCATGCAGATGCTGGTGCCCAGCTACCTGGAATTCACCATCGACAAGCTTACCAAGGAACAGCAGAGATTTCGCGACCAGTTCACCTCTGCGCTTGGAGCCGGCCCGCTCGCCGAACCGACTCGTCAGGCGTTTCAGTCGCTCGAGGAACAAACCCGCAAGAATATGGCTGTGTTTCGCCAGGCCCTCGCGATGTTCAATCCTTTCGGCTTGCCGGCGGACCCTTCGCCGAGAGCAGAAGAAGAAACCCACCACAAGACCACCGAGGCGCCTAATGCGAGCGAGGTCGAGGATCTCAAGCGCCAGCTCAGCGAACTGACCAAAAAGATCGACAGCCTGTCACGACACTAGAGCATTTCCCGGTCCGATTGAATCAGGCCGGGGCTCTGAATCTTGTGTCTTTTCGCAATAACTTTCGCCGAATCTGTTTCCACTTCGATGGATAGCGCTCTGGCTACATGCGCGCGCGTGGCCCGCCACGCAGCCTTTTTGCCGCGCACCCCGAGGAAATAAGACAACGCCAGTTGCACCGGGAGCGTTTCTGGGGAACAGGACTTGCCGCATCGGGAGAGCGGCGAAGGTCTCAATTATCCGATCTGATAGATGTAGGACGCCGTTACGCCATGTTTTTTGGCCAGCGCCGAGACGGAGGCGCCTGATTTGCGCTCCTGCTTGAGCATTTTGCGGAACGCTTCAAGCTCCTTGCCGGAGCGTCGCCGACCGTTTGCTGCGGATTTGCCGGCGGGCGTTTTGCCGGCATTGGCGAGCAAGCCTTCAGCAAGCACAATGATTTTACGAAGTTGAGCGACTTCCTTTGTCGAAAGAGACACTTGCATAATCCTTATTTTTAATAATGGCGGAAAGGTTGTTTCGAGGTTCTGACAAATTGTAACTTAATTTATCATCTGCTGCAAATAGAATACTCCATCTCTGTTTGCAACTGATCTTTCCAAAAAGTCATTATCAACTTACTCGTGTTGTCTCGCTATGAATCATGCGCGACCAACTAATAAGTTTGCCATATCGGGCAATCAGGAATTGTAATTTCCGAATTTCAAACTTGACCCGGGGCATAGCCTGAAAAAATGCTCGATCGACTGTGAATGCCCGGACAACGCCGCGTGGCCGGCTGCAGCGGAAAAGAGGCTTTGTCTTTGTTTTTCAATATCCCCTGGGGCTTTCAGACCTCGCCGCTACGATGTCGACGTCCTGCAAGACGCCCGCCTGCGCGATGAAACTCCCGGAATGATGCGCGCCCTGGTTCTGCTGAAGAATAGAAAATGAAGGCGAGGGTCTCGCCAGATATTATCTTGATGAATGTTTTGCCCGGATGGTCGGATATCCGTTTTACATTCTTTGGTACTGGCGACTTTTATGTGACCTGGGTCGTTGTTTTGTCGATTATTCGGCGGCGCAAACTTCCATTGAGGGGAAAGCGATTTCGACCAGAGTGCCCTCCTGTCGACAACTTCGTATCGTCAGGGCTCCGCGACTTGCTTCGACGAGAGCCTTCGTCAAGGGCAATCCCAATCCGTGGCCGTGCGCATCGCTGAAGGGCGCAATCTGTTTGTAGGGCTCCAGCGCCATTTGCACTTCATCCTCGCTCATGCCGACGCCCGTATCCTTGACGCGAACAAGCACATGTCCTGTCTCCGCAAGAGCGCTGGAAACGATCACCTGACCGCCTCCCGGCGTGAATTTCACGGCGTTTGAGAACAGGTTGAGTAAAATTTGGCGCAAGGTCCGTGTATCGGCGCTGATGGGCGGCAGGGTCGAGGCCAGCGCCTGCCGCATCACAACGCGTCTGCTGTTCGCTTGCGGTTGCATAATTGACATGCACTCGGCGATCACAACGTTGACGTCGACGGCGGCGAAGTTCAAATCCATTTTGCCCGCTTCGATTTTCGACAGGTCGAGCAGGTCATCGACCAGAGAAACTACATGCGCGCCGGACGTATGGATGTCCTTTAGATAATCCATGTAACGCTGCGAGCCGACCGGTCCAAAACGCTCTTCGAGCATGACTTCCGCAAAACCGATGATTGCATTCAACGGCGTTCTGATTTCATGGCTGATGCGCGCCAGAAAACCGGATTTCGCCGCATTGGCCCGTTCCGCAGCCTGTCGTGCGGCTAAATGTTCAAGGACCTGCGAGGCGACGGGTTCACGCAGGCGAAGATAGATTTTGCCGGCGCCGACGGGCAAGCGCGCAATGATCGCCTCCAGCGATTTCAGCGACTTGTGCGTCGTGAATGGAAAGCTCTGCGGATTGCCGATTTCGGCGCGCCGTATCTGCGCCATCAACTCCGGCGCATCCTCGGAGCGAATAATCGACGCTAAAACCTGTCCATCGAAGGCGCCCTTGTCGGCGCCAAACAGAGCCGCGAAAGCCATTGACGCGCTTTCGATGCGGCCGCTTTCGTCGATAATCGCCACCGCACCGTCAAGCGCATCGATTACGGCGCGCAACATCGCATTGTCGCTGCGCGCGCGCGCCAGTTTCGTATCAACGTCCTCGCGCTCCGGGGTCCTGCGGCCTAACGGCGCGCGCATCAAAGAGATCATCGTCGCCGGCGCGCCACGCCAGTCGATGGTCTCCACATGGGCGTCGATGTTGTCGCCGAAATCACCGGTCGTTATCGACGACCGGCCCATGAAGATGCGCGCCAATCCGCCGTCATTGGCGAACGCCGTGCTGTCTGCGTAACCAAGTTCCGTCAATAATGCCCGGTTAACGAAAAGCGTGTGCGCGCCGCGCGCCACCAGTATCCCGATCGGCAGGAGATCAAGCGCTCTCTCCACAGCGTCCTTGAATGGATCCGCCTCGGGTCGTTGGTCCCCGTCGCCGGTCTCCACGCTGGGATCGCGCGTTTCTGGCGACGACGCGTCGTCCTGGCCCAATGTCCGGGCGATTTCTGCAAAAGCCGACAGTTCGCTCTCGGTCAGTCTGACCTGATCGCGCCGCAAAGTCTCT
>JBBARD010000018.1:35466-36609 GCA_040399965.1 Methylocystis sp. | reverse complement strand
CGGATTGATGACGCTCCATAGCGCGTCCTGTATTGCGAACGCAGTTGAGCGGTCGGCGATGTGTCCGCATCTGTCCGGGGGCTAAGATCCGGGGCGGCCAAAACAAACAAGCGGGCGCCGGTCGAGTCCCGGAGCGATCGGCAAAACACTGTCACGCGCCGGTCTTGACCATTGATCTCGATTGTCACGCGCTCAAAGCGGGGCGCGGCGTCGTCATCGCCGGTTTCCGGCATCGACTGGCTAGGACCGTCGATCCGGTCGTTTTCGGGCCAGGCGGCATCGAACAGGCGGCGAAGGGTCTCGGGTTCCCCCAAGATCTCGTGCGCGGCGGCGTTGAGATACACAACGCGAAAAGGATCCCTCAACGCGGCGGCGACCGGCGTCCGCGAAGCGTCAAGGGCGGACAAGGCCGGATCCGCGGCAATCAACTCTGCTGCGCGTCTGTCGTCTGCTTCGTTGGACAAATGATCAATTCCGGCTCGCATCCGAGAATCTGTCGCCCGCAAAGTTTAAATGGAGAGCGACCTTGTTGACAATCAGGAGCAACCTTGTATTTTTGAGGTTCCGTTACTGCGCCTCCCGGCGCGCGAGGGTGGTCAAGCTTAGCGGATCGGAGCCAATCGGGTCTATCTGAAGTTTACAGGTCCGCCTGAAGTTCGTTGGTTATTTATCCCTGATTTGGGCAGCGCCAAATCAAAATCCTCAAATAAATACTGCACCGCACAAATTTGTTGCAATGCAGCAAGAACGTGTCTATACATATCCAGGTCATATCGTCGGAAGTGGATACGTTCACCCGGCGCAAGTGAGAAAATAAAGAGGAACGTAAGAGATGGCTGACCCGATTTACCAGGTTCCCAATGAAGTCCGCGACTTCGCCGAAAAGAGCGTCGAACAGGCCCGTAAGGCCTTCGAGGGCTTTGCGGGCGCCGCCCACAAGGCGATCAACTCCACTCCCGACCTGCCGCTGGTGCCCCCGGCCGCGAAGGATGTGGGCGCCAAGGCCTTGTCTTACGCGGAAGCGAATGTCAACGCCGCCTTCGATCTGGCGCAAAAACTGGTTCACGCCCGGGATCCGCAGGAAGTGTTCCAACTTCAGTCGGAATTTCTGAAATCGCAGTTCGCCGCCTTTCAGGAACAAAC
>JBBARD010000018.1:27212-35366 GCA_040399965.1 Methylocystis sp. | reverse complement strand
GCGGCGGCGTTTTTCATTGACGCCACGCCGCTTGCGCAAAAGTCGCTTGAGTTTTGGGAAGAGAATCTCGGCGCGCTCATCGCGCACATGGAAAATCTTGCCGGAGCCAAGACCTTCGAAGAGGCCGTCACTTTGCAAACGCGCTTTGCGACGGAACGCTTCGAAAGCTTCGGCCGCCAATCCCGCGATTTTGTCGCCCTTACGCAACAACTGGCGAGCGTTGGGGTCGCGCCCCTCTACGGAGCACGCGCGGCCGCCTGATCCAGCCATTTGATCGATCATCGCGGCGGCCGGCTTGGCCGCCGCTTCTTTGTTAAGTGCGCTTTCCGCCGAAGCGGTAATCGGTTCGGCGAATGAAATGGCGACAAAACAAAAGCAGAGTCTGGGTTTGTTTCTATCAAACCGGGATGTGATCTAAAGCGTCAAGACAATCGCGGCGCGCAACTCAGGCGTCGCCTCGGGCATAATCCCGGTCCAGTCGCGAAAAGCCGGCCGCGCCTGATGCAACAACATGCCAAGCCCATCGACAGGCGTCGCGCCCATTCGTCGCGCTTCAGCAAGCAGAGGCGTCTCCAGCGGCGCGTAGACAATGTCGCAAACCAGCGCCGATCCAGGCAATGCTGCAAGCGAGAGATCGAGCGGCGCCTGCCCGACCATGCCCTGACTGGTGGCGTTGACGACCAGACCGGCGTCGCAAACGGAGTCATTGCGCTGCCCCCAGGGCAAGGCTTTGACCGGCGGTCCGAATAAATCGGCCAGCGCCCCGGCGCGTTCGGGGGAGCGATTGAACAGACGGATATCGCGAGCTCCGTCCTCGATCAGTCCGGCAAGAATGGCGCGCGCCGCGCCGCCGGCGCCGACAACGACGCAGGGCGCATCGCCGGCCCGCCAGCCCGGCGCCGCCTCGCGCAGTGCGGCGACAAAGCCAAAAACATCGTAATTACGGCCGATCAGTTCGCCGCGAGCGCCGACGATAACGCAATTCACCGCGCCAATGCGGCGGGCGTTCTCCTCGACGACGTCGAGAAAGGGCAACGCCGCCTCTTTGTGCGGAATGGTCAGGTTGCACCCGGCGAAACCCAACGCGGCAAGTCCGCGCAACGCCGGCTCCAGCCGGCCGGGTTCGACCGCCAGCGGGACATAGGCGCCCGAGACCCCGTAGCGCGCCAACCAATAGGCGTGAATTTTCGGCGAGCGCGAATGAGTGATCGGCCAGCCCATCACGCCGGCGAGCATGAATCGACGGGAGTCGGTCACGCCGGTCGCTTTCGTCGGCGGTCCGGTTCAGGAAGCCGCATGCGCGCCAGCGCCGCGCGCCGCCAGCGCCGCAAATAGCGCATCGTCCTCGTTCTCAACGGCATTGGCGGTGGTCAGCAGCTTCTCGCCATAGAAAATTGAATTGGCGCCGGCGACAAGACAAAGAATTTGCCCCTCGCGGCTCAGGAAAGAACGGCCGGCCGACAGCCGCACGCGCGCTTTTGGCATAACGATGCGGGTCGCGGCGATCATCCGCACGAGATCGAGCGGATCAACCTTGTCGCGCGACGCGAGCGGCGTGCCCTCGACGGCGACCAGCGTGTTGATCGGCACGCTTTCGGGATGCGGATCGAACCCGGCCAGAACCTGCAACATGCCGGCGCGATCGCGCACGCTTTCGCCCATGCCGATGATGCCGCCGCAGCACATCTCGAGACCTGCGCCGCGCACCGCTTTCAGCGTATCGAGACGCTCCTGATAGGTGCGGGTGGTGATGATGTCGCCGTAAAACTCCGGACCAGTGTCGAGATTATGATTGTAGGCGGTGAGGCCCGCCTCCGCGAGCCGCTGCGCCTGATCGGTCGTCACCATGCCGAGCGTGACGCAGGCCTCCATGCCGAGGGCGCGCACGCCGCGGACCATCTCGACAACCTCGTCGAACCGTTTATCCTTGGGGGCTGAACGCCAGGCCGCCCCCATGCAAAAGCGATCCGCTCCGGCGTCCTTCGCCATTTTCGCCGCCGCCAGCACCTCTCCGGTCTCCAGCAGATCGACGCGGTCGAGCTTGACCTCGCGATGATGCGCCGATTGCGGACAATAGGCGCAATCCTCCGGACAACCGCCGGTCTTGATCGACAGCAGCGCCGCCTTCTGAACGTCGTTAACGTCGTGAAAGCGGCGATGAACGGCGTTGGCTCGGGCGATCAGATCGAGCAGCGGCAGATCGTGCAGCGCGACGATCTCGTCAATGGTCCAGTCATGTCGGAGGGTGAAATCGGCGGGGGCGTTCATCGGCCGTCTCCCTTGCGCTTGCCAGCGGATTTGGCGGTCGTCGTGGCTGTGGCGGGACGCTTTGCCGTGACGATCAGATAGGCCACGACCAGCGCAGCGGCGATATCGAAGCCAGCGGTCGCCCAAACGAAAGGTCCCGGCGCGAAATCGCGTCCGGCGCCATAATAATGAATATAGAGCGCCCAAATCGGATGCAGCGCGAGACCGGCGACGACGAACCAGGGCGAAACGATCAGCGATAAACCCGCCAGCGTGCCGTAGAGGGCGACGCCGGTCATCTCGAACCCGATCCAGGTGCCCGCCTCCTCGGCGCTGGTGGCGAAACCCACATACAAAAAGCTGACGGCGACGAGGGCGTAGGCGGCGAGCAACGCCGGCCGGGTGTTCGACCAGCGCGACAAAATTATCAATCCTGCGGCGAAAATAGCGCCAAGCCCAAGAAAAAGGGCGATTTCCATAGTGTCGAGAGGCTGAAGCATGGCGTGACCGGAAACAGGGCCGTCTGCGCGGCGGATTGAACGTCTGAACGTGTGCGTCGGTCTATAAGCGGGGCGAGGGGCGCGAACAAGGGCTATGGTCCGACAGTCCTGGGGAGCCTGCGGGGAGCCGTCCGGGGAGCAGACAAGGGGAGCGATCAGGAGGAGCGATCGGGGACGTCGGCGAACAGGAGCTTTTCGAAAAGTGGCCCCAAGCCTGCTATACACATCCCCAGATGTTGCGGCGTGACGCCGTTGACCCGAGAGGCTTGCAAGCACCCATGACCGTCGAGGCAAAATCCGAACGAGGGCCAAAGCCCGAAAACGCCGAGGCTCCGGGCCTGCCGACCGAAGCCGGTCTTGGTCCTGACGACCATGCGCTCGCAGAGGACATTCGTCTGCTGGGGCGTCTGCTCGGGGAGGCGATCCGCGAGCATGAAGGCCCCGAGGCCTACGAACGGGTCGAAACGATCCGTCGACTCTCCATCGCCGCCAGCCGCAATCTCGATCATGAAGCGCCGGCAAAACTCGATAAGCTGTTGCGGGCGCTCTCGGCCAAAGAGGCGGGCGCCGTCATTCGCGCGTTCAGCTACTTCTCGCACCTCGCCAATATCGCCGAGGATCTCAATCCGGTGCAAAAACGCGCCCGGGCCCAGGCCGCGAGCGGCAGCGTGACGACAAGCGAACCGAGTCTGGCGCGATCCTTTGCGCATCTGCACAAGGCCGCCGTCGGCTCCGGCAAAATCGCCGCCGCCTTGTCGCGCGGCTGGGTGTCGCCGGTGCTGACGGCCCATCCAACGGAAGTCCGCCGCAAGAGCCTGCTCGATACGGAACACGCTATTTTCAAATTGCTGGAGGCGCGCGGCCAGCTCAAAAGTCGGGCGGATCTCGCAGCCAACGAGTCGCAGCTGCGCGCGCGCGTCGCCCAACTCTGGCAGACGGAGTTGTTGCGGCAGACCCGACTGACCGTTCGCGACGAAATCGAAAATTCGCTCAGTTATTACCGTTCGACGTTCCTGCGCGAGATTCCCAAACTTTACGCCGATATCGAACACCGGCTTGACGGTCTGCGGGTGCCGCCCTTCCTGCGCATGGGCGCATGGGTGGGCGGCGATCGCGACGGCAATCCAAACGTCACCGCCGACTCGCTTTCGACCGCGATGCGAATGCAGTGCGAAACGGCGTTGCGGTATTACCTCGTCGAGATCCATGAGCTCGGCGGCGAATTATCGATCTCGCGCCGCTACGCTGGCGCGACGCGAGCGCTGGAGGAACTGGCGGCCCGCTCGGGCGACGACAACCCGCATCGCGACAACGAACCCTATCGACGCGCCCTGATCGGGGTCTATTCGCGACTGGCGGCGACGCTGGAGAAACTCACCGGCGCGCAGGCGATGCGCCACGCCGTCGCGCCCGGCGAACCCTACGCCAATTCCTGGGCTTTGCTCGCAGATCTCGTGATCATCGACGAGTCGCTGCGCGTGCATCACAGCGAGGCGATCGCCTCACAGCGACTTGAGCCTTTGATCCGCGCCGTTGAGGTTTTCGGCTTCCATCTCGCAACGCTTGATCTGCGGCAAAGCTCCGACCGGCACGAGGAAACAATCGCCGAACTTCTGCATGAAGCGCGTCTGACGGACAATTACGCCGCGCTTGCCGAAAAGGACAAGCAAGAACTCCTGCTCAAGCTGCTCGCCGATCCGCGTCCGGTGCGTTTGTCGGGACACGCCTACAGCGCCGATACGACCAGCGAACTCGCTATCGTCGCGCGCGCCGCCGAGATGCGCCAGCTTTATGGCGACGAAGCGATCCGACACTACATCGTCAGCCATACCGAGACGGTCAGCGATCTGCTCGAAGTCTTGCTGTTGCAGAAGGAATGCGGCCTGATGCGCGGCACGCTTGATCCGCGCGACGCCGATCAGGCCGCCGCCGATCTGATTGTCACGCCGCTGTTCGAAACCATTGAAGATCTGCGCAACGCCGCGCCGATCATGCGCGAACTTTATGCCTTGCCTGGAATCGCGAGACTGTTCGTCAACTCCGGCGGCCAGCAGGACATCATGCTTGGCTATTCCGACAGCAATAAGGACGGGGGCATCTTCACCAGCATCTGGGAGCTGTACCGCGCCTCCACGGCGCTCGCTGAATTTTTCTCTACTATGCCAAATATCTTCATGCGTCTTTTCCATGGACGCGGCGGCACGGTCGGACGCGGGGGCGGACCAAGCTACGACGCCATTCTGGCGCAACCGCCCGGCACCGTGAATGGACAAATTCGCCTTACCGAGCAGGGAGAAGTGATCGCCTCGAAATACGCCAATCCGCAGATTGGCAAGGTCAATCTCGAACTGCTTGTCGCGGCGACGCTGGAGGCGACGCTGCTCTCGCAACATCGCGCGCCGCCGGAAGAGTTTCTCGCCGCGGCGACGGAACTGTCGCAGGCGAGCATGGACGCCTATCGCGCTCTGGTTTACGGGACCGAGGGATTTGTCGATTATTTCTTCGCCGCCACGCCGATCGCCGAAATCGCCGCGCTCAATATCGGCTCGCGGCCGGCTTCGCGCAAAGCCACGCGCCGCATCGAGGATCTGCGCGCCATACCCTGGAGCTTTTCCTGGGCGCAGTCGCGCGTCGCGCTTCCCGGATGGTATGGATTTGGATCGGCGATCGCCAATTTTCTGGCGCAGGACAGGCAACAACGCCTCGCGCTTTTGCGTCGCATGAGCGCCGAATGGCCTTTTTTTCGGTCTTTGCTCTCCAATCTCGACATGATCCTGTCCAAGACTGATTTCTCCATCGCCCGCGCCTACGCCGCGCTTGTCGAGGATCGCGCGCTGGCGACGCGAATATTCGGCGAGATCGAGGCTGAGCATGCGCGCGCGATCGAGGCCCTGGAGCTAATTCTCGGGACGAAGGAGCGTCTGTCCGATAATCCGACTCTGGCGCGATCGATCAGACTGCGCGTGCCCTACATCGCGCCGCTTAATTATTTGCAGATCGAACTGATCCGCCGCTATCGCGCCGGCAAGACCGATGAGGAAATCCGTGAAGGCATACTGATGTCGATCAATGGCGTCGCGGCGGGCTTGAGAAATACGGGATAGGCCGGGAGCGCGGTCTACGGCACGCCCCGGCCATAGTAATCCCCCTGAAAATAATCGACGCCCATGTCTCGTAAAGTCTGCGCCGTGGCTTCGTCGCCGACCCATTCCGCGACGATCTCCAGACCGAGATGGCGCGCGAGATCGACCAGCGTTTTGACAAAGAAGCGATCATCCGCCGATTGCGCGATGTTGCGGATGAAGTCGCCATCGATCTTGACAAGATCGAAGCCAAGATTGCGCAATTCGCGGAAAGAACTGTGGCCGGCGCCGAAGTCGTCCATCGCCACGCGAACGCCAAGTTGCTTACAGGCGACGATCGCAGCGCGCATGGCCTCAACGTTCTCGATCAAGCCGGTTTCCGTGACCTCAACGATCAGCCTTTCGCCGAGGCCAGGGGTTGCGCCAATGCGGGCGGTAAACGTCTCGATCCAGTCGGCGGAGGCGATCGAGTCGCGCGCGCAATTGACCGAAATCCTCAACGCGGGATCGACGGCCAACCGCGCACAGACCAACGCCATTACCCGGTCGTCCAACGCCCGGATCAGTCCCGCCTTGAGCGCCGCCGGCAACAAAGCCTCGAGCGCCGCAACGTCGCCGCCCGGCAATCGCAGACGCAATAACGCCTCGTGGAACGCCACGGCGCCGTCGCTGGCGCGCACCACCGGCTGGAGCGCCAGTTCGATCCGGTCATCGGCCAGCGCCGACAGGATCGTCTCGGCGGCGCCGCGGACGCGTAACCGGGCGTCGTCGCGCATCAGTGAGCGAGAGTAGGCGACGACCCCCCGCCCATGAACGCCGCGGGCGGCGTCAAGCGCCTCCTCGGCGCGCAAAAAAAGCGTTTGCGGCGCGCGACCTTCCTGCGGCGCGATGACGTAGCCAACCCGTATCCGCGCCGGGAGGCGGCCAAAGGCGGTTTCGAACGGAACGGCGGAGACGAGAGCGGAAAGTCTGACGCCGACCAGCGCAGCTTCTTCGGCGCCGCAATAATCAAGCAGCAGGGCGAATTTATTGCCGGCGTATCGGGCCACGACATCGCCCGCGCGCACATTGGCCCGCAACAGACCGGCGACGGCGGAAATCATCGCCTCGCCGGCTTCGTAACCGCACGACTGGTTCAGCGCGAACAGATTTTCGATCGTCGCCAGCATGACGGCGAAACGCCCGTCTCCCTGATCGTTACCGCGGCTACGACCAGAACCATGCCCAGAACCACGACTGGCTCGAACCAGAAAGGATTGGGTCTCCGCCAACAGTCGGCTACGCGCCGGCAGGCCCGTGAGCGGATCTTCTCCCGGCGCCGAGGGCTGGACTCGCGCGCCATCGCCCGGACCGGAGACGGCGCGCAGCACGCCGTGCGCGCGGGACGGACGCCCATCTTCGCCAGAGAACCACCTGCCGGTGTCCTCAAGCCAGAGCGGCGACGGCGCGCCGATCCCGGGTTTTGGCGCGAGGGCGTAGACAAGCTGGTAGGCGACGCCCACGCCCTCATCGCGTTCGACGGCGTGAAAAACGGCGTCGTAGCGTGAGGATCCATTTTCCGCCGAGATCAACGACCCGAAGGCCATGCCCGTTGAAAGATCCAGCCGGGCGAACGGTCCAAGAACCGCCGCATGGCCCGGTCCCCAGTCGAGTCTGTCGGAGGAGATGTCCCACAGATACAGGACCTCGCCGATCGATCCGAGAATGGCGGCGGCGTCCGGTCCCGGGCGAACCAGCGGAACGCGCCCCGCCAAAAAAGCGCCGCCCGGCGCACCACGGCCTGAGAGATGCGGTAATCGCAAAAAATAACGCTCCGGTCGACGTCGCAGGGCGTATTGCTGACAACGACGGCGATCTTAGACTTGGGCTTAAAAAGAGGGAAGAGGCTCGATGATTCGTCAAGTTTCGCCCGGACTTCCCTGCGGTCTGGACGCAGGGCGACGCCGGCGCTACTGCTTTGAGCATTGAGGGAGACATTCGCAAATGACCACGACCCCGGCGCCCTTCCACGACATCGCCCTCGCCGATCTGAAAGCCGGCCTGAACGATGGCGCAATTCTGCTCGTTGACGTCCGCGAGGCGGAAGAATACGCCGCCGGCCATATCGCTGGCGCGCTGTTCAATCCGCTCTCGGCGTTTGACCCGGCCAGCCTGCCGACGCCCGGCGCCGGTCAGAAGGTCGTGATTTATTGCCGGTCTGGCCGCAGGTCGGTGACAGCGATGGAGAAAGCGCTGGCGAGCGGACGAGCCGAAGCCGACACCCATTACAGCGGCGGCATTCTCGGCTGGGCGGGCGCCGGCGAGCCGGTCAAACAGGGGATGGA
>JBBARD010000018.1:0-27112 GCA_040399965.1 Methylocystis sp. | reverse complement strand
GCGGCGGCATTCTCGGCTGGGCGGGCGCCGGCGAGCCGGTCAAACAGGGGATGGATCCTTAGGAGCGCTTTCCGCCGAAGTGGAAACCGGTTCGGCGCAAGAAAGCGTGACCTAACAAAAGATTCAGAACTCCGGTTTGATTCAATCAGACCGGGAAACGCCCCAGGACCGCTCATCCCCAGAGCGCCGGCGCAGGCGGAGACAGCGTCGAGCCCTCGTAAAGCAGTCCCGGCTCACGGTCGTGCGCCAGCAGCAGCGGCCCATCGAGATCGACGAAGGCCGCCATCTGGCCGATCAGCGCCGCCGGCGCCATGGACAGGGAGGTGCCGACCATGCATCCCGCCATGATCTCGAACCCCAAGGTCCGGGCCGCCTGCGCCATGGCGAGCGCCTCGGTCAGGCCGCCGGTTTTGTCGAGCTTGATGTTGATGGCGTCGTAACGCCCGACAAGGCCGGGCAAAGACGCGCGGTCATGCGCGCTTTCATCGGCGCAAATTGGGATCGGCCGCGGGATCTCGGCCAATATTTCATCCCGCCCGGCGGGCAAGGGTTGCTCAACCAGCGCAACGCCGCTGTCCGCGCAAGCGGCAAGTTGCGCGGGAAGCGTCGCCTCGTCCCAGGACTCGTTGGCATCAACGATCAGCGTCGCATGCGGCGCGCCCGCGCGAACGGCCAGCAGTCTTTCGAGATCGCCGGAGCCGGCAAGTTTGATCTTCAACAGCGGTCGGTTCGACGCCAGCAACGCCGACGCGCGCATCTCCTCCGGAGTCCCGACGGAGATCGTATAGGCTGTGACGAGCGGCGCCAGACGCGGAAAACCGGCGGCGACCCATGCGCGGCGACCGCTGCGCTTGGCCTCAAGATCCCACATCGCGCAATCGACGGCGTTACGGGCGGCCCCCGGCGGCATCAGGCGTTGCAGCGCCAGTCGGTCCACGCCCGATTCTAAAGCCGCGCGCTGCGCTCCGATCGCCGCGACGACGCTTTCGACGCTCTCTCCATAACGCGCATAGGGCACACATTCGCCATGACCGATGTAATCTCCCGCTCGCAGGATCACGCGGACAACATGAGCCTCGGTCTTCGCGCCACGCGCGATGACAAAACGACCCGAGATCGGGAAAGACTCTCGGGCGATCTCCAAATCCAATTGCACTTTTCACGCTCCCTGCGTCGACGGCGCCACAAAATTTGCTTTAGGGCGAGTCATAAAGTTAAGAGATTATGGATTTCTTTCTCCTACCGGGAGAGGCATGGCCGACCCAATCGCTCCTCATGCCCCGGACGTCGAGCCGTCCAACGACCATCGGCTTGCGCTCGTCGGCGACTGGACCCTGATCGCCCAGCGACAACTGGAGGCGAAGGCGCAGCAAATTGTCGACCGGGGAAGGCTGGCGCACGCGCTCACACTTGATCTCGGCGACGTAACGCGTCTCGATACGGCCGGCGCATGGTTGATCAATCGCGCCCGGCGTCAACTCGCAGAGGCGGGGGTGAACGTCGAGATCAATCGGGCGCGACCAGAATATCTCACGCTTCTCAACGAGACGTCCTATCGCGATTTCGGGCCAAAATCGCGTCCCAGGCCGCTCCTGACGCTTGATCTTATCGCTGATCTTGGCGAATCGGTCTTCATCGGTTGCAGGGAATTTTACCGTGGCGTGAGTTTTCTCGGCGAATTTGTCGCAACCCTGGCCCGGATCGTCATGGCGCCGTCACGGTTCCGCCTGACCTCCCTTGTGTATCACATGGAGACTATCGGCCTGCGAAGCGCGCCGATCATCATGCTGATCAATTTCCTTGTCGGCGGCATTGTCGCCCAACAGGGGATTTTCCAGCTCCAGCGCTTTGGAGCCAGCAGCTACGCTGTCGATCTGATCGGCATTCTGGTGTTGCGCGAACTTGGCGTACTCCTGACGGCCATCATGATCGCCGGAAGATCGGGATCGGCGATCACGGCCGAAATCGGTTCGATGAAAATGCGCGAGGAAATCGATGCGCTCAGCGTGATGGGCCTGTCGACAGGAGAGGTGCTGATCCTGCCGCGCATTCTGGCGCTGGTTTTGTCGTTGCCGATCCTCACCTTTATCGCCGACATGTCGGCGCTCGCCGGGGGCATGCTCACCTCATGGACCTACGGCGGCATCAGCCCGGCGGCTTTCCTGTCGCTTCTCAAGGGCGCCATCGCCCTGCGCACGTTTCTGGTCGGCGAGATCAAGGCGCCGTTCATGGCGCTGGTGATCGGCCTGATCGCGACCATGGACGGCCTCGCCACCCGCGGCTCAGCGGAGTCTCTTGGCCGACAGGTGACGGCCTCAGTGGTCAAATCGATTTTCATGGTGATCGTGCTGGACGGTCTTTTCGCCATCTTCTTCGCCTCGATCGAATATTGAGCGGACCATGACGACGCCATCCCCCTTCCCCACGCCGGCCTATCCTGCGGAGGAACGCGAGACCCTCGTCAGCGTGCGCGATCTCGTCGTGGGCTTTGGCGACAAACTCGTCATGAACGGCCTCGATCTCGACGTTTATCGCGGCGAGGTGCTCGGCTTTGTCGGCGGCTCCGGACAAGGAAAATCTGTGCTGATGCGCGCCATTCTCGGCCTGACGCCGGCGCGCGGCGGAAGCATCCGCATCTTTGGCGAGGATCGCGACAACTTGCCGCTGGACCGGCGCAGATTGCTCGAACAGCGCTGGGGAGTGCTGTTCCAGAACGGCGCGCTGTTCTCAGGGCTGACCGTGAAACAGAACATTCAGATGCCCATGCGGGAAACGCGCGACCTCTCGCCGCGTCTGATGGACGAACTCGCCATGCTCAAAATCGAGCTTGTCGGGCTCAGGCCCGACGCAGCGGACAAATTTCCGTCAGAATTATCGGGCGGCATGGTCAAGCGCGCGGCGCTGGCCCGGGCGCTGGCCCTTGACCCCGAGCTTGTTTTCCTCGACGAGCCAACATCCGGCCTCGATCCGATTGGCGCCGCAGACTTCGACGAACTGATCGCGACCCTCCAACATACTCTGGGCTTGACAGTCTTCATGGTGACCCACGATCTCGACAGCCTGTTCTCGATCTGCGACCGCGTCGCGGCGCTGGCCGACGGAAAGGTGATCGCCGCCGGGCCGCTTCGGGAGCTGATCGAGTCGCCCCATCCCTGGTTGCGCAGTTATTTTCACGGCGTGCGCGGCGGTCGGCTGACCGCAGGCGTCGCGGCGCGCGGAGACGCCTGATGGAGACCCGGGCCAATTACGCCCTCATCGGCGCTTTCACCATCGCCATGGCCCTCGGGGCGTTTGGATTCGTTTACTGGTTCTCCGGCCCCAGCAAGATCGGCAAACAGCAATTCTACCAGATTTTATTCTCCGGATCGGTGTCCGGCCTTTCGCAAGGCTCCTCCGTGCTCTTCAACGGCCTGAAGGTTGGCGAGGTGACGCGGCTGCAAATCGACAAGCGCGACCCCAGCAAGGTCGAAGCGCTGATCCGCGTCGACGGCGGCGCGCCCGTCAAAACCAACACCCAGGCGCGGCTGGAGACTCGCGGCTTCACCGGGGTGGCCGACGTTCTGCTGGTCGGCGGCACGCCGGGAGCCCCCGAGCTGACCGCCGCGCCAGGCGACGCCTATCCCCAGATCCGGGCCGAACGCTCCGACATTCAGAATTTGCTTGGCAACGCGCAGCAGCTGTCAACGAAGTCGGCGGAGCTGCTACTCAAACTCGACAGATTTCTCGATCAGAATGCGGAGCCGCTGAGCGCCACCATCAAAAACGCCGAGACATTCTCGAAAGCCCTGGCCGACAACTCTCAAAATATTTCGGCGGCCATCAAGGATGTCTCTGAAGCGGCCCACTCCCTGAAGCCGGCCGCCCTCAAACTCGAGAAATTCCTCGCGACCGGCGAGCAGACCCTGAAAGCCCTCGATCCTCAAAAACTCCGTCAAATCACGGCGGAGATCGCCAACGCGTCGGCCAATCTGAACAAATTTTCCGCAACCGGCCTGAAGGAATATCAGTCTCTGGCCGCCGACGGACGCAAGGCGGTCGACACGCTGGATAAAACCCTGCAATCGATCGGGCGCGATCCTTCGCAATTCATCTTCGGCCCGACGCAAACGGTCCCGGAATACAAGGGTCCCTGAAAGTGAACGCCCGCCACTCGATCAGGAGGCCGGAGCGCTTCGCCGTATGGCTTGCGCTGGCAGTCTTTGGACTGGCCGGGTGCGCCGGGTTCGAACGGCCATCCTTCGACCTTTCGGACGATCCGGCGCGCTTTACGCAAGGACGCGCCCTGCGGCAGGGCGCGGCGCTGATCGTCAAAACGCCAGAAGCTGTTTCGCCGACCGCAAGCGACAGGGTCGTGGTCCGCGCGGCGGACGGGTCAGTGGCGGTGCTGCCCGACGCGCAATGGTCCGACCTGTTGCCCAACCTCTTGCGTCATCGCCTGATCGACGCCCTGCAGAGCGCCGGGATCGCGGCCGGCGACAGCGGCGCCAGCCCGATGGCTTTGCTGACCGACATCCGTCGATTTGAAATCGACGCCGCCCAAAACGTCGCCAGAGCGGAGATCGCCGCGCGCCTGGTCGACACCGCCAGCGGCGACGTCCGGGCCGGCGAGGTGTTTATTATTGAGACTCCGGCGCCCGATCACTATGGCGCGCCGGCCGTCGCCGCGCTTTCGACCGCCGCAGGACAGGCGTCGGGACGGATCGCCAGGTGGGCGCGCGCCCGCCTTTGAACCACTTTGCAGGGGCTAGCGTCGCCTCCCGCCGGGTGCTAATCGAACGTCAAATGAACACGATAACCGGGGTGGCCCTCATAGGGAGCGGCGGCTAAAGTTCCGGCAAGCGCTCCAGTAGAACGCCGTCATGGGCAAATTCGCGAAGCGCCTGCGTTTTCCGTTGCTTGTTGCGGTTTCGCAGTTACAGGAAAGAGACTGGCGTCATGGTGAAGATGAGCTACGATAATCTGGCGGTTTGCTACGGCGCTGAACCGGGCGGCGGGGCGCCGACCAAGGTCAAGATCACATTCGTCGATTCGCACGGTCAGGCTCGGACCGTGGAGGGCGAGGTTGGCTCGACGGTGATGGAGACCGCGCGTCGCAACGACATTCCCGAAATCGCCGCTGAGTGCGGCGGAGCCTGCGCCTGCGCCACCTGTCATGTCTATGTCGATGAAAAATGGACGGAAAAGGCCGGCAAGGCCTCCCAGATGGAGGAGGATATGCTGGATTTCGCCTTTGATGTGAAACCGAACTCCCGTCTGTGCTGCCAGATCACCGTTCGTCCTGAACTCGACGGTTTGACGGTGACGACTCCCGCCCAGCAAGGCTGACTGAACGCCGCGCGCGCCTCTCCCAGCGCATTTCGTATTGCATCGCACGATAAATACGATAGACAATCTCGAAGACTACGGCGCGGCGCCGTCGCCGCCCGCCGGAACCGCTGTCGGGCTCTGCGCCTGTCGCCGCGTAGACATGCCGCCACGGCTTTCTCGCCACGGCCCTTTAATTCCAGGACGCGCGGCGAAACGTTAACTCGCACCTCCAGGACTTCGACATGACCCAGACCAACGCCGCAATTGACGCCGATGTCGTGATCGTCGGAGCGGGACCGGCCGGACTTTTTGCGGTCTTTGAACTGGGTCTCCTCGACATCAAAGCGCATGTCATCGACATACTGCCGCGCGCCGGGGGGCAATGCTCCGAACTCTATCCGGAGAAGCCGATTTACGACATTCCCGGCCTGCCAATCGTCACCGGGCAGGAGTTGACCGACAATCTTTTGAAACAAATCGAGCCTTTCGGTCCGACCTATCATTTCAACGAAATGGTGCAGACCCTCGAGTCCCTTGGCACAACCGAGAAGCCAGCCTTCCGGATCACTACCGACTCCGGCAAGACGTTCAACACGAAAGTGGTCGTCGTCGCGGCGGGCGGCGGCTCCTTTCAGCCCAAAAAGCCGCCAATTCCGCACATCGAGAGTTTTGAGGGCAAATCGGTCTTTTACGCCGTGCGACGGATGGAGGATTTCCGCGACAAGGACGTGGTCATCGTCGGCGGCGGCGACTCCGCGCTCGACTGGACCCTCAACCTGCAACCCGTAGCCAGAAGCCTGACGCTGGTGCATCGGCGCGACGTTTTTCGAGCTGCGCCGCATTCCGTTTCGGCGATGCAGGAATTGGTCAAGGACGGTAAAATCTCGTTCCGACTGGGTCAAATCACCGAGGCGCATGGCGCGGATGGCGAGATGACTCACGCAACTCTCAAGGGCAATGACGGCGTCGAGGAGAAAATCCCCTGCAGCCGTCTGATGCCGTTTTTCGGCCTGACCATGAAGCTTGGCCCGGTCGCCGAATGGGGTCTGCAACTGAACGAAAACCTCATTCCAGTCGACACCGAGAAATTCGAGACCAGTCATCCGGGCATTTTCGCCGTTGGCGACATCAACGCCTATCCGGGCAAACTGAAGCTGATACTTTCAGGCTTCCACGAAGGCGCGCTGGCGGCCCAGAAAGCCCATCGATATATCTATCCGGAAAAAAAATTGCTGTTTCAGTACACGACCTCATCGACAAATCTGCAAAAAAAACTTGGCGTCTCCTGATCTGTGGATGTTTGCGTTCTTGCGCCCGGACGAGAGCCGGGTATATAAGAGGAAGACTTCCTTCTCATAGAGATCGTCACTATAGACGATCGAATATTGAGAGTGGGGCCCTGCGGGGACCCGCTCTTTTTTGTTTGGCGAATGCAAAACTCATCGGATCAAAACCACCTACAACCGGTCGTCGAGGACGAACTCGACGAACCGCGTCTCGACGAGCCGCGACTTGTCATCGAAACCGGCGTCGCCGCGCGCGTCGCGCATCTTGCCGAGCCTGTCCTCGCGCAACTTGGTTTCCGGCTTGTGCGGGCGCGTCTGATGCAACAGAACGGCCAAACCCTGCAAATCATGGCCGAACGACCGGACGGCGGCATCGACGTCGACGACTGCGAGGCGATCAGTCAGGCTCTTTCGCCCGAACTCGATGTCGCCGATCCCATCGCCGGCGAGTATCGGCTGGAAATCTCCTCTCCCGGCATTGACCGACCGCTCGTGCGCGTCTCCGACTTCGCCCGGGCGATTGGCCACGAGGCGCGGATCGAACTGGCGCATCCGGTCGAGAGCGGTCGAAAACGGTTTCGCGGTCTAATCCGCGGCGTCGACGGCGCGGGACGGGCGGCGACCCTGCGACTGGAGCGCACCGACGCGCGCTCCGATGAGGAGAAAGAGGTCAGTCTACCCCTCGCCGATCTCGAGGAGGCGAAATTGCTGCTGACCGACTCGCTGATCCGCGAATCCCTGCGCGCCGGCAAACTGCAACCCGCGACGTCGGAGGACGATGCGCCGGAGGACGACGACCGGCCGCGCCGCGGACCGGGCCGTTTCCGGGGGCCGGCAAAAGCGAAAACCCGACCGCTGGCTCCCGCCGGCGTACAAACCCAGTTCAAAAAAACCGGAGCGACGCCCAAACCGCGCATCGGCCGGCCACAGGGAGACTGACCACATGTCCGTCAGCGCCAACAGACTTGAGATCCTGCAAATCGCCGACGCCGTTGCGCGCGAGAAATCGATCGACAGATCGATCGTCATCGCCTCAATGGCCGAAGCGCTGGCGAAGGCCGCGCGCTCGCGCTACGGCCAGGAAACCGACATCAACGTCGATATCGATCCGCGCACCGGCAACGTCAGCTACTGGCGACTGCGTCTTGTCGTGGATAAGGTCGAGAATCCGGCGACGGAAATCTCCCTGCTGGAAGCCCAGCGCGAAAATCCCGCGGCGCAAATCGGCGATAAAATGTCCGAGAAGCTGCCGCCCTTCGATTATGGCCGCATCGCCGCGCAATCTGCCAAGCAAATTGTCGTGCAGAAAGTGCGCGAGGCCGAACGCGACCGTCAATATGAGGACTACAAGGATCGGATCGGCGAGATCGTCAACGGCGTCGTCAAACGCGTCGAATACGGCAATGTGATCATTGATCTGGGTCGTGGCGAAGGCGTCATCCGGCGCGACGAAATGATCCCGCGCGAGATGTTCCGTCCCGGCGACCGGGCCCGCGCCTATGTCTACGATGTGCGTCGCGAGCAGCGCGGGCCGCAGATTTTCCTGTCACGCACCCATCCGCAATTCATGGCCAAACTGTTTAGACAGGAAGTGCCGGAAATCTACGATGGCGTGATCGAGGTGAAGTCCGTCGCCCGCGATCCAGGCTCTCGCGCCAAGATTGCTGTGATCTCGCGCGACTCCTCGATCGATCCGGTCGGCGCCTGCGTCGGCATGCGCGGCTCGCGTGTTCAGGCGGTCGTGCAGGAATTGCAGGGCGAGCGCATCGACATCATTCCCTGGTCGGCGGACGCCGCCACCTTCATAGTCAACGCGCTGCAGCCGGCGGAAGTCGTCAAGGTCGTCCTCGACGAGGACAGCGCGCGAATCGAAGTGGTCGTGCCCGACGATCAGCTTTCGCTCGCTATCGGCCGCCGCGGCCAGAATGTGCGCCTCGCCTCCCAACTCACCGGTTGGGACATCGACATTCTGACCGAGGCCGAGGAAACCGAACGCCGCGAAAAGGAGTTCGTCGAGCGCACGCAGGTGTTTATGGCCGCCATCGACGTCGACGAGGTGGTCGGACGTCTTCTCGCCTCCGAGGGGTTCCGCTCCGTGGAAGAACTGGCCTACGTCGATCTTGCCGAACTCGCCTCGATCCAGGGCTTCGACGAAGAGACGGCGGCCGAGATCCAGAGCCGCGCCAATGCCTATCTCGAACGCGTCGAGGCTGAGAACGAGGCGCGTCGCGTCTCCCTCGGCGTGGCCGACGAACTACGCGAGATCGACGGCATGACCACTGCGATGATGGCCCGTCTTGGCGACAACGATGTCAAAACCATTGAGGACCTGGCCGGCTGCGTCACCGACGATCTCGTCGGCTGGACCGAAAAGAAGGATGGCGAGACCGTTCGGCACGAGGGTTTCTTCGAAGGCGTCGATCTCTCGCGCGAAGAGGCCGAAGCGATGATCATGACGGCGCGCGTGCGGGCTGGCTGGATCGAGGCGGCGTCGCTGGTCGAGGCTGAAGTCGAGGGAGGCGACGAGGCGGAGTGAGCCGGGGCGGGTCGAGAAGCGAAACGGAAGGGTCGGAACGGACCTGCATCGTCACCCGGCGCGCCGGCGCGCCGGAGACGATGATCCGCTTCGTGCGCGCGCCTGACGGGACCGTCACGCCCGATATTCGCGCCCGGCTGCCGGGGCGTGGCGTCTGGATCGGCGCCCGCGCGGCTCTGGTCGCGGAAGCGACAAAAAAGCGCATGTTTGCGCGCGGGTTGAAGGAAAAAACCGAGATCCCGATAGACCTCCCCGCCAGCGTCGACCGGTTGCTGGAGGCCGATTGCCTGCAAATGCTGGCGTTGGTCAACAAGGCCGGCGGGGTTATTTGCGGCTTTAGCAAAGCGGCGGAGGCGCTGGGCGAAAGCAGGATCGCCGCATTGCTCGAAGCCCGCGACGGCGGCGCCGACGGGAAACGCAAACTTCGCCAGTCGGCGCGGCGCGCCGGAAATGGGGAAGCCCTGATGATCGGCCTTTTCTCTTCGCATCAATTGGATTTGGCTTTAGGGCGGACAAATGTGATACATGCGGCGCTTGTCGCCGGCAGGCCCGCCGAGAATTTTCTCGTGCGCTGTCGCCGATTGGCGGCGTATAGGGATATTGGTCTCGACGGCGACGCGACGACGGACGAAACGGAAATTATCGGGCCGCATCAGGGCTCAGGACTGGAAGCTGGATGAGTGAGAGCGACAACAGCGGCGACAAGACTTTAACCGTCGCGCCTTCCAAGACGTTGCATCTTAAGCAACGTCCAAGTGAGACGGGCATGGTTCGCCAGAGCTTTTCACACGGCCGCTCGAAGGTGGTCGTCGTTGAAAAGGTGAAGCGGCGCGCTCCCGGCCATGTCGAGCCCGCCAAAGCGACCCCGGCGACCCCGGCGACCCCGGCGGCGGCTCCAGCGGCGGCTCCAGCCGTTGCGCCGAAGCCGAAGCCCGAAACCACGCGTCCCGCCGCGCCGCGCAACGGATCGGGCGTTGTTCTGCGCGTATTGACCGAGGAGGAGCGTGAAGCGCGCGCCCGCGCGCTCGTCGACGCCCGCTCCCGGGAAGAAGAAGACCGTCGCCGCGCCGAGATCGAGGCGCAGGCCCGGGCCGAACGCGACGCCCGCGAAAAGGCGGAACGCGTCGCCGCCGACGCTCGCAAGCGCGAAGAAGAGGATCGCCTCACCCGCGAAGCCGAATCCAAACGCAAATCGGAGGAGGAGGCGCGTCGCCGCCTGCCCCAGGACTCGGCGGAGCCGACCGCCCACACGCCGGCTGCGCCGTCGGGACGCCCCGCAACGCCGGACGCCGCCGCCAAACGCCCGCCGGTCCGAATAATCGCTCCAACCCCGCCCCGACCCTCGCCCACAACGCGCAGCGGCGAGAGAAATCGCGGACGGCTCACCATCTCGACAGCGACCAGCGCCGACGGCGAGGAGCGCACCCGTTCGCTGGCGTCCTACCGGCGTCGCACGGAGCGCAGAAAGAACTTTGGCGCCGCCGAACAGAAAGAAAAGATCGCGCGCGAAGTCGTCCTGCCCGAGACGATCACGATTCAGGAGCTCGCCAACCGTATGTCGGAGCGGGCGGTGGACGTGATACGCCTGCTGATGAAGCAAGGCGCCATGCACAAGATCAACGACGTCATCGACGCCGACACGGCGGAGTTGGTGGCGGAGGAAATGGGCCACAGCGTCAAACGCGTCGCCGAATCCGACGTCGAGGAAGGCCTGTTCGACACTCCCGATGTTGACGACGACATGCGGCCGCGACCGCCCGTCGTCACCATCATGGGCCATGTCGATCATGGCAAGACCTCGCTGCTCGACGCCATTCGTCAGGCCAATGTCGTCGCCGGCGAAGCCGGCGGCATCACCCAGCATATCGGCGCCTATCAGGTGACGGCGCCGAACGGCCATCCGGTGACCTTCATCGACACCCCCGGCCACGCGGCCTTCACCGCGATGCGGGCCCGCGGCGCAGAAGTCACCGATATCGTCGTGCTGGTCGTCGCCGCTGACGACGGCGTGATGCCGCAGACGATTGAGGCGATCCATCATGCGCGCGCCGCGCAGGTTCCCTTGATCGTCGCCATTAACAAGATCGACAAACCGGACGCCAAGCCCGAGCGCGTTCGCACCGAATTGTTGCAGCATGAGGTGCAGGTGGAAAGCATGGGCGGCGAAACGCTCGAAATCGAGGTCTCCGCCAAGCAGCGCGCCAATCTCGACAAATTGCTCGAGGCGATCGCTCTTCAGGCGGAAGTGCTCGACCTCAAGGCCAATCCGGATCGCGCCGCCGAGGGCTCCGTGATCGAAGCGCGGCTCGACAAGGGCCGCGGTCCAGTGGCGACCATCCTCATTCAACGCGGCACCTTGCATGTCGGCGACATCATCGTCGCCGGCGCACAATGGGGACGCGTGCGCGCCCTGATCGACGACACGGGCGCAACGCGCGAGACGGCGGGACCTTCCTTCCCCGTCGAGATTCTCGGTTTTGGCGGCACTCCCGAAGCAGGCGACCGCGTCGCTGTGGTGGAGTCGGAGGCGCGGGCCCGCGAAATCACCGAATATCGCGAACGCCAAAGACGCGACAAACTTGCGGCGCGCGGCGGATCGGTGCGCGGATCGCTTTCCGACATGATGAGCCAGCTCAAGACGGCCGGCCGCAAGGAATTCCCGCTCGTCATCAAGGGCGACGTGCAGGGCTCCGTGGAAGCGATTGTCGCCGCTCTGGAGAAGCTCGGCACCGACGAAGTTGCGGCGCGCGTCGTGCACGCGGGCGTCGGCGGCGTCTCGGAGTCGGATATTTCTCTCGCTGAAGCCTCCAACGCCGCTGTGATCGGCTTTAACGTCCGCGCCCACAAGGAAGCGCGCGAGGCGGCCGAACGCGCCGGCGTCGAAATCCGCTACTACAACATCATCTATAATCTCGTCGACGACGTGAAGAGCGCGATGTCCGGCCTTCTGGCGCCGACCCTGCGCGAAACGATGCTCGGCAATGCGACGATACTCGAGGTGTTCGATATTTCGAAAATCGGCAAGGTCGCCGGTTGCCGCGTCACAGACGGCAATGTCGAGCGCGGCGCCAATGTTCGCCTGATTCGCGACAACGTCGTCGTCCACGAAGGCAAACTCTCGACTTTGAAGCGCTTTAAGGACGAAGTTAAGGAAGTCACCGCCGGGCAGGAATGCGGCATGGCTTTCGAGAACTATCAGGACATGCGCGCCGGCGACGTTATCGAGTGCTACCGCGTCGAGGAAATCAAACGATCGCTTTGACCGTCCGGTCTCTGTGATCTGCCGAAGGGCCGGAAGCGCTCCGGCCCTTCTTTTGCTTGCCGCTTCGCGTTGAGCGCGCTCATCAATTCCCGGCCCCGACATGTCCCGATCCCATCACTCATCCGGCTCAGCGCCCTCCCAAAGAATGTTGCGGGTCGGCGAACTGATCCGTCACGCCGTCGCGCAGTTATTGTCTCGCGGACAGATCAGCGACCCCACTCTCGATGCGCACGTCATCACTGTGTCGCGCGTCAAAATGAGCCCGGACCTCAAGCTGGCGACGATTTATGTCATGCCGCTGGGCGGAAAGGACGAGCCGCATGTGCTGGCGGCGCTGGATCGTCACCGTCGTTATCTGCGCGGCGAGATCGCGCACCAGATCAATTTGAAATTCGCGCCGGAAATCCGGTTTCGCATCGACGATAGTTTCGACGCCGTATCCCGCATCGACGCCATCCTCAACTCGGAACAGGTGAAACGCGACCTCGAACCATCCGACACCGACAGCCCGAAAAGCGACGCCAGTTCATGAACCAGAAAAGATCGAACAGGGTTGTCGTCGACGGCTGGATTGCGCTCGACAAGCCGACCGGCATGACCTCGACGCAAGCCGTGTCGCGCCTAAAGCGGATCTATAACGCCAAAAAAGCCGGTCATGCCGGCACGCTCGATCCGCTGGCGTCCGGCCTCTTGCCTGTCGCTTTTGGCGAAGCGACGAAAACCGTGCCTTTTGTCCAGGATGGCGAAAAATCCTATCGATTTACGGTGACCTGGGGCAGCGAGACCGACACCGACGACTCGGAAGGCCGTGTCGTGCGCGCCAGCGACGCGCGCCCCTCGCCCTCGGCGATAGAAGCCCTGCTGCCACAGTTTATCGGCGATATTCTGCAAACGCCGCCCCAGTTTTCGGCGATCAAGATCGCCGGCGAGCGGGCCTATGACCTCGCCCGCGAGGGCGAGCAGGTGGCCTTGAAGCCGCGCGCCGTGACAATCTACGCCCTTGAGATCGTCGAGACGACGGAACACGAAACGCAATTCGTCATGGCTTGCGGCAAGGGAGCCTATGTGCGCGCCATCGCCCGCGATCTCGGGCGATTGCTCGGCTGTTACGGGCATGTGACGGCCCTGCGCCGCACGCGCGTCGGTCCCTTCACCGAGGACGACGCCTTCACCCTGGATGAAATCGAAAATAAAAATATGGCGGGAGAGGCTTTGCTGACCGTAGAGGCGGGCCTCACGGAACTGCCCTGCGTCATCGTCGATCGCGATACGGCGACACGGCTGCGGCGCGGCGGATCAGTCATCCTGCGCGGCCGCGACGCCCCTTCCGAAGGCGTCGTCTATGCGGCATGCGGCGGCGTTCCGGTGGCTTTCGGCGAAATTGTCGAAGGCGCGCTGACCCCGGCGCGCGTGTTCAATCTTCCGCTGTAGAGCGCTCTCCGCCGAAGCGGAAACCGGTTGGGCGAAAGAACTCGCGACAAAACTAAAGACCAGAGCGCCCCTGCGGCTCAATCAGACCGGGAGACGCTCCATGATTTCAGGCCGACGCGCGCCGGCGTTGATCTTGGCCTGCAAAGCCTGTCCTATGGGAACAAAGGCGCGATTCGCGCCACCCTGCCCTTGAAACCGCCGACGCCGCTTCTCTCAGATGTCTGGTCCGCCAAAAATTCTTGTCTTCGACTCCGGTCTTGGCGGCCTCACGGTCTTTTGCGAAATCGCCAAGCTGCGGCCCGGCGCGGATTATGTCTATTGCGCCGACGACGCCGGCTTTCCCTATGGCGCCTGGCAAGAGCCGGAACTGGTCGAACGCGTTGTCGATGTCATTGGCGACCGGATCGTCGCCGACAGACCGGACATGGTCGTCATCGCCTGCAACACAGCCTCGACGCTTGTCTTGCCGGATTTGCGGGCGCGCTGGCCGGAGATTCCGTTCATCGGCACTGTGCCGGCGATCAAGCCGGCGGCGGAGGGATCGCGGTCGCGCATGATCTCGGTGCTGGCCACACCCGGCACTGTGAAAAGGGACTACACGCAAAATTTGATCGCGCAATTCGCCGCGCATTGCCGCGTCAATCTCGTCGGCTCCACCCGCCTTGCCCGACTTGCAGAGGACTACATGCAACATGGCGTAGCGCGCGACGAGGAAATCGCAGCGGAAATCGCGCCCTGTTTCGAAACGCGCGGCGAGGCGCGAACCGACGCCATCGTGCTGGCCTGCACGCATTATCCTCTGCTCATCGACAGTTTCCGGCGTCTTGCGCCATGGTCGGCGACATGGGTCGATCCGGCGCCAGCCATCGCGCGCCGCGCTGATCAATTACTGTGCGAGCGATTTGGCGCAGAAACGCGCTTCGGGGCGCCGCCGCATGGACGCGCGGTCTTCACCAGCGGCCGTGCGCCCGAAGAGAGTTTGGGCAAAACTCTTTGTCGTTACGGCCTGACGACGACATGATTCACTCGTTCCCGCATGCGCGTCCCGGCGGATGCCTCAGCGGCGGGTCGCGTAGGCCGCAGGACGATCCGTCAATGTTTCCAGAAAGGCGACGATGGCGTCAATTTCGGAATCGTCGAGACGCGGCTTCTGACCCGCCTTGCGATCATAAGGGATTTCCGCAACATTAACGTTGGCGTGATAGACGGCAGGCAAATCATCAAATTTTTGTTTCTCTCCGGGGTACCAGCGTCCAGGTCGGGTGTCGCGCGTGGCGTAAAAGGCGACAACGTCGCGCAATTTCGTTAATCCGCCATTGTGCATCCAGGGCCCCGTCACGGCGACATTACGCAAGGTCGGCACCTTAAAGGCGCCGCACAGACTATCGGTGTCGAAGCCCGCCGGCGCGGCGCTTTTGATTTCCGGCCGTTGGCACAAACCCAGATCGGGCGCTTTTCCCGGTCCGGCGGTCGCCGGTATGCGCCTGTTCTTTGGCGCGCCAAGGACGTCGTAGGTGTAATCGGTGAACAGCCAGTCGCGCGGTTCATGCGATTTCTCCACGCCGGCGTGACAGGCGAGGCAATTGCCCTTTTCCGGATTCTTGAAGAGCGTGAATCCTTGCTCCTCGATCGGCGTGAACTTCGCCTTCCCGCGCAGGACGTCGTCGAATTTCGACGCGAACGGATGAAAACGCGGGCTGGACTCAAAGGCGGCGACGGCGGCGGCGAGTTTGACGTAAGCCGTCTCTGGATCGTCGAAAATCTTGTCGCCGAGGACTTCGCGCGCCAGCGGCGCATAGGCTCCGTCGCGAATGGCTTCGACAACGGCGCGTTTCGAGACGGCGTTCATCTCGTTAGGATCGAGAAGCGGACCTTCGACCTGCGCAATCAGATCAACGGCGCGACCGTCGTAGAACTGGCCGCCAACCGGGATTTTTTCGACAGCGCCGGTTTTGGCGTCGTGATCCTCAATGAATTCGAATGGCGGCGCAAAAGAGCTGTACATGATCGTCGGCGTATTTCGCTTGCCCAGCGCGCCCTTCGGCGCGCCACGCGCCAAAGCGGCCAGGGAGGAGCCGTTATTCCCCTGATAGGCTTGCGCCGGATCGTGACAGGAAACGCAAGCGACTCCCGCCGGCTGCGACAGGGATGTATCCTCAAAGATATCCTTGCCGAGACGCTCGACAGGCGTCAGGTCCGATCCATAGGTCGGCGGCGGATCGGCGAACGCGCCGGCAATGGATAGACCGAGGGCGCCGACAACAATCAGCGCATGGGTCGGACGCCTCCATCGGCGAAAGGTCGATTTCTTTGGGTTCATTGAAAATACTATAAAAACTCCCTCACGCGAGCGTCAATTTGCCTTTTTTACATCCCTTCCAGACAAGACGGCGCCAACCTCCGCCCCACGCGCCGCGACTCCCGTGCGCAGGGCTTGCGAAGCGGCGGCGAACAACCGCCACAATTTTAATGCTTAACAACAAGAAATCCGTTGGCGGCCCGGAGCGCTTAACCGCCGGCCCGGCGACGCCGCGCAAGAACCAGGCGCAAGATCCGGGGGAACGATCATGACCAAGGCTGGCGAAACGGACCCCGACAAGGAATTGCAAAAAGCCTTTGCCGAATTCAGGCAAAGCCTCGGTCATGACCCGCAGGCTCCGCACGACGATGTCGCGCCAAAACTCGCGGCGCCAGAGATCGTGGTCTCCGAACCGCGCCGGCCTTCGGCTCAGCAACCAAAAGTGGACACGCGTCCCGTTCTCGGGGCCAGCGGGTCCCACGCCGGAGAGGATGCGCCCTTCCCGGCGACGAACCGACCAGCGCCGGAAGAGGGACGCAGACGCAATCTGCTTTACCTCTCCGCGGCGATCGTAGTGAGCGGTCTGGCCGCCGTTGGATGGGCGCTCAATCACGGCGCGAGGCCAGAGGCCCCCGGGAGTGAGTCGACGACCGCCGCCGTTGCGCCGGAGAACCCGTCCCCCGACGCCCCCGTGACGACGCAAACTCCAGCGCCGGCGGCAACGGCCGAGACGCCGGCCGCCGAGGCTCAGCAGACCGCCGCCAGCCCCGAACAGGATCCGGCGGCCAGGTCATCGACGAAGACGACGTCATCAGCGACGACGACGCCCGATCAAACCGGAGCGCCCGCCGCAGAGAAAGCGGCGCTTGCGCCGCCCGAGACGAAAGAACCGGCGACGCCGCCATCGCCCTCCGCCACGATCGCGCCGACTCCGGCGAAGACCGAAGCGTCGAGAGCCAACGCCAAGAAACCGCCGACGTCCTCTCAGGCTGACTCCAGCGTTGTCGCCAAACAGAAGCCGGCGGCAAAACCCAGAGTCGCGAAAGCGAAACCAAAGCCGGCGCCCGCCCGCAACGCGGCGCGCCCGACAAACCCGGCGACGGGCGGCAGGTCTTCCGGCGGGCCGCCTGAACCCGTCGCCGACGCCGTCAGCGCTCCCCCGCCCGCCGCCCCGTCAAATGACGGCGCGCTGGGCTTCGTCAAACGGACGGTGAATTCCGTCGGCTCGACAATCAACAACCTCGGTCGTAACGCGATCGGCGACTAACCTCGCGTTCGAGGACAGGAAAGACACCAATGGGCAAGCCAACCCAGGCCGACGCCGAAGCCGCAGTTCGCCTGCTGATCGAATGGGCCGGCGACGATCCGGATCGCGAGGGTCTGCTCGACACCCCGGCGCGGGTGGCGCGCTCCTACCGCGAACTCTTCGCTGGCTATGATACGGACCCGCGCGACTATCTCAAACGCACCTTCCAGGAAGTCGGCGGTTACGACGAATTAGTGGTTTTGAAAAACATCCCGGTGATCAGTTTTTGCGAGCATCACATGCTGCCGGTGACCGGGCGCGCCCATGTCGGCTACCTGCCGAACAAACGCGTGGTCGGCATATCGAAACTCGCCCGCGTGGTGCATGGCTTTGCACGACGTTTGCAGATCCAGGAAAAGCTCACGGCGGAAATCGCCGAGGCGATCCAGGATATTCTCGATCCGCTCGGCGTCGGCGTGGTGATCGAAGCGCAGCACAGTTGCATGTCCCTGCGGGGGGTGAATACGCAAGGCAGTCTGCTAACGACCAGCAAATTGCTGGGCCTGATCCGCGAGGATCAGCGCTCGCGCGCCGAATTCCTTGGCATGGCGCGCTGCGACTAGGCGTTTCCCGGTCTGATGGGATCAGATAGGAGCCCTGAGCTTTTGTTTTGTCGCCTTTGTTTCGCCGAACGGGTTTTAGCTTCGGCGCAACTCGCATCTGGAAGTCAACGAAAGAGCCAGGCCCCGAAGACGAGCAACGCCGTGAGCCCAATCAGCAATCTATTGTCGGAGCGCTGGCGCGACCGGGCCATGCTCTCAAGCGCCTGAGAGGACAGGTCGACGCCTGACCCGGCCATCTTCGCCATGCCGGCGATGGCGGTTTCGGCGACGCCCAATGTTTCCGGCAGGCGAGTGGCCAGTCGCGCCAGTTCGGCGACGCCCTTGCCGGCGTCCTCGATTTTCGCTTTGGGTCCGAGATTTTCCTCAATCCAGCCGCGCACGACGGGATCGCAGGTTTTCCAGATATCCAGCTTCGGATCGTAGGCGCGGGCCACGCCCTCGGCGACGACCATGGTTTTTTGCAGCAGCACCAGCTCGGTGCGGGTGCGCATGTCGAACAGGGCCGTCACCTCAAACAGCAGGGTCAGGACCCGCGCCATCGAAATATCGGTGGCGCTGATCGTGTGCAATGGCTCGCCGATCGCGCGCAGCGCCTGAGAGAACTCCTCGACTGAATGTTTCGCGGGCACATAACCGGCTTCGAAATGCACCTCTGCAACGCGTCGATAGTTGCGGGTGATCAATCCATAGAGGATTTCGGCGAGGAAGCGACGCTCCCTTGGACCCAACCGTCCCATGATGCCGAAATCGATGGCGACAAGACGCCCCTCGCGATCGATGAAGAGATTGCCCTGATGCATATCGGCGTGGAAAAAACCGTCTCGCATGGCGTGACGCAGAAACGACTGCAGCACCGTGCGACCGACTCGCCTGAGATCGTGACCCTCGGCGGCGACCCGCGCCGGATCGGAGAGCGGGATCCCGTCAATCCATTCGAGGGTCAGCACTTCTTTGGCGGTGCGGTCCCAGTCGACATGCGGGGCGCGCATTTCGGGATCGTTGACAATGTTATCCCCGAATTCGCTTGCCGCCGCCGCTTCCAGACGGAAATCGGTTTCAAGTTTCACCGTGCGCGCCAGCGTATCGACCACCTCTATCAGCCGAAGGCGCCGCGCTTCGGCCGACCAGCGTTCTGCGACCCCCGCCACAAGATACATATCCCGCAGATCGCGCGCGAACTGCCCCTCAACCCCGGGACGCAGCACCTTCACCGCGACCTCACGCTCGCCATTCGCATCTCGCACGCGAGCGCGATGCACCTGGGCGACGGAAGCCGCAGCGACTGGCTCGCCGAAGTCGACGAACAAGTCGTCAAGCTTTCTGCGGAAGGCCTTTTCGATAATGGCCACGGCCTGCGCTCGACCGAAAGGCGCCATGCGGTCCTGCAATGCGGAAAGCGCCTCGGCGATGTCGCCGCCGACGACATCCGGCCGCGTCGCCAGAAATTGTCCAAGCTTAACGTAAGAGGGGCCGATCTGCGACAACGCCCGAACCAGGCTCGGCCCGCCTCCTGTTACGCCCGGACTGGCGAAGGCGTTGGCGAACCGCAACAACGGCGCGGCCGCCGGCGGGATCAAATCGGGATCAAGATCGAGAAAAACGCCCTCGCGGGCCAGAATATAGCCGGCGCGCGACAGGCGCAGAAAATTGCCGATTGCGAGGAGCACGCGCCGCCGTCTTTCGTAGGGCTAGTATTTCCAGCCGGAGTGAATGGCGACGACGCCGCCGGTGAGACGCTCGAAGCCGGTGCGACGAAAGCCGGCGGTACGGATCATTCGCTCGAACTCCTCCGCCTCGGGGAATCGACGTATCGATTCGACAAGATAACGGTAGGGCTCGGCGTCGCCGGCGACGAGCTTTCCGACGGCAGGAATGACGTTGAAGGAATAGAGTTCGTAGATCTTGTCCAGCCCCGGCACATTGACCTGCGAGAATTCAAGACACAGGAAACGACCGCCGGGCTTGAGCACGCGATGCGCTTCTTCCAGCGCCACATTGATGCGCGGCACGTTGCGGATGCCGAAAGCGATGGTATAGGCGTCAAAATAAGCATTCGGAAACGGCAGGGACTCGGCGTTGGCCTGCACGAATTCCACCTTGTCGCCAAGGCCGCGTTCGCGCGCCCGGTCCCGCCCGACCTCAAGCATGTCGCCATTGATGTCGAGAACGGTGATTTCAGCGTCGGCGGCGGCTTTGCGGGCGATGCGAAAGGCTACGTCGCCGGTGCCGCCCGCCACATCAAGGTGGCGAAAGCCGCGCTTGCCGCGAGCATTGACCTTATCGACAAGCACGTCCTTCCACAGACGGTGCAACCCGCCCGACATCAAATCGTTCATCACGTCGTAACGACGCGCCACCTTGTGGAAAACATCGTCGACAAGAACCTGTTTCTCCGACAGGGGAACCTCGGAATAACCAAAATGAGTCGAGGCGTCGTGGTCGGGACGGGGGTCGGTCATGGATCGCTCGCAGGACGGGAAAGTCGCGGATGGGTATAGCGGCTTGCAGCCGGTATGGCTACGGGCGGGGATGCCGGACCTGCGAGAACCGGCGCGCGACCTTCGGCAAGACTGGCTCCTGTTTACAAGACCTGCCCCTGTTTATTTGTCGCGCCCGATGCTAGGAACCGCCGTGGAAACCGCCTTGTGCGGGCGGTATGGCGACGGCGCTGAGCCCTGAAGCCTCTCCGGGCTGAAGCCTTCCACCATGAATAAACGTTTCCAGAATGGATGAACGAATGTCTGATACGCTCGATGTGCTCGGCATCGGAAACGCCATCGTCGACACCATATCCCGCGCCGGGGACGACGATCTGGTCGACCTCGGGATCGCCAAGGGCGGCATGGCGCTGGTCGACGAGGCGCGAGCCGCCGCGCTTTACGAAAAAATGGGTCCCACCACGGTGATCTCCGGCGGTTCGGCCGCCAACACCATGGCCGGACTGGCGAGCCTCGGTCGCCGCGCCGGTTTCGTCGGCAAGGTCAAGGGCGACGAGGCCGGTCGCGAATTCAGTCACGACATCCGCAAGGCGGGAGTCGCCTTCGACACGCCGGCGGCGGCGGATGGCGCCGCGACCGCGCGCTGCCTGATTTTCGTCACGCCTGACGGCCAGCGCACCATGAACACCTTTCTCGGCGCCTGTCAGGCGCTGGGGCCCGAGGACATCGACGAAGCCCGCGTGGCGGCGTCGAAAGTTTTATATATGGAAGGCTATCTCTGGGATCCGCCGGGCGCCAAGCAGGCGTTCCTGAAAGCCGCGAAAGTGTCGCGGGCCCGGGGACGCAAGGTCGCGCTGACGCTTTCGGATTCCTTTTGCGTCGATCGCTATCGCGGCGAATTTCTCTCGCTCATTCGCGACCGGATCGTCGACATTATTTTCGCTAACGAAAGCGAACTGCACGCCCTTTACGAAACCGCCGATTTCGATACGGCGCTCTCGGCGTTGCGCAACGAAAAGGACTTGCTTGGCGTCGTGACCCGCTCGGAAAAGGGCTGCGTCATAGCCACCGCCGACGGCGTGATCTCGGCGCCGGCTTTTCCGGTGGACGCCGTCGTCGACACGACCGGAGCCGGCGATCTCTTCGCCGCCGGCTTCCTCGCCGGCTACACCCGGGAACTGCCCCATGAGCGCAGCGCCGCGCTGGGCGCTCTTGCGGCGGCGGAAATCATTTCCCATGTCGGCGCGAGGCCCCAGAAAGACCTCCTGCAACTCGCCCGCGACAATGGCCTCGTCGCCTGACGCCATGAACCACTGGAGAAGACGCATGCGTTCCATCACGAGACTTTTCGCCATGGCGCTCGCAGCCGCCCTGACGATGGCGACGGTCGCGAGACCGGCCCTCGCCCTCGACAACAAGACCCTGACGGCCTCCGGTCTGACGATCATCGACAACAAGGTCGGCGCCGGCGAGTCGCCGAAGATCGGCCAGACCGCCGTTGTCCATTATACCGGCTGGCTCTACCAGGACGGCAAGAAAGGCAAGCAGTTCGACAGCTCCCGCCCGCGCGGCGAACCCTTCGAATTCCCGCTCGGTCAGGGCAAGGTTATTCCCGGCTGGGACGAGGGCGTCGAAACGATGAAGGTTGGCGGCAAACGCACGCTGATCGTGCCGCCCCAGCTTGGTTATGGCGCCGCAGGCGCCGGCGGGGCGATCCCGCCGAATTCGACGCTCCTCTTCGAGGTCGAGCTTCTCGGCGTGAAATAAACCCCGGAAACCCTGGCTTTTACGCCGGTCGGGCCCGCGCCCGGCCGGCTTTTCTTTTATCTCAATAGGGCTGTTCCGACATATCCCTGGCATCAAGCGCGGCGCGATCCGGCGCGGGCTCAGGCTCTGCGGGGCGCGGGGGGGCCTTTGCCAGCCAGATGAGCGCGGAAAGCCCCACGAAGATAAGCGCGCCGAAAAAGAAAGCGTCATCGAGACCCATCAGGAGCGCCTGCTGGCGCATCGTTTTGGCGACCTGAGCCCGCGCGATCGCTTCGCTCATCCCCAACGACTGGAATTTATCCATCAGCGCCTGCAGCACATCGAGAGAGGGAAAACGTCGTCCTCCCAACTGATCGGCGAGCCCGAGTTGATGGAACGGCGCACGCCGGTATTGCACCACAGCCTGCGAGGTAATGCCGAAGGCGCCGGCGGCCGTGCGCAACATCGTCAATTCTTCCGCCGCCCGGATCAGACGGGGGCCGGTCAGACCCCGCACGCCCAGTGCGGCGGTCGGCGCGAAAAACGTCGCCAGAAAGAAACCGAAAAAGATCATTGGCGCCGCGATCTGATCGAAGGAAGCAGTCTTGTCGTAGAGACCGAGCCAGGTCAGCGTCACGGCGAACCCGATAAAATTGATGCAGCAAACAAGACGCAAATCGACGTCGCGCACAATTTCATGCGCTACGGCGACGAACGGCACGGCCAGCAAGGCCATCGTCAAATAAACGACTCCCGCCAGAGAAGACGTATAGCCGAGCAGGGTCTGCAACTGACCGACAAATACCGACAGCGTTCCCTGAATCACCAGAAAACCCATAATTGAGCAGAGCATGGCGACCGCATAATCACGCCGCGCGAACAGCCACAGATCGAGCACGGGACGCCGTTCGCCAAGCTCCCAAAAAATGAAGGCCGGAAGCGCAACCACCACGATCAGGAGCAGCGTGATCAAAACGGGCGAACCAAACCAGTCGAAATCATTGCCCTGATTGAGGATGGTCTGCAGCGAAAGAAGGATGAGGCCCAACAGAATGAAGCCTACGAGGTCGAAACCCGCGAATCGCCTCGGAATATCGCGTCCGTAGAGAAGCGCGCCGACAATTCCCGCGATCGGCAGACCGATGAAGATGTTGGAGTAAAACAACATGCGCCAGTTAAAATACTCGGCCCAGAAACCGCCCATGAAAACGCCCAGCGTAAAGGGCGCCATACTGATGACTCCCCAAAGCGCCGCGCCATAGCTTCGCCGATGTTGGGGAAATTCAGCGAGCGACAAACCCTGACCAAGCGGAATGATCACGCCGCCAATGAGCCCAAGCGCAAAACGCATCGGCACAAAGAACCAGATCGTTTCGCTGATCGCGCAGAGAAAGGAGGCGGCGGCGTAGGCGAGAAAAGCGGCGACATAAACGCGTCTCTCGCCAAAACGGGCGGCAAGCGCCCGCGCAATCGGCAGGCCCAGCACAATTCCCGCCATGTGATCAGTGGTGCCCCACGTGCCAAAGCTGGGGGTGACGCCCTGAAGACTGCCGGCGGCGTAGGGAACAAGGATCGTGTAGCCGGGCACATTGGAGAGCGCGACGATATTGCCGACCGCCAGGGCGGCGTTGAGCAGGAGAAAACGCCAGCCAGTCAGCCTCTCATCGACGTCGGTCATGTCAACCTTTTAGCATCCCGCGGATGAACGTCGGTGATTTTTTGCAATTTGCGGGTTGGCAAAGAGCCGGGCGCGCGCAAAGCGATACCGCCTTACCCTTCATGATCTGAATTTGCGCCCGATGGCTGTCGAAACATCTGGATTGCTAATTGTTGACATTTAATTGCATCACTGGAGGACTTATAATTTGGCGACGGAAACGTCGTGCGCATAAAAGCCGCGCGCGGCGGTACGAGCGATCCGGCGCAAACGTCATCCGATGCGGCGACCGGCATTTAACCCTGAGGAGAGGCCTTGATGGCGCAAGATATCGATGGTTCGGACATTGGCTTTGGTTTGCCGCGCAAACTTCTCGCCGAATTTCTCGGCACGTTCTGGCTGGTTTTTGGCGGCTGCGGCAGCGCCGTGATCTCGGCGGCTTTCCCAGAACTCGGCATCGGTTTTACCGGCGTCTCCCTCGCTTTTGGCCTGACGGTGCTGACCGGCGCCTACGCCTTTGGCCCGGTTTCCGGCGGCCACTTCAATCCTGCTGTCTCTCTGGGTCTCGCAGCCGCCGGCCGGTTCTCGTGGAAAGAGCTTGGACCCTACTGGGTCGCGCAAGTGCTGGGCGCGATTGCGGCGGCAGGCGTGCTTTATGTGGTCGCCAGCGGCAATATCGACTTCGCGCTGGCGAACGGCTTCGCCTCGAACGGCTACGACGAGCACTCGCCGGCCGGCTATACGCTGAAGTCGGGCTTTGTTGTCGAGGTCGTGCTGACGGCGATCTTCCTGATCGTAATCCTCGGGACGACAGAGGGGCGGGCGCCCGCAGGTTTTGCGCCCATCGCCATTGGTCTGACCTTGACGATCATTCATCTCGTGTCGATCCCGGTGACCAACACGTCGGTCAATCCGGCCCGCTCGACGAGCCAGGCGCTTTTCGTCGGCGGCTGGGCGCTGGCCCAGCTCTGGATGTTCTGGGCCGCGCCGCTGATTGGCGGCCTGATCGGCGGCCTTTTGCATCGCATCGCGCTGGCCGACGATTGAGCGGGTCAGGGGTCCATGCCAGAGAGTTGGTGAAGACAGTAAATTTTTTCTCAAAAATTGGACGCAGACGGGAACCAATCGGCTTCCTGGACGTTAACCCGACGTCCAAACTTGTGTAACAGGTCAACTTTACGCCCGGGTTCGTCCCGGGCGTTTCTTTTTTTGGGACAGCCCTTGCGTCTCGCCCCTTGCCTGCTGGCGACAGCCCCCCGGAGCGCCCGGGGATTGGCCGCCACGGAAACCTTGAAATGAGCGAAAACATTCTCACCAAGACGACCGATGGCGTCCTGCGTCTGACCTTCAATCGTCCGGAGAAGAAGAACGCCCTCAATCGCGACATGTATTGCGCCATGATCGACGCGCTGGAGGCGGCGGGCCGTGACGACGCCATCCGCGCCCTGATCTTCGCCGGCGCGGGCGACGACTTCACCGCCGGCAACGATCTCGCCGATTTAAGGGACGGCGTCGACAACATCGAGACGTTCCCGGCCCTGCAGTTCGTGCGGGCGATCGCCGCCTTCGAAAAACCCATGGTGGCGGCGGTTCAAGGCGACGCTATCGGCATAGGCGCGACGCTGTTGTTTCACTGCGATCTCGTCTACGCCGCGCCCGACGCGCGACTGTGGATGCCTTTCATCGATCTGGGCCTCGTTCCGGAGGCCGGGGTCAGCCTGCTGGCCCCGCATCGGCTCGGCTTGGCGCGGGCGGCGCAATATCTGCTGCTGGGCGACGCTTTCACGGGCGAGGAAGCCTTTCGTTTCGGGCTCGCCAATGCGCTGGCGCCCGCCGCGCAGCTCATGGATGTCGCCCATGACTCGGCACGGCGCCTGGCGGCTAAACCGGTTCAGGCGCTGCGCGAGTCTCGCCGCTTGCTGCGTGGCGATCCTGCGGCGCTGCGCGCGCGAATCGACGCAGAGGCCAGGCTTTTCGCCAGCGCCCTGGCCTCGCCCGAGACGCGGACTCGTCTGGCGGCCTTCTTCTCCCGCCCATGACAGGAGACCCCGATGTGCGGACGCTTCGCGCTCACCTCCGACCCCGCATCGCTGCGCCAGACATTTGGCTACGAGGAACAGCCGAACTTTCCCCCACGCTACAACATCGCGCCGACCCAACCGATCGCCATCGTCATCGGACGGCGAGACGCCGAGGGCCGGGCACAACGTCATTTCCAGCTTGTGCGGTGGGGGTTTCTGCCCGGATTCGTCCGGGATACTCAAAATTTTCCGCTGCTGATCAACGCCCGCGCCGAAACGGCGTCGGAAAAACCGAGCTTTCGCAACGCCCTGCGACGACGTCGGTGTCTCATCCCCGCTGACGCCTATTATGAATGGCTACGTTTCAAGGTCGATGGCAGAACGGCGCGGCGCGCTTTTCTCTTTCGACGCGCCGATCAGGAGCCCATGGGGCTCGCCGGATTATGGGAACCCTACCTCAGCCCTGACGGCTCTGAGATTGATACGGCCTGTATTCTGACCACCGAAGCCAATGGCGCAACCGTCGCGGTGCATGAGCGTATGCCTGTCATCATTGAGCAAAAGGATTTCGGGCGCTGGCTGGATTGTGACGCCGTCGATGTTCGAGAATCGGAAAAACTCATGAAACCGATCAGCGAGGCGGCGCTGACATTTTTTGAAATCGGGCCGGCGATCAACAAGGCGACGGCGACGGGGCCTGAGCTTCAGACGCCGTTACAAAATACATAGCTTCGCGAGCGCCTCAAAGAAGCTTGCCGGGATTGAGGATTCCTGCCGGATCAAGCGTCGCCTTAATGGCGCGCATCAAATCCAGCGCGACCGGATCTTTGACCTGCCTGAGCAGATCGCGCTTGAGAACGCCGATGCCGTGTTCAGCGGAGATCGAACCGCCGAATTCGCGCACCAGCCCATGAACAATGGCGTTAATCTCGTCGCTTTTCGCCAGAAATTCCTTTTTGTCGCCGCCGTCGGGTTGCGAAACGTTGTAGTGCAGATTGCCGTCGCCCATATGGCCGAAGGGAACCGGCCGGATATCCGGGAAACATTCGGCAAGACGTCGCCCCGCCATCGCGATGAAATCGGGAACGCGGTCCACCGCGATGGAAATGTCGTGTTTGATCGACGCGCCCGCGCGCTTTTGCGCTTCTGAAAGGCTTTCACGCAATTTCCAGAGCGACGCCGCCTGATCGAGCGAATGCGCCAGTGTCGCATCCTCGGCAAGTCCGCTCGCAAAAACCTGTTCGAAAATACGTCCCGCCA
>JBBARD010000017.1:25979-43688 GCA_040399965.1 Methylocystis sp. | reverse complement strand
AGAGGACTCCTTTGAATCATGAACCAATTAAATTTAATAGGTCCTGAGCCTAGCATAAATGTCCGCGAATCGCAGTGTGGGACCCTCATTACAAGGGCTTTTCTGGCGTTTTCCGCGTTTCGACGGTTGCGCCCAGCTTTCACAGCTTCCATTCTTCTAGGTTTTTACAGGGTTTTCATGAGACTTTTGGCGCGAAACTGTTTCTGGCCTTGCTTTCACCCGGGTTAAGGATTGCGAATCGATCAATAGATCGTTAGCAAAATGTGCGGCGTTCGCTGAAACAATCACGAAACCCCAATGATTATTTAGTCTAACGGAGAGCCAAAATGGCAAGAGCTAAAACCACCAAGGCGCCGGCGCGAAAAAAGACCGCCAAGGCAGAACCGGCTGCGGTCCGTCCGATCAAAGAGACGCTGACCAAATCCGCGCTGATTGGCCTGATCGCCGAACAGAACGAACTGCCGCGCAAAACCGCCGCCAGCGTTTATGCGACGATCGAGAACGTTTTCCTGGGCTCCGTTCATCCGCGCGGCGTTGGCGAATTCACGCTGCCCGGTCTTCTGAAAGTGACGCTGCGCAAGGTGCCGGCGCGCAAGGCGGGCACGCTGGTCCGCAATCCGGCGACGGGCGAGATGATCAAGGGCGCCGCCAAGCCGGCGAGCGTGCGCGTCAAGATCCGCGCGCTGTCGAAGCTGAAGGGCGCTGCGACAGGCTGATATCGAATTTCACCTGAACTGTGTTACAATTCAGGAGGCGACGCTTTGCGCGTCGCCTTTTTTTGTAAAGGGTTTCATTGACTTTCCGGCTTGCCTTTTCAATCGCAGCGACCGCATAAGACGCCCGGTTCGCATGAAGCAATTGGATGCGCCAATGACCTGCAAAATCTTTATCGACGGCGAAGCCGGCACCACCGGTCTGGGCATCCGTGAGCGACTGGCCGGACGAAAAGACATTGAACTCCTCGCAATTCCGGCGGAAAAGCGGAAGGATCCGGAGGTCAAGCGCGATCTCCTCGCTGCAGCCGATATCGCCATACTGTGCCTGCCGGACGACTCCGCTCGGGAGACGGTTGAGCTCTGTGACGGGCTCGGCGCGCATGCGCCGCGCATTCTGGACGCCTCGACAGCCCATCGCGTGGCGACCGGCTGGGTCTATGGTTTTCCGGAGCTTTGCGCCAGTCAGCCGGCGATGATCGCCGGGGCGGCGCGTGTCGCCAATGTCGGCTGTTACGCTACCGCCTCCATTGCGCTGTTGCGGCCGCTCGTCGACGCCGGCCTGATCTCTCCCGGCCAGTCGTTGACAATCAACGCCGTCTCGGGCTATTCCGGCGGCGGCCGCCAGATGATCGAGGCCTATGAAGCGGGGGCGGCGCCGGCTTTCGAGCTTTATGCGCTGGGCCTCGCCCACAAGCATCTTCCCGAGATCATGGCCTATGCGAAGCTGACGGCGCGCCCGCTCTTTGTTCCATCTGTCGGCAATTTTCATCAGGGCATGCTGGTGTCGATCCCGCTGATCCTCGACGCTCTGCCCGGCAGCCCGACGCCAGCGGCGTTCATGGACGCCTACGCCCGGCATTACGCCGGCGCGCGGCATGTGCGGCCAGCCCAGGCCCCCGCGAACGGGCGGATCGACGCGCTGGCCCTGAACGACACCGACGACATGGAGCTGTTCGTTTGCGCCAATGAAACGCAGCGTCAGGTCGTGCTGGTGGCGCGGCTGGACAACCTCGGCAAGGGCGCATCCGGCGCGGCCGTGCAGAACCTCAATCTGATGATCGCCGGCGTCGCCTGATCGCCGGCGGGGGAACCGTTACTCGGTATAGGCCGTAACGCCTTCCGGCAGCTTCGAGGCGACGTCCTCATAGCGATTGGTGCGCTTGCCCATCATTTCTTCGAAGGCTTCGTGGACTTCAGCCACTGAGCGGTCCTTTAATCTGCGGCCCTGCTGTTCGTAAAAAATCGGTCGATTGGCGCGCGCCGGACGCGGCAGCAAGGACGCCGCCGATACGTTCGGCGACTCGTTCATGGTCTTCATGAAACGCTCCGCGTCCTCGGGACCCAGAAAGTGAATGAGATAGGTCTCGCCCGGCGTCAGCGGACGACCAATCTTCTCGGCGATCTTCGCGCCGTCCTTTTTCAGCATCTCCGCAGCCAGCGCCGCCGAAAGATAGGGGTCGTTGCGCAGGCCCAGGATTTTAGCGCGTTTCTGGGGCGCAACGGACGCGCCGTCGGCGCTGGCGATGGCGTTCGCCTCCTCGGCGCGACCATATCGATGCCCGAAATGTTTCATGGCCTGAAGCCAGGTCTTCTCCACGAACTGGAACAGACCGCTGGCCGACGAGGTGCGGGCCTTGGCGCGGGTGATGAAATTGGATTCTTTCTCGGCGATGGCCATGAGCAGCGCGGGATCCATATCCGTTGTCTGCGCCGCCTTCACGACATGTTCGACGACCGACTGGTGAACTTTCACAGGTCCAAAACGCAAGACGCCCGGCTGATCGAGCTCCGCCGCATCCCGCAGGCGATGCGCCCATGTCAGCGCCGCCTGCTCAATCGAGAAATCAGAATCGAGCGCTGAACCATCGTCCTGACCAAAAAAACGCGCAAGGGCCGAGGCGGGGGATCGGGATTTCGCCGCGCGATAAAGACGCTCGGCCCGAGGACTGTCGTCGCCCGGCGCAGTCAGCGAAAACACGGCAAGAACGCAGAGAAAGACCGCAACGCCCGTCGTGCGCGCAAGCAGGGGCAACGTGCGCAATCCCTCGAACGACGGCAGGCGATCGCGCAGCCGCGCCCGGGTTTTATGGCGCGCCGACGTCCGGATCGAAAGCGGCTTGTCAGCGCTTTCCAGTGCATAGGTCAGGTCAGTCATGAGTTGCGGAATCCCGTCTCATAATGGCGATCTGACGCCAGTCTAGGCTCCGGGAACGGCAAAAGATCGACAAGCGGCGCCGCCGGACGGCCATAATCCTGCCGGGCGCAGAGGGTCGAAAGGGCAGGAAAAAGGAGCTTTCGGGGTCGACCGGGCGTCACATGGTTCCAGGCGGCCATAATTGCGCCATGGCGCATTGGCCCGAAAATGGGCCAACAGCGCGGACTCCGAAAAGAATCAAAAAGTTTACAAGAGATTAAAGACGCCGTTGGCTTTACATGCCAAACTTCGACATCATTCCCTGCAGCATATGGTATTCGGCGGCAGGAACTGGCGTCGTGCGCGACAGGAAATTTACCGGCTTGCCGTCCTCCATGCCGTAATTGGCGATGCGCTGGACTTTCTTGTTCTTGTCAAAATAGACCGCCATCACATGCTGGTCGGCGATTTCCTGCGGCATGAAAGCGAATGATCGCTCAGCCCGTTGGCTAATGTAATACCAGGCGTCGCCGCCGACGGTCGAAGTTGTAGACGGCGTGCCCAGTGTGTTGAGCACCTGCTGGGCGTCCATGCCGGTTTTGACCTCGGAGACGCGATGCGCGTCGATCACCGCGCCGTGATTAATCACGCCGTCGTAACCCAGACATCCCGCGAGCGGCGCGGCAAGGAACAGGCCGAGCGCTGCGCGACAGCGCATTTGTATGACCGAAGCCTTTGAAAAACCACGCATCTGCCGCACCATCGCTGAACGCTCCGCCTGAAACCGTCGCAAACCCTGTCGCGACGTTCCTTTCTCCTACCCAAATTCGGTAAACTTCGAATAAATCGAAAGCAAGGCGCCGGATTGCGGCGGCGCATCAAGGGAGACGCCAATGACCAGCGCCACAAATGAACGTCAGCCGCCGCTGTCGCGACCGGTCAGCGTCGCCGCCACGCCGCCGGAAGGACTGGAGATCGAGATTGTCGCCAGCGCGGCGGAACGCGCCGCCCTTGCCGAACTCAATGGCCTCGTCGGCATACCCGCGCTGACGGCGAAGCTGCGGGTCAAGCGCTGGCGCGGCGACGGCCTCGAGGTCGACGGCGAGTTGCGGGCGACGCTGCGTCAAACCTGCGTCGTCACGCTGGAGCCGTTCGACGCCGAAATCGTTGAGCCGCTCCACATGCGTTTCGCGCCGGCCCCCGGGGACGCCGACCGCCGGCGGCAAAGGTCGCCCCGGGCCATCGCGCAGGCTGTCGAGCAGGACATCGACATTGCCGGCGACGACCCGCCAGACCCCCTGATCGGCGGCGGCGTCGATCTGGGCGGCTGCATCTCGGAGTTTTTGACGCTGGCGCTCGACCCCTACCCTCGCAAACCAGGCGCTGAATTTCGGGAGCCGGCGCCGGCAGATAACGCCGAGGCCTCGCCTTTCGCGACGCTCCGGACCTTACCGCCCCGCAGCGACGGCGACTGAGCGCCGCCTGCGAACGGCGTTCAAACCCCTTGCGCGCGGGGCCGGCTAATGGCAAGCACCCTGCGACGCTGCGGATGCGAAAGGCCGAGGCGTCGACAGCCGGGGCGTGAACCAATCGGCGCGGCGATCCGCGCGGCGCCAGTCAGTCGGGAGATCGCCGGTCAGATGGCGCAGATAGTTCGGATTGCGCTGGACGCGATGGGCGGCGATTTCGGCCCCGCCGTGACGATCGCCGGCGCCGCCCATGCGCTGGCCAGTCACCCCGACAGCCGTTTTCTGCTCGTTGGCGACGAGACCGCCATCCGCGCCGAACTGGCCAAATATCCTCGTCTTGCGGAGTCGTCTGAGGTCCGCCACGCCAGCGTCGCCATCCGCATGGACGACAAGCCCAGCCAGGCGCTGCGTCAGGGGCGTCGCGTCTCCTCAATGTGGATGGCCATCGAAGCGGTCAAGAAAGGCGAGGCGGATGTCGCCGTTTCCGCCGGAAACACCGGCGCGCTGATGGCGATGGCGAAAATCTGCCTGCGCATGATGGCCCGGGTCGACCGGCCGGCGCTCGCCTGCCTTTGGCCAACGCTGCGCGGCCAATCGGTCGTGCTCGACGTCGGCGCGTCGATGGGCGCCAACGCCGCGCATCTCGTCGATCTTGCGATCATGGGCTCGGCGATGGCCAGCATTATTCTGGGACTGGAGCGGCCGAGCGTCGGCCTGCTCAATGTCGGGACCGAGGAGATCAAGGGCGTCGAGGAGGTCAAGGAAGCGGCGCAGATCCTGCGCGACGCCAATCTGCCGGGCCTTGCCTACGCCGGCTTTGTCGAGGGCGACGGCATCGGTCGCGGCGACGTTGACGTTGTCGTCACCGAAGGCTTCACCGGCAACATCACGCTGAAAACGGCCGAAGGCACAGCCAAGCAGATCGCCGCCTATCTCCGGCAGGCGATGAACGGCTCGCTGCTCGCCAAACTCGGCTATCTGCTGGCGCGCGGCGCCTTTCAGGAGTTGCGCGGGCGGATGGACACGCGCGCCATCAATGGCGGGGTGTTTCTCGGGCTCGAAGGCATCGTCATCAAGAGCCATGGCGGCGCCGACGCCGTTGGCTTCGCGCGCGCTGTCGAAATCGGCTATGAAATGGCGCGCGCCGATCTGCTGAACCGTATCCGCGGCACAGTCGAACTCGCGCATCTTAACGATTCCCCCGCCACCCCGCCCCAGGAAGCCGCCCAGTGACAATGGACCCCCTCCGGGATTTTCCCCGCCTGCGATCCGTTGTGCTCGGCGTCGGTTCCTGCCTGCCGAAAAAATGCGTCACCAACGACGATCTCGCCAAACAGGTCGACACCAGCGACGACTGGATCGTCCAGCGCACCGGCATCAAACAGCGCCATATCGCCGGCCCCGACGAAACCACAGCGACGCTCGGCGAAGGCGCGGCGCGCGCCGCTTTGGCGGAGGCCGGATTAGAAGCCGATGACATCGACCTCGTCATCGTCGCGACCTCGACGCCCGACTGGACCTTTCCCTCCACAGCGACTCAAATCCAGGCGGCGCTTGGTCTGACCCATGGCGCCGCCTTCGATCTTCAGGCGGTCTGTTCGGGTTTCGTCTTCGCCGTGGCGACAGCGGATAAATTCCTGCGCTCCGGCTCGCATAAACGCGCGTTGGTGATCGGCGCCGAAACCTTCTCGCGCATCATCGACTGGAGCGACCGCACCACCTGCGTGCTGTTTGGCGACGGCGCCGGCGCGATCGTGCTCGAAGCGCGCCCCTCGACCGGGGATCTCACTGAGCGCGGCGTGTTGACAACGCATCTGCGCTCAGACGGCCGCCATCGCGCCAAGCTGCATGTCGACGGCGGGCCTTCCGCGACCCAGACGGTCGGCCATTTGCGCATGGAAGGCAAAGAAGTCTTCCGCTTCGCCGTTGGTCAAGTGACCGACGTCGTGACAGACGCTTTCGCCGCTACCGGACTGACGGCCGGGGATCTGAACTGGTTCGTGCCGCATCAGGCCAATCGCCGGATCATCGATATGTCAGCGCACAAGCTCGGCATCGCGCCGGAGAAAGTCGTCGCCACCGTGCATCTGCACGGCAACACCTCGGCGGCGAGCGTGCCGCTGGCGCTCTCGGTCGCCCGCGCAGACGGACGCATCAAGAACGGCGATCTGGTCATGCTGGAAGCGGTCGGCGGCGGCTTTACATGGGGCTCTGCGCTGATCCGCTGGTGAACGCGCGTCAACGCCGCGCTACGTCATGACGCACTTCCGCGACAATCGCTTTTTCGGACACGACGCCGACGGCTATCGCGCCCGGCGTCCGGACTATCCCGACGAGCTGTTCGACTGGCTGGCGCAGATCGCGCCGGCGCGGACGTTTGCGTGGGATTGCGGAACCGGCGCCGGTCTGGCGGCGCGACAGCTTGCAAAGCGTTTCCAACGCGTGCGCGCCACCGACGCCGATGCGCGTTTGCTCGCGCAGGCGGCGCCTGCGGCGAATATCGATTACGCGCTGTTTTCAGCCGAGGAAGATATCGATCTCGATGCGCAGGTTGATTTGATCGCCTGCGCCTGTTCGGCGCACTGGTTCGATTTGAATCGTTTTTACGCGCAGGCGCGGCGCGCGCTGAAAAAGGAAGGCGTCATCGCGCTATGGACCTATAATTGGCCATGGACATCTTCACAGGCGGTGAATCATGTTCTCGAGAGATTGAGAACCGAGATTCTCGGCGCCTGGTGGGGGCCGGAGTCGGTCTATTATTTCGGCCAATATGCAAACCTGCCTTTTCCCTTCACCGAGATTGAAGCGCCCGAATTTTACGTCGAAGTTGCGCAAACGAGCGACGACTTGCTCGATTTTCTCGGCACATGGTCGGCGGCGACGAAATATAAAAACGCAACCGGGGCCGATCCGTTGGCCCTTGTGCGACCGGCGCTTGCGGAAGCATGGCGTGCGGAGTTGTCCGCGCCGGTGAAAGTTCCGTTGCACTTGCGCGTTGGACGGCGATAAAGGCGCAAGGCGTCGCTTGAGCGACATACATCTGTTGTCTCCAGGGCGCATACTCTTGCAATGACGCCCGATGTACAAACGAACACCTTCCGCAACAGAGCCCGGCGGTTTGAACTGGTGAGCCATTCGTGACGGCGCCGATTTTGCTCGGTTGTCTGACGTATGTTCTCAAACAAGTCGACAAAGGAATTTTTCATGCGGCGTGACATACTGCGTGACGCAGTCTACAACGGGAAAGATCAACGGAGGATTGTTCGATTCATTGAATGACGACGACAGCTCCAACACAGCCCCAAAAAGCCGGACCATGGCTCAGGTCAAGTCTCTCTGAGCTGGGCCAAGTCTATTTGAGCTGGGCCAAGTCTATTTGAGCAAAGCCAAGCCTCTCCGAAAACGTCTTTCGCACCTGAAACAAAGGCCTGACAACGCTATTCACAGGATCAAGATCAGTCGACTCTTGATATAAACTTTACTTGTCTGCTAACTGAGGTCTGAAACATACGTTTACATATTTATCTCTAATTTTTCGATACGAGGATTCTCAAGCTTTTTTGTTTGCGCCCCGAACGGATATTTATGGTCAAAACTTGAGGAAGTGTAGTGAATGTCTGAAGATCGAAAAAAAAGCGTTAATTACGAAATTTATGAGAGGAGCGCTGTGTGGCCCTGGTTTTTTTTGTGGACCCTGGGCGTCATCCTCATTTCAACGATCATGTACCTTTTCGATTCCTCAAAGCTGATTATTGCCCTGGCGCCCCTCTTGCTGTTGAGTCTCATCTCGCTTGTGAACGAAGCCTACGGCGTTATCCTTTTTGAGGATAGAGTTACGTTCCCGAAAAGGCTTTTCGAATCTTTTCCGCTATTGATGCTGGGCCGCGGAACCATGGCCCTCAGGGATATATACATTCTTGAACTCTCCGGAGACGGCGACATTCAAAAATGCATTTTATTAACGACACAGCTTCGAAGGAGAGCAATTTATTTTCCGGACAGGGCAACTTCCGCGCGGTTCATCTTCACGGCGATGGACCGCGATGGGGAATTTAATTTTTTCGAATCGCCTCGCAAGCCCAGCATAATGACAAATTCCTATGTTTTTTCTGGCGTCAATGTCGTTTTGGCTTTGTTTGCAATAGCGTTGATTGGCGCGCCCTATTATGCAAGCATATTTAAAGACAACACCAAGACCTTCAGCGATCGTGGAAAGGCGGCGAACGGCTTGTCTCGCTCTGCGGGCAATGAACAGGTCGAGCCAAACTTCATGGTCTACGCCGCCTCTTACGACTGGACATCGACATCCAAGAAGAAAATCCAGAAAACTCTTGAAGACATCCAGAAATGCTCTGGAGTGAGTCTGAAAATTACGACAAATTCCGATTATAAATTTTTCTCGCCGGTTAAGAAATGGCTCATCACGGCCGGACCTTTTATCGAAAAAGAGGCCAATATTACGAAAAAGAAATTAGTTTCCTGTGGCGCGATCGACGCAAGCATCAAGGAACTGGAGGTCGAGTAAATCCAGACCTCGCCTGCGAGATCTTTGGTCTGCCGTACAGTTGAGAAAAATCCGAACGCGGCCATACTCAATTTAAAATGCCTCGGAAAAATAGAAGTTTAATAAAATAAGCTTTATGCGGTTCATCTGAATAATTCAGAAAACCTTCTCCTGAACGTGTCGCCGGCGTATCGCTTCAACTCCGGACCCCATCCCGATCCGGCGCCGACGAACGCGCAGACCGCCATCTTTGGCTCTGGATACGAGCGCCGTCTTGACAACCCGCGCCCCGACATGCGCCAAGCGTTCATGGCCAAATCGCGCTCCATTTTCGTCTGCCAGAACTGCGGCGCCGTCTCGCCGCGCTGGCAGGGCAAATGCGAAGCCTGCGGCGACTGGAACACGCTCGTCGAGGAGATCGAGGGCGGCGCGCCGGCGCAGCGCGTCGGTCGCGGTCGCGCGATAGAACTGGAAGGGCTTGCCGGCGACGCCAAACCGGCGGCGCGCATCGTCTCCGGCATGGACGAATTCGACCGCGTCACCGGCGGCGGCTTCGTGCCGGGCTCGGTGCTGCTGCTCGGCGGCGAGCCCGGCATCGGCAAATCGACGCTGCTCATTCAGGTCTGCGCGGCGCTGGCGCGACGCGGCGAACGGGTGATCTATATCTCCGGCGAGGAAGCGGTCGATCAGGTGCGGCTGCGCGCCGGCCGGCTGGGCCTCGCCGATGCGGCGGTCGATCTCGCCTCGGCGACGCAGGTCGAGGACATTCTCGCCACGCTGAAGACCGGCAAGCCGGCGGCGCTGATCATCATCGATTCGATCCAAACCATGCACACCGATCTCGCCCCTGCGGCCCCCGGCACGGTGACGCAGGTGCGGGCGAGCGCTCAGGCGCTGCTGCGCCACGCCAAGACCAGCGGCGCGACGATCATTCTCGTTGGCCATGTCACCAAGGACGGGCAGATCGCCGGGCCGCGCGTCGTCGAGCATATGGTCGACGCCGTGTTGTCCTTCGAGGGCGACGCCGCCCATCATTTTCGCATGTTGCGCGCCTCAAAGAACCGTTTCGGCGCAACCGGCGAAATCGGCGTCTTCGAGATGACCGGCCTCGGCCTCGCCGAAGTGGCCAATCCCTCGGCGCTGTTTCTGGCCGGCCGCGACGCCTCGGCCCCCGGCGCGGCGGTGTTTGCCGGCATGGAGGGCCAGCGGCCGATGCTGGTCGAGATTCAGGCGCTGGTCGCCCCGACTGCGCTTGGCACGCCACGCCGAGCGGTGGTGGGCTTCGACCAGAATCGCCTGTCGATGATTCTCGCCGTTCTGGAGGCGCATGGCGGCCTCAAACTGGGCATGCACGACGTTTATCTGAATGTCGCTGGCGGCCTGCGGGCTGACGAGCCCGCCGCCGATCTCGCTGCCGCCGCCGCGCTAGCGTCTTCGCTCTCCGGCGCGGTGTTGCCGCCCGATCAGACGTTTTTTGGGGAAATCGGGCTTTCCGGCGCGGTGCGACCGGTAATTCACGCCGGCATGCGGCTGCGGGAGGCGGCCAAGCTGGGCTTCCATCAGGCGGTGCTGGCCCAGGCCCAGCAGATCAATGACGACGAGCGCCGCTCCGGCCTGGCGCTGCGGCCCTGCGCCGATGTCGGTCAGCTTGTCGCGGCCATCGCCCAGACCGCCAAGCCCAGACAAGGATGACCGGGGACAGCGCCGCTTTCGGCTTTCCGCCCGACCCCAACTTGCGCTAGAAGCTTCCCGGCCCGTACAGGTCCGTCACAGCGATAGTCCGACCGTTTCAGCCATTGTCGTTTTCACGTTCCGGTTGCGTAGCGCGAAGAGAAGAGGACAGGAATGCCTTCATATCTTGATTTGGCGGTGATTATCGCCGTCGTGGTCTCCGGCCTGCTGGCCATGCTGCGCGGTTTCACCCGCGAAGTGCTGGCGATTCTCTCGTGGGTCATCGCGGCGGCGGCGGCCTATTATCTCTATCCGAACGCCCTGCCCTACGTCACGCCCCACATCAGCAAGGCGGAGCTCGCCCTCGCCGCCGCAATCGCCCTTGTGTTTTTCATTTCGCTGATTCTCGTATCGCTGGTGACCGTGAAGCTCTCCGACATGATCCTCGACTCGAAAATCGGAGCGCTGGACCGCACACTGGGTTTCGTCTTCGGCGCCGTGCGCGGTCTGCTGCTGGCGATTGTCGCTTTCGTTTTCTACAGCTGGCTTGTAAGCGAGGCGAACCAGCCGACCTGGGTGCGCAACGCTCACACCAAGCCCATATTGCAAGCGGGCGGAGAAAAGCTGCGCGACCTGCTGCCCGACGATATCGACAGCCTGGTGGCCAAGATAAAGGCCAAAAAAGCCACGGCGTCGGAAACGCCGCCGGCTGAGGCCGAAGCGCCGGCTGCGGAGACGCCCCCGGCCGAATCTGCGCCGACCCCGGCGCCGGCGGAGCCCGCTCCAGCCGAGCCGACCCAGACTCCGGGCGGAGAGGCCAACTAGCCGGCCATCGCGGCCACAGGACGACGGAACAACGGAGACGACGATGCAGCAGGACAGCAGCCTCACGGAGCCGATGACCGACGATCTCGACGCTGATCGCCTGCGGGAATATTGCGGGGTCTTCGGAGTCTTTGATTTTCACGAGGCGGCGGCGATCACGGCGCTGGGTCTGCACGCCCTGCAACATCGCGGGCAGGAAGCGGCCGGTATCGTCTCCTTCGATAACGGTCGTTTTCACGGCGAGCGACGTCTGGGCCTTGTCGGCGATCATTTTTCCAAGGCAAGCACGATCCGTCGTTTGCCGGGCGCGGCCGCTGTCGGGCATGTGCGCTACGCCACGACCGGCGAGACTGCGCTGCGAAATGTCCAGCCGCTGTTCGCCGAGTTGAACACCGGCGGTTTCGCGGTGGCGCACAACGGCAATCTGACCAACGCGCAAACCCTGCGTCGCGAACTCATCCGAGAAGGGGCGATCTTTCAATCTACGTCGGATACGGAAGTTATCCTGCATCTTGTCGCCCGCAGCCGAAAAACCCAGCTTATCGATCGTTTCATCGAGGCGTTGCGTTCGATTGAGGGCGCGTATTCGCTTGTGGCGCTGACCAACAAAAAGCTGATTGGCGCGCGCGATCCGCTTGGCATCCGCCCGCTGGTGATCGGCGAACTCGACGGCAAATTTATTCTCGCCTCGGAGACCTGCGCGCTCGACATCATCGGCGCGCGCTTCGTGCGCGATGTGGAGAACGGCGAAATTGTTGTGATCTCGGAGAATGGGCTCGAAAGTCTGAGGCCCTTTTCGCCGCAGCCGATGCGGCCCTGCATCTTCGAATACATCTATTTTGCGCGTCCCGACTCTGTTGTGCATGGTCGTCCGGTCTATCAGGTGCGCAAGGCGATGGGCGCCGAACTCGCCCGCGAGCGTCGTATTGACGCCGATGTCGTTGTGCCGGTGCCAGACTCGGGCGTGCCGGCGGCGCTGGGCTATTCGCAGGAATCCGGCGTGCCGTTCGAACTCGGCATCATCCGTAACCATTATGTGGGCCGAACCTTCATTCAGCCGACGCAATCGGTGCGCGAGGTTGGCGTGCGGATGAAACACAGCGCCAATCGCTGCGTCGTTCAGGGCAAGCGGGTGATTCTGATCGACGACTCCATCGTGCGCGGCACAACGTCGGTGAAGATCGTGCAGATGATGCGCGACGCCGGCGCGACGGAAGTGCACTTCCTGATCTCTTCGCCGCCGATCACAAATCCGGATTATTACGGCATCGATACGCCGCAGAAGGACAAGCTGCTGGCCGCGACGCACACGCTTGAGGAAATGCGCGCCTATATCGGCTGCGACTCGCTCGCCTTTCTCTCTGTCGACGGCATTTACCGCTCGATGGGCTACGAGCGTCGCGATCCGCTGCGGCCGCAATTCACCGACCATTGCTTCACCGGCGATTATCCGACGGCGCTCACCGATCTCGCCGGCGAAAATCGCGCGCAGCTCTCGCTGCTCGCCGAGGCGAGCTGACCGGGAAACGCGTCGACCTGTTCGACATATCGAGAGAGCTGTCTGCTGTGACCTCAGCCATCCACCGCATCGCCCTCGTCACGGGCGCCTCTCGCGGCATCGGCCGGGCGCTGGCGCTGGAGCTGGCGCGCGACGGCGCCCATGTGATCGCGCTGGCGCGCACCCAGGGGGCGCTGGAGGAACTCGACGACGACATCAGCGCTCTGGGCGGCGCAGCGACGCTCGTTCCCTGCGATCTTGCCGATTTTGACGCGCTCGACAGACTGGGCGCTTCGATTTTCGAGCGCTGGGGCAAGCTCGACGCTTTCGTAGGCAACGCCGGCCTGCTCGGCGTGCTGTCGCCGCTGGCGCATGTCGATCCCAAAGACTGGAATCGCGTCATGGCGGTGAACGTCACCGCCAACTGGCGGCTGATCCGGTCGCTGGACCCGCTGCTGCGCGCTTCCGGCGCGGGGCGAGTCGCATTCGTTACCTCCAGCGTTGGCCATCGGTCGCCGATGCGTCCCTATTGGGGCCCCTACGCCATCTCCAAGGCGGCGATGGAGGCGCTGGCCCGCACCTATGCGGCCGAGACTACGGGAACGGGCGTGACCGTGATGGTCGCCAATCCCGGCGCCTTGCGGACCCGCATGCGCGCCCAGGCTTTCCCAGGCGAAGACCCCAATACGCTGAGAACGCCGGAAGAGTTTGCAAAAAAATGCCTCGCGCTGCTCAGGCCCGAATGGACCGACAGCGCGAGGCTTTACGATTTTCCTTCAGACTCAACGAAGGACTTTCGCGCGCCAGCGTAAACTCGTCGCGCGATTTGAGTCAGTGGCCGCGTTTGCGCGGCTTCTTCGCCGGCGAGGGCTCTACAGGCGGCGCATAAGTCAGCGTTAGCTTCTCCACGCCGGCGTTCCAGCCCAGTCCGGATCCAGCCTCAATGCTGAACGGCTGCAGCGAGAAGGTCTGGTTCGAGCCGCCGACCAGCAACGCGCCGCCGCCGCCCACGCCAATCTTGCCGGAGACGCCGCCGCCGGCGTATTCGCCGGCCAAAGCGCCGGGTCCGACGGGGTCGGACGTTTCGGCGACGACGCCCCAGCCGAGTTCGCCCGGTCCATTGATCGAAATGTTGGGGCCGACCTTGGTCAGGACGCCGGTGTAATGGGAGGGCGCAGCTCCTTCCCTGGAGTCGCTATAGTTGCAGTCGATTTGCTGATTTTCGATCAGAACAGTCAAACCATTGCCCATCAGTTTGCATTGCAGGGTGCCAACCCGATCACCCGCCAAAGCCGCCGCCGGAGCCAGCAGCGCAATGACTCCCGCAGCGCCAAGGGCGCGCGTAAAAGCAGATTTCATTATCATTCCCTACTCCTTCCTTTTATCGTTATGTTGGTCAGAACAATATTCCAAAGGCCAACCCGGCAAGCAGGCTCTCACCAAACAACCAGGATATAAACCCTCCGTCTGGCGAATTAAGGAGGCCCGCTACGCCCTGCGACTCTGTTTCGCATGTGAGGTTCGCATGTGAGGTTCGCATGTGAGGGTGGACCGGCCGCGGAACAATCGAGGCGCTGACTTGGCGTCTCGCGAGAGCCGGGGCGCGGCGTCTACGGCCAAAGACGCCCAACGGCGGCGCGCAACAGGCCGACCTGTTTCATCGTCGAAAGATTTGTTTCGTTTTCTTCAAGCAGCACCATGTCGGCCTGTCGTAAATTATCGTCCAGTTCATCCGGATCGACCGTGAGGCGCTCGCCATTTCCGATCTCGCCCGGCGGACGACGAAAATGTCCAAGTTCGACGCCATTGTCTTCGGTGCGCATAAAGAACCAGTAATCCACCTGCGGCGGACAGGAGGACAACATCGACGCCGCCAAAAGCTGATGCAGGAAACTGCCGCCCATCGCCAGCAAACGCGGCGCCCGTGCGCAGGGGCCTGGCGCAGTCGTCGAGGCGATCCCGGTCGTCGGATAATCGAGATCCGGCCGCAGCAGATTCATCAGATCGGCCAGATCGCGATCCGTGCCAACCGGCTCTGGCGCCAAACGCCAGGAGAAATCGAAGCCGCCGAGCGGCGACGGCGCCACGCGCAGGATCTCCTTTAGCGTCAAACCCGCTGCGAGGCTGTTCCAGTGCGTGCCGCCGCGCGGAAAAAGCGGAACGGCATAATTCGCTCGCTGGGCTGAGATCAGATTGGCCCCATCAACAAAGCGCGTCTGCGCCGCGCGCAAAGCGGCGAGATAGGGCGGGAGCTTGTCCGGGATATCGGACGCGCGCGCCGCGCAGGGCGCCGAGGGCGGCAGATCCTCGGGATAACGCGCCGCCTTGGAGGGCGAAATGACGTAGACGAAAGACTTGCCGGCTCGTGCGACGCTGTGCTCAATCTCCGAGATATCCCGCGCCCACGACAGGAGCCGATGACCATCGGCCACGCCGTCGCGCCGGCAAAATTCGTCGATGTAAAACTGTTCGAACAATTGACTATGACGCCCGACGACCACGCCGGGAGCCGCTGAGGCGCCGAACAATGAATAGATCAATTGATTTTTTGCCCGCACTGAAATTGGAAAGATCGGCGACAATCGACCCAGATTGATCGAGGCCGCTTTCTGGGTTTCACCGTCCAGAAAAGCCTCAAAAGTCCATGGCGTCGGCTTCGGCCGGGCGACGCCCGCGAGCGGCGAGGCGCTGCGCAGGCGCAGCTTCGGCCAGTCGCGCTCGACGGCGAAATTCCAGACATTCGCCAAAAACAGAAACAGGATGAAAGCGGCGCAGCCATAAATCGGCAGACGGGCGAACATTCTACCGTTCATGCGCTAGAACCGGAAATAGATGAATGGCTTGAACGGATCGGCGAGCCCCTTCGCCACGGCGGCGAGGAACAACAGCGCCAGCAGCCCATTCGATGCGAAGGAAAAGCGCCGCGCCAGACTGCCCCAATCAAATCCGGCGATCCCGGCGCCTAAACGCTGCGCCAAGCATATCGTCGTCGCGATCGCCGCCATCCAAACATAATCCGGCGGCAAGTCGACCGGCGCGCGCGCCAATGCGCCCGGATGAGTCATCAGCGACAAAAGCGTGCCGGCCTGCTGCAACGAGGTCGAGCGGAAAATCGTCCAGCCCGCCATGACAATCAACATCGTCAGAAGATTGGCAAGCCAGTCCGGCAGCCGCTTCAGGCCATCGTCAAGAAAGAGTCGATCCAACACCAGAAAGACCCCATTGTAGGCGCCCCATACGACGTAGGGCCAGGCGGCGCCATGCCAGACGCCGGAGGCCAGAAAACAAATCCACAAATTGAGATAGGTGCGCATCTCGCTCAGCCTGTTCCCACCGAGCGGGAAGTAAAGATACTCGCGTATCCAGCCCGTCAGCGACATATGCCAGCGTCGCCAAAAATCGGTGATGCTGGTGGCGATATAAGGCATATTGAAGTTTTCGAACAGCCGAAAGCCAAATATCCGCGCCAGACCGATGGCCATGTCGGAGTAGCCCGAAAAATCGAAATAGATTTGAAGCGTGAAAAACATGGCGCCGGCCCAGGCGTCGCCGAAGCCGAGCGTCGCAGGCTCGCGCGCGAAGATCAGATCGGCGCCGCCGGCCATGGCGTCGGCGATCAGAAGCTTCTTGGCCACGCCCAGCATGAAACGGGAAAAACCTGTGATGAAATCGTCGATGTCGGCGTGAGGACAGGCTTCGATCTGACGGGCTATATCATGATATTTGATGATGGGGCCTGCGAGCAGTTTGGGAAAAAAAAACACATAAAGCGCATAAAGTGAGGGTCGCGTCGCCGGGGCTGTCACCCCGCGATAGACATCGACCAGATAGGTGATCTTCTCGAAAACAATGAAACTGACGCCAATCGGCAAGGCGATTTGCGGAATATGAAGGCCTTGCAGCGTAAAGGCTTTCAGTAGCGCATCAAGATTAACCGCCAGAAAGCCGGCGTATTTGTAATAAACCAGAATGGCGAGATTGGCGGCGACGCCAAACGTCAGCCACCATCTGCGCCCGGAATCGTCTGTCGATGTCTCGGCCAGCCGGTTCGCCACCGCCAGATCAATCGCGACGGAGGCCAACAAAACGATGATAAAGAGCGGCTCGCTCCAGCCGTAAAACGCGATGCTCGCGGCAAGCAGGATGAGGACGCGGCGCTCACGTCGGGCGCCGAAGAAAAAATAGGCAAGATAGACCGCCGGTCCGAACAGGAACAGGAACAGCGGTTCATAGAAGAGCATGGAGCGTTCCGTCTCGCGCCGCTGATGCGCAATCGGCCGGGCGGTTGCGGGAGAGCTTTGTTTTCGCGCCCCCTTTGTCGATCCTACTTCCCTATTGTATGGAAGTGCGGCGCGCAACCCTTGCGCGCGTCCCGCCAGCAGCCGCTCCAAGTTCTAACATGACCCAAGATTACGCTCCCAAATCCGAGTTTTTGAACGTGCTGATGGCGCGCGGCTTTGTTCATCAATGCTCGGATTTCGCCGGGCTTGACGAAAAGGCGCTGGCCGGGAGTCTAGCCGCCTATATCGGCTTCGACTGCACGGCGGCCTCGCTGCATGTCGGCTCGCTCTTGCCAATCATGATGCTGGCCTGGTTGCAACGCTGCGGCGGTCGTCCGCTGCCCTTGATGGGCGGCGGCACGACGCGTGTCGGGGACCCCTCGGGCAAGGACGAAAGCCGCAAGCTCCTGACGATCGAGCAGATCGACGCAAACAAGGCCTCTATCCGCAGGGTCTTCGAACGGTTTCTGACCTTCGGGGAAGGTCCGACCGACGCCAGGATGCTCGATAACGCCGACTGGCTGGCCGGTCTGAATTATATCGAATTCCTGCGCGATGTCGGCCGTCATTTCTCGGTCAATCGCATGTTGACCATGGACTCGGTGAAGCTGC